>JBBTHA010000166.1:0-5698 GCA_038060535.1 Elusimicrobiota bacterium | reverse complement strand
ATCTGTCCGGTGTTCAGATCCAGCGCCGAAGCCCCCGCCAGCGCTGCGGCGTCGAGTTTAGAGGCGCGGGCACGCTGGAATCCTGGAACAGCCGATTCGTCGACCTGGCCTCGGGGGCGCTGCTGCTGGCCCCCGGCCTTAAGGAGCGCGTCGTCGTCCGCGGGTCCGGCAACACCGGCCTGGTGATTCCATGAGGACGTGCGGGCGGCAAGAGCAGGAGGGATGGTATGTCCGATCTTGAGAAAATGACCGATTGGAAAAAATTGCGGCAGCTCGTCGAAGGCTCGACGCTCGACAGCAAGAGCCACTGCGTCGACGAGGCCGCTTTGCTCGAGCATTTGCGCGGCCGCATCAAGGGCCAAGACGAAATCCTCGTCGACGCGTCCCGCCTCGTCTCGTTGAGCTGGGGAAAGCACGAGCGCACCCGTCCGATCTGCAGCCTTCTCATGATGGGTCCCACCGGAACCGGGAAGACCGAATTGGCCAAGGCCCTGGCCGAGCATCTCTTCGGCAGCGAAAAGGACATGCTCCGCTTCGATTGTTCCGAGCTCTCCAACCCGGAAATGGCCAAAAGCCGCCTGACCGGCAGCTCGGTCGGCTTCGTGGGCTCGGAGACGGGCGGTCAATTGACGCGTCCCATGATGGCCAACCCCCGGCGGCTGATCCTCTTTGATGAGATCGAAAAGGCCCATCCCTCGGTTTTCGACTTGCTGCTGCAAGTCCTGGGCGACGGGCGCCTGAGCGAGCAAAGCACGGGACAGACCGCGGATTTCACCCAGTCCATCGTGGTGCTGACGAGCAACGCCATCGCCGAGGAGGTGGCCAAGGCGACTCAGGGAATGACCGATTATCACGAGAAGCTCAACGCGCTTAAATCGCTTCTGTCGGAGTCCAAGGTGTTTCGGCCGGAGATCCTGGGGCGCATCGACAAGGTGTATCTGTTCAAGCCCCTGCAGGGCATGGTCGTCGCCGAGATCGCGCTGCTCAAGATCGCGCGCCTTGCCAAGGAATACGGCATGAAGGTGGAGTTCGTGGCCCCGGAATTGCTCATGCGCGCCCTGGAGGCCAACTTGAAGGTCAGCAAGTTCGGCATCCGCGAGCTCGAGCGCATCCTATTTGATTTCTTCGCGCCCGCACTCGTGGAGATGCGCAATAAAAACATCCACACGGTCTCCTTCGACGTCGACGCGGCCGGAAAGATCGTCTGCCGCAATTGAGGTTGATTCAGCCGGACAGACTCCGCGCTCCCGCGGTTGGGCCCTCCGATCCCCCTTGACAGAGGCATACATCGGATGCATACTGATACATATGAGAACTACATTGATCATTCGGGATGACATCTTGAAGCGCGCCTCCGGCTTGGCGGGCATTACAGAGAAAACGGCGTTGGTGCATGCTGGGCTCGAGGCCCTGATAGAGAAGAAGGCAGGGGAGCGCCTCGCAGCTTTGGGCGGGCGTGAGCCCGGCTTGCGGAAGATTCGGCGCCGCCGATGATCCTCGTTGACACCTCAATCTGGATCGATCACCTAAGAAGAGGCGACTCAGCGTTGGCCGCGCGCCTTTCCGGAGGAGAGGTGCTCACTCACCCCTTGATTATTGAAGAACTGGCATGCGGCCGCCTCTTGCATCGAATTGAAATCCTCGGCCTCCTGGAAGAACTGCCGACGGCGCCCGTAGCATCGCATACGGAAGTTCTCGGATTGATATCCGGTGAAGGATTGGGCGGCTCAGGGATAGGCGCAGTGGATGCGCACCTCCTAGCATCAGCACGGCTTGCCAACGTCATGATCTGGAGCCGCGACAAGGCTCTTGCACGAGCCGCAAAGAGGCTTGGCATTGCGCAACAATAGCCGGGTGGGCCCAACCTTAAGCGAATCTAAAGTCCCAGCGCCTTGTTGATCACCAATTGCACATCGGCGACGTTGCAGGCGCCGTCCTTGTTGATGTCGCCCGTGGAACAGGCGCTGACCCCCGAGGCCTGATTGACGGCCAGCTGCACGTCGGCCACGTTGGTGATCCCGTCGCCGTTGAGATCGGTGGCCGGGGGCGGCGTCGAGCCGCCGTAGCCAGCGGGGAAAGGGCAGCCGTTGGTGTTGACGTTCAAGCGGGTGTGTACGTCCACGCAGGAGGAGCCGACCACGTCATTGACGCCCTGTATCTCGGCCCCGCAAGGGAACTTACCCGTGGTCCGGTCCCATAGCGGCTTGTTGGTCAAGATTCCATTTTCGTAGCGGTAAAGCACGTTGGCGCCGATATCGGCCCCATTGAGGCCCGCTCTCTTGAGAGGGGAACCATCGGGCACCCAGGCGCGGCACGTCCCCAAGGCCGGGTTCACGCCCTCGCTCAGCTCATTGATGATGTTGGCATGCGAGGCGTCGGGATTGAAGTTGTCGCCATTGCCGTAGGATGATGGGTAGTTGATTTGCCAGGTCTGGATGTCGGCCGTCACCTGGAACCCCCTGTGAGTGTTGCCTGTCGCCAGACAGTTGGTGCAAAAGAACGAGTAGAGGCCGTCTCCGCGTTGGACGGGGATCACGTCGTTATAGAACCCGTCGCTCCTGCCCGCGATCGCCGAGCAGTTCTTGCAGGTGGTGTTTTTGGCGCCGCGGGTGCGGATGGCCTCGGCGGCGGCGTTGATGACGACCATGTCGCGGATGTCGGTGTCGACGGGCATGGTGTCGACGCTGGAGCCGCGGGTGTCGAGGCCGAGGCCGATGATGGGATTGAGCGCGATATTGCCGTAGAATCTATTTCCCCTGCCGCGGCCGAGGGCTTGGACGGAAAAGCCCTTGCCCATGGGGCCGTCGGAGATGTTGTTCTCAAAAAGATTTCCGTTGGCGGGGTAGGAAAGGGCGCAGTCGTCTCCAGTGCCGTTGTCGCCGCTGGTCCCGTTGTATCCTCCCGGAATGCCCGGGTAATTTCTCGCGTTGCAGTAGTTGCGGCGTGCGACATTGTTGTCGCTGCGGTAGAATATGATTCCGTGGCGATGGAACCAGTACAGCTCGTTCTCCTCGAGCAGAGAGTCCGTCGTGTCGGTGAGTTGAATGACATGGGTGTTGAAGTATCGGTTATTGTTGGTCACGACCATCCGTCTAAGAGCGATGTGATGGGAAGCGCTCACGGTGACATTGGAGACCTGAGTCCCCGACGAGTAGTCGATGTTCTTGACCCTCAGTCCCGTCACGTTGACATAGGCGCTGCTTTGGATGTAAAGGGGCGCGGCCCTTCCATTGCCGCTGATCAGGGCGCGCCTCTCGTTTTGGGCTTGGACCGAGTACGGCGCGGCGGCGGAGCAGATTTTAGTCAACAGGAAGTTCCCGTTGGCGGCTGGGGTGTAGGTCCCATCCTGCACCATCAAAGCGTCCCCGCAGGCGCTGTGGCCGAAGGCCCAGGACCAGGTTTTCCAGGGAAGGGCGGCGGTTCCGACGTTGGCGTCATTGCCGGCGGGCGCGATGTAGTAGGTCGCCGCGCGCGCCGATGACACCAGCGCGAGGCTCAGCATCAACCCGCTTGCCGTGAAGTGTTTCATGCCTTGAGTATGGAAGACGAACCTAAAGAGTGCCTGGAGCCAACCTTAAGAGAATCTAAAGCCCCAGCGCCTTGTTGATCACCAATTGCACATCGGCGACGTTGCAGGCGCCGTCCTTGTTGATGTCGCCCGTGGAACAGGCGCTGACCCCCGAGGCCTGATTGACGGCCAGCTGCACGTCGGTGACGTTGGTGATCCCGTCGCCGTTGATGTCCGTGGCCGCGGGCGCGGGGGCGACCGTCATGGTGAAAGCGGAGGTCCTCGCGATCCCGCCGCCCGCGGCGGTGACGGTGAGGGGGGCCGTGCCCAAGGCCGCCGAGGTCGAGGCGTTCAAGGTCATCGTCGCGGCGCAGTCGGGCGCGCACGAGCCGGGGGAGAAGGAGGCTGTGACCCCCGAGGGCAGGCCCGCCACCGAGAAAGACACGGCTTGGGCCGTGCCCGAGACCAAGGAGGCGTTCAGTGTGTTGGCAACTGAGGCGCCACGGGCCACGGTTTTGTTGCCGCCGTTGGACAGAGAGAAGTTGAAGGCCGGGGGCGGCGTCGAGCCGTAGCCGGCGGGGAAGGGGCAGCCGTTCCTGTTCACGTTGAGCCGATGATGGACATCGAAGAGCGAATCCCCTGGGTTGTCGTTGGTGCCATCGAGATCCGTTGCCCCGTGCGGGAACTCTCCAGTTGTCGGATTCCAGAGCGGTAAGTTCGTGAGCTGCCCGTTCTGATAGCGGTAGAGAATCGTCGCGCCGATATCGCTGCCGTTTGTGCCCGCGCCTTTAGCCGCCGCTCCCGCGGGTATCCACAGCTTGCACGCGCCCAAGCCCGGATCGGTGGTCGCGCTTCCCGCGCCCCATTGTGCCGGCAAAGCCGGGGAAAAGTTCGTGCCGTTGCCGCTCGACCAAATTTTGTCCGCGGTCAAGACGTACGCTCCCGCCAGCAAGACCCCCGGGCGAGAAGCAAACCCCTTCACGATCACGTCGCGAACGGAGACGGAAATAGTCGATGCCCCATAAGTGCCCGGATCATCGAAAACGAGTCCATTGTACGACCCATTGAGGAGGGTGAGATGCCTGAGCCGGGCGTTGACCACGCTGGAATAGCGCGAGGCGTTGGCCGTGTTGCCGGTCGCATCGATGAAGACGTTCTCGATCGTAATATCGGTCGGCGAGTAGATGGCGCCAGCCGCTTTTCGGGCGTTGGCGTAGATTCCATTCGGTCTGCACTTAAGGCAGATGGAACCGAGGACCTTCGTGCCGCTCATGGGCATCGGTCCGTGCGTGTAGGCGTTTCCGGTCGCGTTCATTTCAGACAGCGCGGCGCGCGCGGGGGATATTCCTGGATCGACTATCCCGTTCTCCAAAAGACAATCCTTGCAGGGATAGAACGACACCAAGGTGTCTCCGCTGCCCACGGGGGATTCCTGCAGCCCGTATCCGTTCGGGATTTTACCGGTGCGGGGATTTCCGTACACGCGACGGGCGGTCATCCGTTCGGAGACAAAGAAGGTGATCGCGTGCCGATGATAGTTGTAGAACTCCGTATCTTCGACCAAGCAGTCCCGAGAATCGACAAACCCGACCAAAGCGTTGTTCGCGTAGGCGTTGCCGTTGCGAAACAGGCTGTTTTTTATCGTGATGAAATCGACGTTTTGCGCCTTGAACGGAGACCCGGTCGCGATCAGTTGACTGCCGTTGCAGGTGATCCCCGGCGGGCACACAGTCGTGGAGTTGGCGACTATCCCATCGAAAATTATCCATTTCGTGCCCGAGCTCACGAAAATAGCGGCGGCCGTTCCGCCATCGCTGATCCGCGCCTGCCGCTGATTTTCCGCTCGAATGGTCAGAGGCGCGGCCTGAGAGCACGCCTTTCCGGCAAGCGATATTTTTCCAGTGCTCGTCCCATCGCCGTAGACTCCATTGCGCAAAACAAGCGTATGCCCGCAGCCCGCGGGGGACCCGGCCATGTTCGCAAAGGCATGTGCGAACGTAAGCCAGGGCGATGACGCTGACGTGCCGGAATTCGCGTTGCTGCCGGCGGGTGAGATGTAATAAGTGGACGCCGAGATCGGCGCCGCGATCGAGGCGAGAAGCGCGCTCAATGCCAGACAGGATGCCGTGGAATGATTCATGCCTTCAGTATGAGAGACGAACCTAAAGATCGCCTGGATCCAACCTTAAG
>JBBTHA010000165.1:0-18551 GCA_038060535.1 Elusimicrobiota bacterium | reverse complement strand
GCGTAGAGCAGCTTCGCCCCGCGCCGAATGATTCCTCCGTGCTCCTGCTCAAGACCCGGCCAGTAGCCTGGAACATCGACGAGGGTCAGCAGCGGAATATTGAACGAATCGCAGAAATTGACGAAGCGCGCCCCCTTTTCGGAGGCATCGATGTCCAAAGCCCCCGAGAGAACTTGGGGATTATTGGCGATGACTCCGACGGCCGAGCCGTCAAGACGAATAAAACCCAGTACGAGGTTGCGCGCAAAGCCCTTCTGCACCTCGAAGAATTGGTGCCCGTCGGCGATTTCCCATATCACATCGTGAATTTTATAGGCCTTCTTGCCCTCGAGCTCTCCCAGGCGTTCGAGCACATCGCTCTCTCGTTTGGGGTCATCGGAAGGCATGACGGGCTTGGGCTGCTCGCGATAATTCTGAGGAAGGAATTCAAGCAGCTCACGGATCTGGCGGAAACAATCCTGTTCCGAACCGGCGGTGAAATGGCACACGCCCGACAGACGGGAGTGGGTGTCGGCTCCGCCGAGGGACTCGAAGTCGCAGGTTTCTCCGGTCGCCGCCTTGACTACATCGGGCCCGGTGATGAACATATGGCTCGTGCCGTCGACCATGAAAATAAAATCGGTCAGGGCGGGAGAGTAGACCGCTCCGCCGGCGCAGGGCCCCAGAATCGCCGAGATTTGAGGAACGTAGCCGGACGCGTCCACGTTGCGATAAAAAATCTCGGCGTATCCCCCCAGCGATTCCACGCCCTCCTGTATGCGCGCCCCGCCCGAATCGCACAACCCGATCACCGGCACTCCGGCCGTGATCGCCAAATCCATCGCCTTGCAGATCTTCATCGCATGCGACAACCCCAAGGAGCCGCCCACGACCGTGAAATCCTGCGAGTAGAGGCAAACCGGCCGTCCGTTAATGCGCGCGAACCCCGTGATCACGCCGTCGGCGGCCATGTATTTCTTGTCGAGCCCGAAGTCGACGGCCTGCGATTCCACGAGCGCGTCGATTTCCTCGAAGCTGTCGTCGTCGACCAGAAGATCGATGCGTTCGCGGGCCGAGAGTTTGCCCTGAGCCTTTTGCGCGGCGAGCTTCTCCGCCCCGCCCCCGGCCCAGACCCTGGCCCGGCGATCGAGAAGGGCTTGGGTTTTTGAGCTGACAAGAGGCCGTTCCTTTTTCTCGCTCACAACGCCTCCTCGACAAGCTCGATGAGTACTCCGCCCTGATCCTTCGGGTGGAGGAAAGCGACTCGATGACCCCATGCGCCCGGGCGTCCGGCCTCGTCGATCAGTCGGGCGCCGATCTCGACTTGACGCTTCAGCTCGGCCTCGATATTGGCGACGGAAAACGCCACGTGGTGCTGTCCCGGACCGCGAGTGTCGACGAATTTCGACACTCCGCCGCCGGGCTTGGTTCCCATGACGAGCTCGATCCAAGGACGTTCGCCCATGAACGCGACTTCCACGTTCTGCGCATCGAGGCGTTCGCGATGCGCGAGCTTCAGTCCCAGTCTTTCATAGTGGGCGATCCCCTTGTTGAGATCGGCGACGGCCACTCCGATGTGATGAATCCTCATGAGGTCTTCAAAATCCGGCGCCCCAGCGAGGCGGGATCGATCTTGTGCGAGACCATCTCCTCGAGGGCCGTGTCTGTGACGCGATCGCGCGCGGTCTTGAGAACGCGGCGTTGAATCCAGAACTGGAGTTCGGCGGCGTGCTGGGTTTTCAGCCGGGCCCGGCCTTCTCCCGACGATTTCAAATAAGTCCAGTGGCTTTCGAGCGCCCCCGCCAGTTCGGCCGCCCCCTCCCCCGACTTCGCGCAAGCGGCCATTACGGGCGGCTCCCACGCTTGACCCTCCTGACCGGCGCCGCGGCCCAGACCCAACGCGGCTTTGAGATCGGCGAGGGCCTTGTCCTTGCCGGCCAAGTCGGCCTTATTGACCACGAAAATATCCCCGATTTCCATGGCGCCGGCCTTCATGGCCTGAATCTCGTCCCCCATGGACGGCGTCGTCACATACAGGACCGAATCGGCCACGGAGGCGATGTCGACCTCGTCCTGGCCGGTGCCGACGGTCTCGATGAGAATCTTGCCGCAGCCGAGGGCCTCGAGAACGTGGATCGCTCCGAAAATCGCGTATGTCAGGCCGCCGACCATGCCGCGCGACGCCAGCGAACGGATAAAAACGCCGGGGTCGGTGGCGTGCTCCATGATGCGCAGGCGGTCGCCGAGGAAGGCTCCTCCCGAAATCGACGAACTCGGATCCACCGCCAGGACTCCCACCGTGAGCCGTTGGCTTCTGTATTGCCCGATCAAGCGGCCGGTCAAGGTGGATTTCCCCGCTCCAGGAGGACCCGACACCCCGATTTTTTGGGCGGAGCCGGAGCACTTGAAAAATTCCCGGGCCAGCGCGTCGCAGTCTTTCCCTTCGTTGACGATGACAGACAACGCCCGCGAGGCGGCTCCGTGGTCGCCGCGCCGTACCCCATCGACAAGCTCGGCCCAACGATGGGTTTTGGCTGAGGCTCGGGCGCTTCTCTCGGTCATCAGCTCAGCGTCTCCTTCAGATAGTCCACGATGAGCTGCAAGGATGTTCCCGGACCGAATACGCGATCCACGCCGGCCTTCTTGAGCGCGGCCACGTCCTCATCGGGAATGATGCCGCCTCCGAAAACGAGAACGTCCTTGATGCCTTTTTTCTTGAGCTGCTTGCAAATCGCGGGAAAAAGCGTCAGGTGCGCGCCGGACAAAAGCGAAAGCCCGACGGCGTCGACGTCTTCCTGCATGGCGGCCGCCGCGATCATCTCCGGGGTCTGGCGGATGCCGGTGTATATGACTTCAAAGCCCGCGTCTCGCAGCGCGCGCACGATGACCTTGGCCCCGCGATCATGGCCGTCAAGGCCGGGTTTGGCAATGAGAATGCGCAACGGTTTATTCATGCTACCAGGTCCCCCCTTGTGATTCAAGCACCGCGCAGAAAGCCTCGACGACCGTCGGATCGTAGCTGGCGCCCGCCCCTTCCCGAGCTTCTTTCAAAGCGCGCGCCCCCAACTCCGCGTCCCGCAAACCGGACGCGCGCAGCCCCTCCATCTTCGCCACCAGGCCGAGAATCCGGGCGCCCAGAGGGATCTCCTCGCCCTTGAGCTTTCCGGGAATCCCTGTTCCGTCGTAGCATTCCTTGTGGTGGCGGATCATGGGAATGGCCCCGTCGAGCATTTTAATGCCCTCCAGCATTCGGGCCGAGAATGAGGGGAGCATCTCATCGGATGCGCTCGTCACGCCCATATCGGCCAACAGGCGCGGACTTTTGAAAGCCACGTATCCGATTTTGTGAAGGACGCCGGCGTAGTAGAGCATGCGGTAATCGTACTCGTCGACCTGCAGAGCCCGCCCGATGGAACAGGCCAGCTTGGCCGCCCGCACGGGATAATCCTCAAGACCCGGCCGGGATGTCTCGATGGTGGCCGTCAGGAGCTCGAGCACATGGGAAAAGAAGTTTTTCTGCTCCGCCATCATCTTGGCGTTGACGATGGCCACCGAGGCCAAGTTGGCCAGGCTCGACAGAAGGCCGACATGGCCCTCGCCGTACTCCCCCTCGGTTTTATTGAGCACCTCGACGACGCCGACCAGATCCCCGCGAAAGATCATGGGCACGCACAGCAGGGAGCGGGTGATGAACCCGGAGGCTTTGTCGAACTTGCCGGCGAAACGAGGATCGCTGCGCGTGTCGTTGACCATCTGAGGCTTGCGATTCTGCGCGACCCAGCCGGCGATGCCTTGCCCGATGGGCAAGGTCATCGTTTTAAGAGCCTTCGCCTTCTCTCCCGAAGCGACGCGAAAAAACAGGCTCTTCTTGTCGTCGGTCACGAGCATGATCGCGCTCGCCTCGGAATCCAACAGCTGCTCGGCGGCGGCGCCTATTTTTTGGAGCAATGAGTCGAGATCCAGCGTGGAGTTGAGGCTGCCCGCGATGGAAAAAAGCTCGAGAGCCAAATCGACGTTCATGTCCGGCCCGGAACCGTTCGCTTTCGTTTTGGCCATGATTATTCCGTGCCTCCGAGCACTTCGCGGCAAGTCGTCAAGCCCATCTTGACCTTTTCAAGCCCGTCCTGGGCGATCAGCCTCATGCCTTCCTTCATCGCCTCCTTGCGCACCGGATCGGCGGCCACATCCTTGAGGCAGAAAGTGCGCAGTGCGTCGCTCATCACGAGAAGCTCATGCATGCCGACGCGGCCCTTATAGCCCAAATTCTTGCATTGGTCACAGCCGCCCGCCGGAGGGGGCCCCATGATCTTCTGCCCCTGGGGCAGCGCCACTCCGTTTTCTTCGAAAATCTTCACTTCCTCCGGGGTCGGGTCGTGCGCCACCTTGCAGTTGGAGCACAAGCGCCGCGACAGCCGCTGCGCCAAGACCGCTTTGAGCGTCGTGGCGACCATGAAAGACGGCAGGCCCATGTCCGTCAGCCGCGAGATCGTCGAGGCGGCGTCGTTGGTGTGGATCGTGGAGAAAACCAAGTGGCCGGTCATGGCCGCTTCCATGGCGATATGCGCCGTCTCCTCGTCGCGGATTTCGCCGACCATGATCACGTCCGGATCGAGACGCAAAAACGAGCGCAGCGCCGCGGCGAAATCGAATTTCTTTCCTTCGCCGAGCTTCACGTCCGGATTGACGGGCACCTGGACGATGCCGTCGAGGTTGTACTCGACCGGGTTCTCGGCGGTCAGGATCTTGATGTCGGGACGATTGACGTGATTGAGCGCCGCATACAACGTGGTGGATTTCCCGGAGCCCGTCGGTCCGCACACGACGATCAGGCCGAAATTTTTCTTGCCGCCGATCCCCTTGAGCAATCCGAGAAACTTGGCGAGAGTGTCTTCGAGAAAGCCCATTTTCATGATGTCGACTTGAACGGACTTCCTGTCCAAGATGCGCATGACGCAGGATTCCCCGTACACCGTCGGGACCATTTCCACACGGAATTCGATGGGATTGCCTTGGGCCAGAATTTGAATGCGGCCCGATTGGGGGATGCGGCGCTCGGTGATGTTCATCGAGTTGGTCATGATCTTGATTTTCGCCGCGATCGCGTTGCGATATCCCCACGGAACGGAAAACGGCCCCGGCAGCAGCAGCCCGTCGACGCGGTAGCGCAGCAGTATTTTCGAATTCTTGCCGGTCGGGTCCTCGAAAGGCTCGATATGGATGTCGGACGCCTTCATGGACAAGGCGCCCAGGATGATGGCGTTGACGAATTTCTCCACTTCCGGAGCGGACGCGTCGATGTCGGTGATGTCCGTTTTCTCGACGTCTTTTTGAAGCTCGAGGCCCCCCGTGTCCGACACCGAGGAAGCCTCGCTGTTGGCCACGTCGGTCATCAGGCGGTTGAGCGCCTCGCCTTCGCCTCGTCCGTAGGCGGCGTCCAGTGCCGAAAGGACATCGGCGGGCAAAGCCAGGTAGGGCTGAATCTCGAGACCGGTGCGCAGTTGAATGTCCTCGGAAGCGAAAAAGTCGCGCGGATCGGCCATGGCGATAAATAAAACGCTTTCCTCTTTCGCGAAGGGAATGGCGACATGGCGGCGAGCGACGGCCTCGGGAATGATCTTGGCGACCTCGCCGTCCACCTCCATTTGCGGCAAATCGACCGCCTTGACCTGCCACTCCTCCGACAAGGCCTTGAGCAGTTGGGCCTTTCCGATCATCCCCATGTCGACGCAGGCCTGCTGGAAGCTTTTGCCGGCTTTGGCCGCCTCCGCGGAGATTTTCTTGACCTGCTCCTCATCGAGAAGCGCTCGTTCGGAAAGGACTTCCTGGATCGTTTTGCGGCGCTGAAGGCCTTTAACCGCCATGGTATTCTCCAAAGACAGTGCGCAGTGCCCCGACGATCTCGCCGATGGTGGCGCGGGACTCGACGGCATGAAGGATGTGCGGAAACAAATTTTCGCGCGGCGCCCGAGCGGCCGTTTCCAGACGGCCAAGAGCCGCGGCGCAGATCTTGGGGTCGCGCTTCTTGCGGAACGCCTTCACCGAGGCGATTTGCCCGGCTTCGAGTTTAGGCGCCTGCGCGCGCCGCCGGGGCTTGGCCGATGCGGGCTCCGGGATCTGCAGGACATTGACGCCCACGATCTTGCGCCGTCCCTGCTCGACGTCGCGCTGCCAGCGGTAGGCGGTGTCTTGAATCTCTCGTTGGGGAGACTGGGCTTCGATGAGCGCCAGCATACCTCCTTGGGCATGAATCTGGGCCAGCTTCTCGGCCGCCCGCTTCTCCAGCTCGTTGGTCAAGGACTCGATCGCCCAGGCGCCCGCGACCGGGTCGACGGTATCGGTCACGCCGGTTTCATGCGCCAAGATCTGTTGCGTGCGCAGCGCCAGCGCGGCCGATTCCTCGCAAGGCAATGCCAACGCTTCGTCGTAGGAGTTCGTGTGCAGAGACTGAGCTCCGCCAAGAACCGCGGCCATGGCCTGCCAGGCCACGCGCATCGCGTTGTTGTGCGGCTGTTGGCTGGTCAAGGTCGATCCGCACGTCTGCACATGGAACCGAAGGGATTGCGATTTAGGATCCTGAGCCTGGAAATCATTCTTCGTCACCCCGGCCCAAAGCCTGCGGGCCGCGCGGAACTTGGCGATCTCCTCGAGGAAGTGGTTGTGACACCCGAAAAAGAAGGCGAGTTTAGGCCCCATCTCGTCGATGCCCACGCCCCTGTCCAGAAGCGTCTTGATGTAGACCTTGGCGTTGGCGAACGTAAAGGCGAGCTCTTGAACCGCGTCGGCCCCGGCTTCCCGCATATGGTAGCCGGAAATGGAAATCGGATGGAACTGCGGAGCGTTGCGCAACGACCACTCCATCGTGTCGGCGCACAGGCGAAGGCTCGCCGCAACCGGGAAGATGTACGTGCCGCGAGCGATGAACTCCTTGAGAATGTCGTTTTGCAGCGTGCCCTTAAGAGCCTCGGGGGCGATGCCGCGTTTTTTTGCCACGGCCACGTAAAAGGCCAACAGCACGGCCGCCGTCGCGTTGATGGTCAACGACGTCGACACGCGGTCCAGGGGAATGCAATCGAAGAGCCTCTCCATGTCGTCGATCGTACCGATGTGCACGCCGACGCGGCCGACCTCGCCCTTGGCTTTCGGGTCGTCGGCGTCGAGGCCGATTTGCGTGGGCAAGTCGAAGGCCGTCGAGAGCCCGGTTTGCCCCTGCTCCAAAAGCCAGCGAAAGCGCTCGTTGGTCTGCCGCGCCGTGCCGAAGCCGGCGTACTGGCGCATGGTCCACAAACGACCGCGGTACATCGTCTTCTGAATGCCTCGCGTAAAAGGATAGTCGCCGGCGCGGCCGAGCTCTCCGGAAACGACCGTGTCGGGACCATAATAGCGCTCCATCTCGATTCCCGACGGGGTCAGAAACGGCGAGGGTAGGTCCAGGGGATCGTTCATGCGGTCCTCATCTCGAGACTATCACCGACGCGCACCGAACCCTTCAAGGATCCGCCTTTGAGCTCAAGCACGCTGCGCGCGGACCAGACCCAAGGCGACACGCGCCAGGGACGCAGATCCTCCATGACGCGCCGCACGCGCAAATCGGCGTCAAGGAAAAGAACGTCGATGGGAAAAGACATGAAGAAAGTATGGATCATTGGACAGGGGTCGATCCAGAGCCCCTCATCGCCGTCCATGTCCCTGCGCCCGATCAGCCCCCGGGAACGCGAGGCGGGGTTGTCCGCTCGGGTCACGTTCACGGCGATCGGCACGCCACGCGTCGCGTTATAGGCGATCATCTCAGCACCGAGAGCCGGCCTCGCCCCGTCCCTGCCGAAGACGACACGACGAACACGTACGTCCCGCTGGCCACCAAGTTGCCGTTGGCGTTCTTGCCGTCCCAGGACAGGCCGCTGAGCTCGCGCACAGGCTGGCCGTCGAGCGTGTAGATCTTGATTTTCATGGTCGCGCCCTGGAGAGACGGGGGAATCGCGAAGGCGACCATGCCGGAATTCGAAAGCCGGAAAGGATTGGGAAAGGCGATCGCTTTTTCCTGGCCATCGAAGCCGGCCAGGGTCCCGTTGACGGTCAATCGCAGAGACCGGTAGGCGTTCATGCGGCCAGCACCCCCCATTCCTCCCGAAACGCCGAGAGAATCCGCGCCGCCCCGAATGAGGGCCGAAACCTGGGCGGGCGTGTACGCGGGCCTGTAGGATCGAATCAGAGCCGCCAAGCCCGACACCATGGGCGCGGAAAACGACGTTCCGGTAGCACTCGCGGTGTTTCCCGACAAGTCCGTGGTGAGCACCGCCACGCCCGGCGCGACCAAACCATTGGCCGCCAATTCCGCGCCGCGCGAGGAAAAGGCGGCGATGCCGTTGTTGGAATCGGTGGCGCCCACAGGGATGAGGCCCGCGCAATTTCCCGGACTATTGATCCCCGCGCCATCGTTGCCGGCCGCGGCCACGATGACCGCCCCGGCCGTCACGGCGTTGGTGATCGCGGTTTGCACCGCGACCGGACAGGCTTCGCTGCCGCCGAGGCTGATGTTGATGATCAATTTTCCGACGGCGGCGGTGTCCGCCAATGAAGCGGCATGGTTGATGGCCGCGATGAGGCCGGCGTCGTTGGTCAAGCAGGCCGCGTCGCCGCAGGTCACCGAGGGACAATCCCCGTCCAAAAAGACCTTCAAAGAGAGAAGCTGCGCACCCCACGACATGCCCGCGATCAGCGTCGTGTTGTCCGTCGACGCCGCCGCCACCCCCGCCACGCGCGTGGCGTGATTGCAGGCCGGCGTCGGAGGCTCGTTGGCGCTCATTGCGCCGGTGTTGGGATTGAAGGCCTTGCTCGTGGTGTTCGCCAGCTTGGCCGATAAATCGGGATGAGTTCCTTGAATTCCAGTGTCGATGACCGCGATCGTCACGCGCGTGGAGGTTCCGGTTTCGTACTCCCAGGCCGCGAACGCCGAAACCTGCTGCAGCGCGTATTGGGAAGCGATCTGGGGGTCATTCGGCATCCGCGACGCGGCGTACACGCGGCTCGGGTCCGCGGCGGTCACTCCCGGCAAGGATCGCAGCGCGGGCAGCGCCGCCGCCACGCTTTGCCCCGGCGCCAAGCTCACCAAGTGCCAGCCTCCGCCCAAGTCGACGCCGCGAACAGCGCCCAACCCGGCGAGCCCTCGGTCCAACAAAACCGTCTGGGCGCCGCTCGACAGCCTGACCAAAGCCTGCCCCGACGTCACTCTCATCGTCCGGCCCGGCGGCAGCACGCCCGCCCCCAGAGAGGAATGTCCGATCATTTCGGTGATCAGGGCCTGCGCGGACAAGGACCCGAACAGGACAAACGCGACCGCAAGAGGGCGGCTACGCCGCGACAAGACCGTTCTCCTTCCTGATGATGCCCACGACCTCGTAAATATCGTCGATGTCGAACTCGGCGCCGGACTCCTTGGTGCCGAACGTGTCGCCGTACTTGGCCCACACGGTCCTGATCCCAGCACCCTTGGCGCCTTTGATATCGCGATCCGGCCAATCTCCGACCATCAAGGTCTCATCGCCCCGTGTGCCCAGAACCTCCAAAGCCCGCCGAAACGGCTTGGGATCGGGCTTTTTGACGCCGAAATCCTCGGAGGTGATGATCTCGTCGAAGTAATGGTGCAAGCCCAGGCTGACGATGCGCAGCCACACCTCCATCTTCGGCGCGTCCGAGATCACCGTGCGCTTGATCCCCAGGCTCATCAACTCGATGAGCGTGTGATTGACGCGCGGATACAAGGTCATCGTGCCGTTCTTGGAGCGCCGATAAGCCAGGATTCCGCTGGCCAGGATCTTGTAGTCGATATGGCCGAGCTTGACCTTGAGAATCTTGTCGAATATCTTTTGGTCTTCGATGCCTTCTTTCCAGTAGACGTCGAAGACTTCCTTGACCAACGACTCCTTGGAGCCGGGCAGCCCCGCGTCCATCATTCCCTCGACGGCCGCGTCCACGGCCGTGCGCTTCATTTTCATGAAGTCGGTCAGCGTGTTGTCGATGTCGAAAATGACGGCCCTGATCAAGGGTTATTCCTTGACGCGCTCGACGTAAGACGACGTGCGGGTATCCACGCGGATTTTGTCGCCCTCCTTTACGAAGAGAGGGACGTTGATCTCCAGCCCCGTGTCGAGCGTCGCCGGCTTGACCATGTTCGAAACGGAATCGCCCTTGACTCCGGGAACCGTCGAAACGACGGTGAGAACGACGTTCGGGGGCAATTCGATGGAAGTCAGCTTCTCGTCGACATACACACCGAGGACCTCCATGTTTTCCCGAAGGAAGTTCGCCGAGGGGCCCAGAAGCGTCTTGGGGTAGAAAACCTGCTCGTACGTCTCGTTGTCCATGAAGACGGCCTTGTCGCCCTCGTCGTAGCTGTAAATTTTCTCGCGCTTGGTGACGGGGACTTCGCGAAACTTGGTTCCAGAGGCGTAGGAGCGCTCGATCACGTTGTTGGTGGCCAGCACCCTCAGCGTGGTCCGGTACACGGCGGCGGACTGCGACTTGCGATGATGCTGGTAGGAGATAATCTGCACGATTTGACCGTCGTCTTCGAAAACGAGGCCGTTTTTGAATTGCGAGGTGTCGATCATGCCGGCATCTTACTAAATAGCCCGGTTTTCGTGCTACAATGAGGCCGGGCCCCCCCATGAGCGCGCACGAACGTCTCGCCGAATTGAAGGACCGCCTCGACACCAGGACCCGCCTGATGCAGGACGTGGCCCACGAGTTGAAAAATCCCCTGGCCGTCATACACGGGTACGCGTCCTACTTGCTCAAGGAGTCGGTCACCCCCGAGGAAAGACTCAAGTGCCTTCGCTCCGTGCTCGCGAACGCCGAGCGCTTGATCGGCCTCGTCGACCAGCTGCAGGAGGCCGTGCGCCTGGAAGCTGGAGGGTTTACCGTCGAGACCCAGGTGGTCGAAGGCTCCGCCCTGCTTCAGAACGCCTTGGAGTCGGCCGAGCTCGAAGCCTCCAGCCGGGGCATCCACCTGGCCTGGCGCAGCCCGATCGGAGACCCCTTGCATGTCAAGGCGGACCCGCGGCGCGTTCTGCAGATTTTCGCCAATCTCTTGAGCAACGCTCTCAAGTTCACCCCTGCGGGAGGTTCGGTCGACGTCGTGGCCCACCGCGACGGCCCCTTCGTGCGCTTCAGCGTTGTCGACACCGGCCCGGGCATCCCGGCCGAGGATTTACCCCTGCTCTTCGATCGCTTTTTCCAAACTCCGGACAATCCCAAAAAACGCCAGGGACTCGGGCTCGGGCTGGCCATCTGCAAGGATTTGCTCGCCGCCCAAGGCGGCCGCATATGGGTGGAGAGTCTTCCGGGCGAAGGCTCGACCTTTCACTTCACCTTGCCGGCCGCCCCGGTTCCGACCGAAAACCTCACTCGCTGACGCGCCAAATCTCGACGCGCTCCTGCGCATCGGACCATTCCACGCGGGCCCCGGGCAGGGACTTTACGAGCTCCCTGAGATCGTCGGCTTGGGGGACCGCATAGGCTCCCCCGAGCGGCCGCAGCGCCGACGAGGTGTCTTCGACCAGCACGAGGCGGACCCGGGCCTCGCGCAAAAAAGCCGCGAAAGACTCCGGCGTGCGGACGTCGTAGGGAACATGGACGCCGGCGATCCCGCTGAGAATATGCCAGCGGCCGTCGTATTCCGCGGCCAGAACCGATCCCGCGCTCGACGACGCGCGCAGGTGCGCGGCCGCCCTGCTTGGAGGGGCGTTTGCGCCCTGGATCGGATCGCGCGACGCCTTCACCACGCCCGCCGTCGCGACCGCCGATAAGACCGCTCCCAGGCCCACGATCAGGATCGCGGCGCGGCGATGGATCAAAGCCAGGCCCCGGCACGCTCCCCACAGCGCGATGGGAAGAATCGGGATGGCGTAGCGCCCGGCCAGCTTGGGCCAAAAAATAAGCGGCGCGAGAAATAGGGCCGCAAACAGCGCGGCGCAGCGTCCGGCCGTCGTGCGGGCGCGCAGCAGCCCGCTCACGCACAGTCCCGTCCCTAGGAAGGCGACAAGGCCCTCTCCCCCCGGCCCCAAACCGGGCAAGCGCCACAGCGCCCGGAAGAAGATGTCTCGCGCGTAATACCCGGCGTTGCCCGCCGCAGACAGCCCCGCGGCGCGAATCGAAGACGACATTTCGCTCCAGTAGTTCCAAGCCAGTCCCGACACGAGGGCGCAGCGCCACAGCCACAGGGCGAAAATCGCGAGGGTCGTTCCGGCAAGCAGCGCCGTCTCCTTGCCGCGACGTTCGCGCACCAGCAGGAGCGCGATCGCGGCGGCAAGCGCCAGACCGTTGGGGCGGATCAAGGCGGCCAAGCCCCCGAGAACTCCGATCGAGATCCAGATCCCGGCGTCCCTTCGCCCCCAGCAGCGCGACACGGCGGCGACAGCGGCCGCCGCGCACAGCATCATCGGCCCGTCGGACAGCAGCGTGCCCGCGGTGCTGGCGATCAAGGGAGACGCGAGTAGAGCGGCGAGCGTCAGATCCGCGACCTGAGGGCCGTCTTCGCGATCGATCATCGACGCGAATAAACCCAGGGCCGCGACGTGCAGGACAACGGCGTAGGCCTGCAACACCTCGAGACGGCCGCCCGCGAGCGCGACGATCGGAGACAAGAGCATCGGCCAGCCCGGAAGATAGGTCGTCAGCGCCGGCCAGCCCGGAGCCTGGAGCTGGGCGTATCGACCCAACAGCAAGGACCGCGCGCCGATCATGTAAAACGCGTCATCGTTGAAATATCCGACGTAATACGCGCGCCGGCAAATCCAGAAAAGAACCGCGGCCGCGCTCAAAAGAAGGACTCGCCGGCGCGTCATTTCAAGGTGTTGGCGAGCAGAATCCAGGATCGGAAAGGGATTTCATCCGGGCGCGCGCCCGGCGCGATCCCGGCCGCGGAGAACGCAGCCAGCACCTCGGCACGCGGCCGGGCCAAAGCCCGAGACAGCACTCCGGCCGCCATCTTGCGCCTCTGGGTGAAGGCGGCTTTGGCCACCTTCCAGAACGACGCTTCAACGTCGGGCGAAAGGCGCGGCGGGAACACGCGCTTGAAGACGACCACGGCGGAGTCGACTTTCGGCGCCGGGGAAAAGCACGATCGCCCGACGACAAAAGCCAACTCGGCGTCGGCCCGGGCCTGCACAGACAGGCTGAGCAAGCCGTAATCGGCGCCTCCAACGGGAGCGGCGATGCGTTGAGCCACCTCTTTTTGAAACATAAAGACCGCCCGCGTCCAGCCGTTCCAGCCCAGTATTTTCTGGAGAATGGGAGTGCCCACCGCGTAGGGAAGATTGCCGACCACGAGCCAGGGACCGGCCCCCAGAGAAGAGAAATCGAGCCGAAGGACATCCTCATTGATCACGGTCAGGTTCTCAGCTCCCCCCACCCGTCCAGGCAGGCCCGCGGCCAGAGCATCATCAAGCTCCACCGCGGTGACCTTGGCTCCGTCGCGCAGCAAGCGCCCCGTAATCGCGCCCCGGCCGGGACCGATCTCCAGCGTCGCCGTGCCGGGCTTGGCGGCGGCCAGTCCCGCAATGGCGTCGCGCGTCGGCTCGTCGCAAAGAAAGTGCTGGCCAAGTTTTGCTCCCATGTTCTCTAGACCACCGAAGCGCTGCCACCCCGACGTCGGCGCAGCAAGTCCTCGCCGACCTTCCAAATGTCTCCTGCGCCCAGTGTCAAGACGACGTCTCCCGGGCGCAGTTCGCGCGCGACTTCAAGGGCGCCGGGAAACGGCGCGCAGGCGACCTGCGCGCTCCGAAGAGAACTGAGGATCAACGATGAGCTGACACGGGCCATCGGCTTCTCTCCGGCGGCATAGATGTCGGCCACATAGACGAGGGTCGCGCCCTTGAACGCGGGTCCAAAATCCTTGGCCAACAATTTGGTGCGGCTGAACCTGTGCGGCTGGAAGATGACGATGACGCGCTTGGCCTTCCACAAACCCATGGCCGCCACCGTCGCCCGCACCTCGGTCGGATGATGGCCGTAGTCATCGACGAACTCCACGCCGCCCGCGGAGCCGATGCGGTCCAAACGCCGCCCCACGCCTCGAAACTGAGCCAACCCGCGCGCCAACGCCTTGAGACCAAAGCCGAGGAAATGCCCCGCCGCGAGCGCCGCCAAGGCGTTCGACACGTTGTGCCTCCCGGGAACGCGCAGACGCAGAGACAAGACGCGTTTGCCTCGATGGAAAACGACGCACTGAGATCCCTCCTTGGTCAATCGGATCGCCCGGGCGCGCCAGTCGGCGCCGACGCTCATGCCGTAGGTCACGACGCCGCGCTTGAGCCGAGGTCGAATGGAGCGCAGCGCGGGGTCATCGGCGCACACGACCGCCGCTCCATAGAAGGGCAGGCGCCCCAGGTGCTCGACGAAAGAATCCTTGAGCGCGTCGAGGGTCTTGTAGTAATCCATGTGGTCGTTGTCGATATTGGTGACGACGGCGACCAGCGGAGTGAGATATAAAAAAGAACCGTCCGATTCGTCGGCCTCGGCGACCAAGTACTCGCCGACGCCGAGCTTGGCGTTGGAGTTGATATTCTTGAGCTGCCCTCCGATGATCATCGTGGGACCCGCGCCCGCTTCCTTGAGGGCCATGGAGACCATCGAGGTCGTCGTCGTCTTGCCGTGAGAACCGGCGACGGTGATCGTCTTCTTCATACGGCCCAGCTCGGCCAGCATCTGCGCCCGCAAAACCACGGGCACCCCGCGCCGCCGGGCGCAAACCACCTCCGGATTGGTCTCCGATACGGCGGAGGACACCACCACGACTTGGGTTCCCAGGACGTGGGAGGCGGCATGCCCCCGAAAAAAACGCACCCCCGCGGCCTGAAGGCGGCGGGTGGCCTCCGTGACCTTCACGTCGGAACCAGACACCGCGTAGCCGAGATTATTGAGCACTTCGGCGATGCCGCTCATGCCCACGCCGCCGATGCCGACAAAATGGATGCGACGGACGAAAGACTTCATCAGCCCGACATCCGCCTGAGTCACCGTGTTTCTCCCGGCCCCGCGCCCGAGGCCGCGGGACGCTGCAGCCATTTAAGTCCCTCGGCGGCGGCCTTGTTTTTCGGATCGATCAGCAGGGCCTGTCGCAAGGAGGCGATCGCTCCGGCCTCGTCTCCGGTCATGACCGACGAAACCCCCCGGCCCAGCCAAGCCGGAACGCAGCGCGGGTCCAGTTCGACAGCCCGCCGAAACGCGCTCTCGGCGCGCTGTCCCTCGCCGACGGCGGCATGAGCCAAGCCCGTCGCCGTCCACCAGTCGGCATCGTCGGGATGATCCGGTTTTTCTCCCGACTCGGGCAAGACCTCGGCCACAAGCGCCATCCAACCCGTACCGATGACCCATAACCCCATGTCGTTGCCGACTTGACGCGGCTGGTAGCTGACCTTCGGAGGGTTTTCGGCGTCTGCCCTCCCGGCCTCCACCGGACGCGTGAATGTCAAATTCATTCCCAGACGCGCGTCGCTCTCGGGCGGAGCGTCGTTCATGGTCTTGCGCACATCATCTATGATGCGGCGTATCGCCGCCTCGCGCGCTTTCGCCTCGCCGGGATTAAGCGAGTAATCGCGACGAACCCTTTGGGGTCCGAGGGAACCTCCCGCCCCCCGGTCCTGGGAGCGCGCCAGGGCTTTCTTGAGACTGCCTCCCTCGCGGGAATTGTCTTGAATCAACTTTGGGCGCGGAAGAAACATCGCGTCGACGCGCATCACCGCCCCCTGGTCGAGCGGAACCCGGCGCAAATTGCGTTCGAAAACCGCCAGCGGATCGGTGGCGGATTCCAGCTCGCCCGCAGTCTTATGATCCTTTCCGGGCGATTGGCCGGCGCGCTGTCCTCCCGTATAGGCGACCGACAGCTGCAGCCCGCCGCCCCCATCCTCTGGCGTCAGATGAAAAGCCCCGGCGAGCGTGCCGCGCGCCTTGAGCCGGTCGCCCGCTTTCAACTGAAGACGAGCAAGCCTCATGCGCGCCACGGAGTCCCCCGGTTTGAGGTTCACCGCCCGCCGCAGCGTGGCGGCCGCCGCGGCCTCTTCTTGCAGGCGCTCCTCGGCGCAACCCAACTCCAACATCGCGTCTTCATAGGTCGGCTCCAAACGGACCGCCTCGCGCAGCTGCTCAGCCGAGTCGGAATCCCGGCCGAGCTTGCGGTAGAGTTGTCCCAGCTGAAACCGGTACAGAGGATTTTTCTTGTCGAGATCCACGGCCTTACGAAATCGTTCGAGAGCCTCGGTGAAATCTCCCAACGTTTCCCGAATCGAACCCAAATTCATTTGCGCGTCGGCCCGAGACGGGTCGATCTCGGTCGCCCGGCGAAACGCGGCCTCGGAAGCCGGCGCGTCGCCTTTCCATGCGTAAGAAATTCCCAACAACACATACGGTTGGGAACTGGACGGATCCATGCCGATCGAGGTCTTGTACGAGGTGATGGAGTCGTCGACCTGCCCGTTCCAGTACTGCGCAACTCCCAGGAGCATGTATCCCGAGGGATTTTTAGGGTCGGCCGCCACGGCGCGCCGTATCTCGGTCAGCGCCAAGTCGTATTTTTTTTCCTCCAAATATCGATGCCCTTGCTTCATGTCCCGCATCGCCTGGGAGGCCATGATCTGGTCCCAAATGGTTTCCTGGCCCGGCTCCGTTTTCCCGGAGCGGCCGGTCTTGACAGCGCCTAGGAACAGGCCGACGACCAGGAAAGCGCGGACACGCGAGGAGGAAAAACGCCTCATAACGGCGCGGCGGCCTGAAGAACCGTCTTCAGCCTGGGGAGGATCAGCCGAAAAGCCTTGCCGCGATGGCTCACCGCGTTTTTTTCGTCGGCCGTCAGTTCCGCGAGGGTTCTCCCATCAGGCAAAACGAACAGAGGATCGTAACCGAACCCTCCCAGGCCGCGCGGCCGCAACGCGATCGACCCCTCAAGCCTGCCCTCGACGCGTTCCACCCGGCCGAGCGGATCCGACAAGGCCATCACCGTCCGAAAACGCGCTTGGCGACGGTCGACCGGAACCCCGGACAACTCCCGCTCCAGCTTCGCGCAATTATCCGCGTCTGTGCGGCCGGGTCCAGCCCAGCGCGCCGAGAGCACTCCGGGCGCTCCGGACAAGGCGTCCACCTCGAGTCCCGTGTCGTCGGCAAGAGCCCAGACTCCGCATGCGATGGCGGCCTCCACCGCTTTTTTTTCCGCGTTGCCCTCCAGAGTGGGCCGATCTTCAATGGTCTCGGGAAACTCCGGGAACGCCTCCAGCGAAGCAACGACCGCCCCGCCCCCCAACAGGCGCGAGAGTTCCTCGGCCTTGTGGGCGTTGCGAGTTGCGAGCACGAGTCGAGCCGAATGGCGGGACACGGGGCCAAATGTTATCATTTTGGCGTGAGACGGTCCGCAGCCCCCCTCCACGCCGCTCTTCTGCGCTGGTACCGCCGGGCCAAGCGAGACTTGCCGTGGCGCCGCGATCCGACGCCCTACCGCGTGTGGGTCTCCGAGATCATGCTCCAACAGACGACCGTGGCTGCGGTCACGCCGAAATATGAAGCTTTCCTGCGCCGTTTCCCGGACCCGGCCGCCCTCGCCGCCGCGCCCGAAGAGGATGTCCTGAGTCATTGGGCCGGGCTGGGCTATTACTCGCGAGCCCGCAATCTGCATCGCGCCGCTGCGGCCATCATGACCGAACACGGCGGGCGTATCCCCGCCGACTTCGATGCCATCTTGTCATTGCCTGGAGTCGGCCGCTACACCGCGGGCGCCGTTCTCTCCATCGCCTTGGGCAAGCCTTACCCTGTCGTGGACGGCAACGTCATCCGGGTCCTATCCCGACTCCTCGGAATGCCCGGCCGAACCGGGGACCCGGCATTCGTCAGGACGATATGGTCTGAGGCCGAAAAAATCCTGTCACGCGAAAAACCCGGAGATTGGAACCAAGCCCTGATGGAGTTGGGCGCCACTCTGTGCAGCCCCCGCGCTCCCTCTTGCGACGCATGCCCTCTCACCGGCCATTGCGTCGCATTCCAAAAAAACCTGCAGAGTGCCTTTCCCGAGCCCAACACCCCGCGCCAATCGGTTCGTGTCCGCTGGACATGCCTCTGGATCGAAAAAAATCGTCAGGTGCTGCTGTGGCGGCGTTCATCGAAAGAGAGACTGCTGAAAAACCTCTGGGGGTTTCCCGAGGCAGAACGCCTACGGGCAACCAACGGCGCCCCCATCGCCCATGTCGACCATTCCATAACCTGCCATCGCTTGAGCGTGGAATTGCGCACAGGCGTGTTGCGAAACGGCGCTCCGCTTCCGCGAGAGGCCCATTGGGTCCCGCGTCGCGAGCTTCCTCAACGCCTGGTGTCCTCCTTGTGGAGAAAACTGTTGAGATTCGTGTAGAAACCGATGGCCTCTTTTTTCCTACCGGACATATTGTCGACATCCAGGGCTCCCGTCTCGTATCTTCGATTTACTTAGTTTTTACTTCAAATTAACCTAATTCTATCCGACCGGAAATAAGATTCCGACGTTCGGGGGCTACACTGGTCCCATGAACGAGATAGGGTCGACCAAAGCGCCAGGCCGG
>JBBTHA010000164.1:0-15347 GCA_038060535.1 Elusimicrobiota bacterium | reverse complement strand
TCAACGGCTCCGTCACCGTCACGGGTAGCGGCGCAACCCCCGTCCTGACCTCGATCGTCGTCTCGCCCTCGGCGGCCACCATCGCCGCGACCGGCACTCAGCAGTTTACCGCCACGGCCAAGGACCAGTTCGGCGCGACCATGTCCGGCGTCTCGTTTACGTGGGCTTCAAGCAACGCCGCCGCGGCCACCATCAACGCCTCCGGCCTGGCCGCGGGCCACAACACGGGCTCCTCGGCGATGACGGCCAACATCACCGCCTCGGCCTCGGGTGTGACCAGCAACGCCGCCGCGCTCACCGTGAACGGCTCGGCCCCGGTCACGGTTCCGACGGTGTCAGTCGGCTCGGTGTCCGGCGCGCCCGGCGCGACGGTCAACCTGCCCATTTCCTTCAACCCGGGAGCGGGATCCGTGGCCAGCCTGCAGTTCAGCCTCACCTTGCCCGCCGGTTTGAGCACCGGAGCCGTCACCGCCGGTCCCATACTGACGGCCGCCGCCAAGAGCGTCACGGCCCACCGCTCGGGCAATACGTGGACCTTCATCGTCTTCGGTCTCAACCAAAACACGATCGCCTCCGGCGCCTTGCTCAACGCCCAGATCAAGATCGCCGCCGGCGCCACCGCCGGCACGCTCAGCCTGCCTGTCTCGGCCCCCACCTTCGCCAACCCCGCCGGCACGGCCATCGCCGGAGGATCCCACGTCAACGGCTCCGTCACCGTCACGGGTAGCGGCGCAACCCCCGTCCTGACCTCGATTGTCGTCTCGCCCTCGGCGGCCACCATCTCCGCGACCGGCACTCAGCAGTTTACGGCCACGGCCAAGGACCAGTTCGGCGCGACCATGTCCGGCATCCCGTTTACGTGGGCTTCCAGCAACGCCGCCGCGGCCACCATCAACGCCTCCGGCCTGGCCGCGGGCCACAACACGGGCTCCTCGGCGATGACGGCCAACATCACCGCCTCGGCCTCGGGTGTGACCAGCAACGCCGCCGCGCTCACCGTGAACGGCTCGGCCCCGGTCACGGTTCCGACGGTGTCAGTCGGCTCGGTGTCCGGCGCGCCCGGCGCGACGGTCAACCTGCCCATTTCCTTCAACCCGGGAGCGGGATCCGTGGCCAGCCTGCAGTTCAGCCTCACCTTGCCCGCCGGTTTGAGCACCGGAGCCGTCACCGCCGGTCCCATACTGACGGCCGCCGCCAAGAGCGTCACGGCCCACCGCTCGGGCAACACGTGGACCTTCATCGTCTTCGGCCTCAACCAAAACACGATCGCCTCTGGCTCGCTTCTCAGCGCCCAGATCAAGATCGCCGCCGGCACCGCCGCCGGCACGCTCAACCTGCCCATCTCGGCCATCACCTTCTCCAACCCCGCCGGCGCGGCCATCGCCGGAGGATCGAGCACCGGCGGCAGCGTCACGGTCGCGCCTCCGGGTTCGGGCGACACCACCGCTCCCAGCGTCTCGATCACAGCGCCCGTGGCGGGAGCCATGGTCTCCGGCACCGTGCTGGTTTCCGGAACGGCAACCGACAATGTCGGTGTCGTCGGCGTGCAATTTAAGGTCGACAACCTGAATATCGGAGCCGAGGACACCGTCGCTCCCTACTCGGCGTCGCTCAACACCGCGGGTCTGTCCAACGGCGTCCATACCCTGTCGGCCGTCGCGCGAGATGCCGCCGGGAACACGGCGACCGCGGTCGCGATCAACATCACCGTCACGACCGGAACGCCCACCGCCATCCCCGGGACGACCAACGATCTCACGGTGCTGCAAGTGTTCGCCACCAGCGCGACTCTGCGCTTTACCGAAGTCACGGACGGCGTGAGCGCCCCGGCCAAGTACGACATCCGCTTCAAGTCGCCGACCATCGTTTGGGATTCCGCGAGCAGCGTGACCCAGGGCACATGCGCCTCGCCCGTCATCGGCTCGCAAGTCGGGGCTGTCAAGACCTGCACGATCATGGGACTTTCTCCCGCGACCCAGTATCAGTTCCAGCTGGTTCCATTCCGCGGAACTCTCGGTCAGAGTCCCGTCTTAGGCGGTCTCAGCAACATCGTGACCGCGACGACTTTGGCCCCACCGAACTCGGATACGACCCCGCCGCTCATATCGAACATCCGAGTACCGCGAGCGACGGTGTGGGCGACTTCGGCCACCATTTTCTGGACGACCAACGAACCTGCCGACTCCCAAGTCGCCTACGGGTTGAGCCCCGCCCTGGGAAGTCTCACCCCTCTCGACACCACGAAGGTCACGGCGCACGCCGTCATCCTGACGGGACTGCTCCCGGCGACCCCGTATTTCTTTGCGGTGCGCTCAAAAGACGCCTCCGGCAACCTGGCGATGAGCAATTCTGATACGCCTGCGTCGACGGCTGAGGCTGCGGGTGCGGCCGGCCTGAGAGGATCGACCCCGTTCCCTTTGATCTTCAAAACCAAGCGCCTGCGCCCCGGAATCCAAATACGCCGCGCGCCCTGCTCGTATGAGCTTCAGCTGAGCACCGTGTCGCTCAACGGATTGATCGGCGTGACGCTCATCACCATGGCGGAAATAGAGGAAGGCTTGGAACTGCTCCTCTCCGTCAGGATCAGGCACAGCGACATCAACGGCTCCGCCTACGCATTCACCGTGCCGATGAAGTCGACGGACTCCCTCAACTTCACAGGCTTCATCGACTCCAACAAACTCGGGGGAGCGGGCAAGATCAAGTTAGTCGCCGAAGTCCTCGATAGCCAAGGGGTGGCCGACCAGACCGCCGAATACGTCGTCAGCCTCACGAAAACCTTGACCGTCCGCGGCGGCGGCTACTTCAAGGTCCCGGACAGCGACTTGAGCGTGCTGACCGCGCCGAGCGCCGGCATCTCGGAAGTGCAGTTCACCGTCATGGACGCCGGCGATCTCAACATCCGCGCCCGCAGCGAAAAAGAGATCAACTTCCGCTATGGCGATCGTCCGATCGCTCCCGTCGACATCAAGCTGCCCGGACAGGCGGCGACCGTGTTCAACAAGCCGGTCACGATCACGCTGAACTACCCCGATGCCGACGGCGTGGACCGCAACGGCGACGGCCTCCCCGATGGGGACGGCTTCGTCGACGGAACCTCGGTTCCGGAACTCGACCTGAGGGTTTTCACCTTCGACAACATGCAGTGGCGCATGATCGGAGGCCGGGTCGATCCCGTGAAGAACACCGTCACGGCCAACGTCAACCACTTCACGACCTTCGCCCTGTTCCCGTCCAACAACGTCACCGCCGCCAACGTCAGCGGCCTGGCCTTGGAGAAGTTCCTCAGCCCGACGGTCGTCGATGGGATCAATGACGTCGCGACATTCGGCATCACGGCGGAGGCGGTCACGATCTACGACGTGATGGGGCGCAAAGTGTACCACAGCACCCAGGTCAACAACTCGGCCATCATCTGGAACTGCCGCGACGAGCTGGGCCGCATCGTCGAATCAGGAGTCTATGTAGCCAAGATCAAGCAAAATGACGGCAGCACCGTGTACCAAAGTCTGTCGGTCGTGAAATAAGACAATGAGCTGGATACTGATCGTCGAAGACGAAGAGGAGATCACGAACTTCCTTCGCTACGTGCTCGAGGGAGACAACTACCGGGTCGAGACGGCCACAACGCTCGCCGAGGCGCGCGAGCGCTTGAATGTCGGACTTCCGGCCGCGATTCTCCTCGACCGGGGCTTGCCTGACGGCGATGGGTTGGAGTTATGCCAATATTTGAAGCAATACAAGAAGCCGCGTCCCCCGGTTCTGGTTCTCAGCGCCCGCAAGGATTCCGATGCTATCCGCGAAGGCATGGAGGCCGGAGCCGTCGAGTACATAACCAAACCTTTCCAGTTCGTGAGCGTGCTCTCCCGCGTGCGCGCCCTGACGGCTTGCGCTTAGCATGAAAACCGTCTACACTAGCGGGGATGAGCCACCGCGTCCTTGTCGTTGAAGATGATCTTGATATCCAAGGATATTGCAAGACCATCCTTGAATCGGCGGGATTCAAGGTCGACCCATGCGGGACCATTTCCGCCGCCAATCTCCTCTTCAATGCCAGTCGACCCGACCTCGCCATCGTAGACATTGGACTGCCCGACGGTTCAGGCATCGACCTCATGCGCTCCTGGCACCATCATCCGGGACCTAAGGTTCCGGTTCTGTTTCTGACCTCGCGGGGAGATTTGAAAACACGCTTGGAATGCTTCCAGGCCGGGGGGCAGGACTACGTCTCCAAGCCCTTCGCGGCCGAGGAACTTCTGGCACGGGCCAAGGTTCACCTTCAGGTCAAAAAATCCCAAGAAGAGCTCATCAAGCGCAATTATGAGCTTGAACTGGTCGCCCGGGCGCGCCAAGACATGACCGATATGATCGTCCATGATCTTAAGGCCCCCTTGACCGCGATCAAAGGCACCCTGGAACTGATCCATGGCCGAGGCCTGATCAGCCTGGAGAACTATTCCTGCCTTCTGCAAAACGCCGGCACCGCGGCCGATTTCATGCTGTTGATGCTCAACGATATGCTCGATTTGGCGCAGGCGCGCCAAACCGGTCTCACCGTCGACCTGGTCACGATCGAAACACCGGCGCTGCTGCGCAAAATCGAAACTCTTTTTTCCAGCCGTCTGCGCGTCAACAATATCAAACTGATCACGAACATCGCTCCCCGCGCCAATAAAATACGGGCCGACCAGAATCTGCTCTACCGAATCCTCGCCAACCTCATCTCCAACGCGATCAAGGCCGCCCCGAGCGCCGACACCGTCGAGATCGACTGCTCGTTCCACGGCTCGAAGGTGCGATTTATCGTCTCGGATCGGGGCCCCGGAGTCCCGGACTCGAGGAAGAAGGATATCTTTGAAAAGTATTCCACCAGCGGGCGCAAGGAAGCCTCGGTCGACACCGGCTCGGGCATAGGGCTGAGCTTCTGCCTAGCCGCGACCGCCGCCCATAAAGGCCGCGTCTGGGTCGACGACCGTCCCGGAGGCGGCAGCCGTTTCATCGTGGAACTGCCTCAAACAACCTGACTTAGGATTGAGTCGGCGCCGCGGGCCACGAACCGAAGACGAATAGTTCGCCTTCCCGTCCCTCTCCCGTGACCGTCGCGCCTGCCACGGCGTCGTCATAACGAATCATCCCCAAGCCTATGGCGCCCGCGCGGCTCGTCACCCTGCCGACTTCGCACCCGTCGCGAAAGAGCGCGCAGTTGACCCCAGGCGCCCCCCCGGGAAATCGCAAGCCCATCATACGTCGGTTGACTCGACCGCGAAAGAGAATGCGAGACACCGTCTCCTGGCCCATGTAGCAGCCTTTGTCGAGGCTGATGGCGGCCTCCTGACGTCCCTCGAGAGGAAGAGTGCCGGCGTCGATATCCATCCCATACCAAGGCATCCCCGCGGCCACTCGCAGTTCCTGGAACGACTCGTTCGAAAGAATCTCGGCATCGCTTGGAGGATCCGCGTCAAGGACGATTCGCGCCGGCTCCAGCAGGCGAGGCCAGGGGTGGCCGGGTTCGTAGCCATCGCCCAGAAACAACCATGCTCTCGGACTCAGCCGAAAGAACTCGGTGCCCGACAACATGATTTTTTTTTCAAACGCCTTCCCAAAGCCATCGGCCGCGGCGGGGCGCGTCACGGCCAAGACCACCCCGGGAGCTTCTTCGTAGAGCTCGGCGTCGGCGACGAGCAGGCCTTTGGGCGTCAGCACGCAAGCCGGCAGATAGCGTCCCGGCACGAGAGTCTTGAGATCGGCGGTCACCAAGCCTTGAAGGAAGTCCCTGACGTCGGGTCCGTGAAAGCGAAAAAATCCCCAATCGGAAATCGGGAAAACCCGCAGGCCCATGCTTCGATTATAGCGGATTGGCTATGATCAGGACATGCGGCGACCTCTCGGACTTCTATTCGACATGGACGGCGTCCTTTGCCGCAACATGCCCGCTCACATCGAAGCGTGGCGTCTCTTCTTTCGCCGTTATGGCGTCACGTTCACGCTGCATGACTTCCTGGCCAATACGATGGGCCGGCCCACGCACGAAGTCCTCGGTTACTACTTTAAACGGACAGTGCCCCCCTCAGAAGCCCGCACGCTGGCCGCCATCAAGGAAAGCCTCTATCGCCGCATCTACCGCCCCAACCTCCGCGCGGCCAACGGCCTGCGCCGCTTTTTGGAGAACGCACAGGCCCAAGGCTATCGCATTGGGTTGGGCACCGGCTCCAAGCAGGACAACGTCTCATTCATTATCGACGGCCTCGACCTGCGCGGATATTTCGACGCGATCGTCGACGGGTCCATGGTGGCGAAAGGAAAACCCGATCCTGAAACGTACCGACTGCTGGCCCGCGCGCTTGAGATCCGCCCCAAGGATTGCGTGGTTTTCGAGGACTCCCTGCTCGGCGAGGAAGCCGCGCACAGAGCGGGCATGCACGTTGTGGCCATCACCACCTCGCACCGCCCCGATGAATTCAAGCACGCCAAAATCACGGCGCGCGATTTCAGCCGCCTTTCTCCGACCCAAGCCGTCGAGCTTCTATGTTAAAATCGTCGCGATGAAGCTCGTCACATTTGAAGTTCAAACCCCGCTTGGCCGATTCGAACGTCTGGGGGCTCTGCGCGGCGGCAAGATCATCGATCTCAATCTCGCGACGGTCCTTCGCTACGGCCGCGCCGGAAAAACTCGTCCGGCCGAACGCGCGGCTTACTTCGTTCCACCGTGTCTTCTCGGCCTGCTCGACGGCGGCCCGGAGTCCCTTCATGAGGCCGAACGCGCCCTTCAAGAGGTCCGGGGTGAGCCCTCGGGCCCGCGAAACGAACGCGTCGTCTGGGCGCTCGCAGATGTCCGCCTCAAGGCTCCCCTTCCGCGCCCGCGAGGGCTGCGTGATTTTTTCGCCTTTGAAAACCATGCCAAAGCCGGGGCCAAGCGCCGCAACGAATCCCTGGCTCCTGAATGGTATGAGCAGCCCGTGTTCTATAAGGGCAATCCTCGAGAGATCATCGGCCCCGGCGATGAAATTCCCTGGCCCGCGTTCACCCGGAAGCTGGATTTCGAGTTCGAGATCGCCGCGGTCGTCGGCACGGCCGGACGCGATATCCCCGTCAGGAAAGCGAAAGGCCACATTGCCGGCTATCTCATCATGAACGATTGCTCCGCGCGCGACATACAAAGAAACGAAATGATCTGCCGCATGGGTCCGGCCAAAGGAAAAGACTTCGCGACCGCCCTCGGCCCTTGGTTGGTGACCTCGGATGAATGCGATGGGACGGTCCCAGAGCTCAAGGTCCGCGTCAACGGCGCGCAGTGGAGCCGGTCGCAAGGGGCCCAGCCTTACTGGAGCTTTCCGACCATGCTCTCGCACGCCTCTCAAAGCGAGACGCTGCTGCCCGGCGATGTGCTCGGCTCCGGAACTTTTTTCACCGGATGCGGGCTCGATTTAAACCGCTGGATCAAGCCCAAAGACCGGGTCGAACTCGACGCGGGGCCGCTCGGCATTCTCAAGAATATCGTCGGCGCCCCTCAAGGCCGCATGCATCTTAAATACAAGAAGGAAGGGTCCTACGCGTGAGCATCATCCTGACCCGCGGGCGGGTTCCGAAGACGCCCCATACGGAATTTTACTCCGAGCCCGAAATCCTCGCGCTGGAAGAAATTCACGGCGTGGCCGGATTCTCCGGGGACTGGTCGCGCAAATACCACTACCGCAAGTATCCGACCCAACAAATCCGGGAACCCCATCGCCTGCCCCTCGACCTGCGGCCGCAAGGCCTACCTCCCCAGCCTCTCCAGCCCTGGCATCTGCGCACGAATCGGCTCAAAGCCCATGGAGATATGATCAGCGGGCGTGTCCCCCTCGTTTTTGGAGCGGCGGTCGTCATCAGCGCGGCCCACTTCGAGAAATCCTGTCCCGCCGATCGTTTTTTCCGAAACGGCGACGGCCATGAACTCTGGTTCGTGCAGCAGGGCTCGGGCCTGCTCGCCTCCGAATACGGCGTGTTCCCTTTTCGTAAAGGCCATTATATCTGCCTTCCCAAAGGAACAACCTACCGGGTCGAACTCGAAACCGAGGAGTGTTCGCTGCTCATCGTCGAGTCCCTCCGGCCCATTCAATTCGCCCCGCACTACCTCAACGCCTCCGGGCAAGCCACGCTCATGTCGCCGGTCACTGAAACCGAAATCGGCTCGCCGGAATTCCGCCCCGCGCGCGACGAGGATGGAGTGTTCCGCGTTTGGACCAAACATGACGGGGGATTCATCACCGAGATGTTTCTCGGCCACCACCCCTTCGACCTGATCGGCTGGGAGGGAGCGTTGTACCCCTTCACGTTCCACACCGACGACCAGCACCCCCTCGCCAAACAGATCCACACCTCCCCTCCCACACGCCAGACTTTCCAATCCGGCACCGCCCCGCACAACGGGTTTGCCGTGTGTACGTTCAAGGGACAGATCGAGGGGTGGCATCCCCGCGACGTCCCGGCGCCGTACGCGCATTTCAACGTCGACAGCGATGAAGTCATGTTCTTCTCCAACACCAGCTACGGAGCGCGCAAAGGCCTGGTCGAACCGGGATCCTTCACGTTTCATCCCGGCTCGCTGCCGCATTCGCCCCACGGCCTGGCCGCCAAGCGCTCCTTCGCCGAACGGGGGAAACTCTCGGACACCTTGGCAGTCATGGTCGACACATTCTATGAGCCGCTGGCGATCGCCAAGCAGGCCTTGGCGATCGGCGACCAAGAATACGCCACAAGCTGGAATCGAGACACCCAGGGAGTCTCCGGGGCCTAATCAATGGATCTGGATCCAGAAACCCTGTCCGCGCGCGAGCGCTACCATCTTCTGATTTCGACCGTACTTCCCCGTCCCATCGCCTGGGTCTCCACCGTGTCCCCGGAGGGCGCGCTCAACCTCGCGCCGTTTTCATTTTTTACCGGAATCGCCGCCAACCCCATGTCGGTCTGCTTCGCTCCGGTCAACGACCGCAACGGCAAAAAAAAAGACACTCTGATCAATATCGAGGCGACCAAGCAGTTCGTCATCAACATCGTCGATGAACCCAACGCGGCCAAGATGAACGCGACGTCCGCGCCTTTTCCTTACGGCATAAGCGAATTCGAGAAAGCGGGACTGACTCCCCTGCCCTCGACCGCGGTCAAGCCTCCCCGAGTCGCCGAGAGTCCGGCGTCGATGGAGTGCGAACTTCTCCAAATCGTGCGCCTGGGCCAGGGCCCGCTCGCCGGAAATTTAGTGATCGGAAAAGTCGTGCGTTTTCATTGCGCTCAAGGGCTTGGTCCTGGCGGAACGATCCGCCACCAGGAGCTTAAGGCCGTCGGCCGCCTCGAGGGAGATTGGTACGTCCGCACCTTGGATGCATTCGAACTGCCGCGCCCGGAGATAAAATGAAAAAACAGCCCTTTCACAATTTCGTCGTTGATCATATGACGTTCCTCGTGGACCCCGATCTCTACAACACGACTTACGCGTTGTTTCGAATCATCCTGGGAGTGTCTCGCACCGATCTGATATATGAAAAACGCAGCAATTGGCCGGGCCAAAAGAAGGCCGCCTCGATGACGTTCGCCTCCCGGATCGGAGTGGATAGAGACTCATCCATTCCCAATCAGGCCATCATCGCCGTGGTCCAGCCGACCGAGCCTAAATCCCGCGATTCTCACGTGCGGACGATGCTCAAAAATCGAGGCGGCGGCTCGCACTGGCAGCACATCGCGTTGCGCACCCCCGATCTGTTCGGTTTTCACGCCTTTTGCCTCAAGCGTGGAGTCAACTTCATCACCCCGGTCCTTAAAGACTCCGAGCAAAACTTGATTCAAGTTTTCAGCGGAGAGTGGATGGTCCCCGGAGGCCGCCCGACGGCGACGTTCTTCGAATTCGTTCAGCGCAACCCGAGTCCCGAATTGCTGCGCCAGCTCGAAACCGCTTCCTATCGGCAAGCGTGGTTTCGCGATAAGACCTTTCTTGGTTTGTACTCCGAAAAAGAAGAGGAGTATCGGCGCAAAAAGGTGACCCCCTTCATCGATGACGCCCTTTCCAAACGCATCGCCTCGCGTCTGGCGGGTCTCGAGGTTTGGGAAATCGAAGACGGGCTGCTCGACACAATTGAAGCCGAAATGATCGACTACGCCGCCGCCAAGGTCAAGAGTCCGGCCGCTTCCCTAAAGTAAGCCTAAACCCGGGGACGAATCGAGCCCTCGCCTCCGGACAAAAGGGCGACCGTCTCCTTCAAACGGGCGACTCGCTCGCGTGCGACGGCGTGTTGGGCATGGGCCTCGTCGATCTGCGTCTGAGGCGCCTTCGCGATGAAATCCGCGTTCTTGACCTTCATCTCGATCTTGGCGACGTCGGACTCCGCCTTTGACAGGTCCTTGACCAGACGCTGGCGCTCCTTGTCGAAATCGATGACGCCTTCCAACGGAATAAAGAAAGTCACCCCTTCGGACACGGCCGTCGCGCTGTGGGGAGGGCGGGCTCCAAGGGACGCTTTAAGCTCGGCCAGCTTCGCCAACGCCGCGAGATACGCGCCATGCTTTTCGATGATCATCCGGGAGTCGGGTCCCGCGACGAAAGCGCTGACCTTAAGACCCAGGGGGACGTTGAGCTGAGAGCGCAGCGAGCGTATGGCGGTCACCGCGGACATCACCCTGGCCATTTCGGCCTCGGCCTCGGGATTGAACCACTCGCGGCCCGGAGGGTGGTAGCCTCCCGTCAGGACGAAAGGCGCCGATTCCCCGACATACGCCTTCAGCGCGCCATAGATCTCCTCGGTGATGAACGGCATCAACGGATGCAGCGCCTTGAGCGTTCCGACGAGAATTTGAACGAGGATCGTGCGCGTCTCCTCCTTGCCCTGCGCTTCGCTCCCCAACAGACGCGTTTTGGCCAATTCGATGTACCAGTCGCAAAACTCATCCCACAAAAAACCGTATAGTATTTCCGCCGCCGCGGCGGGATCATGCGCGTCCAAACTGCCCGCCGCCCCGGCCAAAACCGCCTGGTAGCGCGACAAAATCCACCGATCGGACAGCTCCAAGCGAGAATGAGAGAGGGCCTCCAGCCTATACCCCCCCGTCGGCGGCTCCGAGGGCAAATTCATCAGCACGAAGCGGGTCGAATTCCACAGCTTATTGACGAAGTTGCGCGCTCCAACCACCGATTGCTCGTCGAAGGCGATGTCCTTGCCGGGATGGGCCTGGGTCAGCAGGGAGAAGCGCAAGGCATCGGTCCCGTACTTCTCCATCATCAGCAGGGGGTCGATCACGTTGCCCAAGGACTTGGACATTTTCTTGCCGCTTTTATCCCGCACGGTCCCGTGGATCACGGCGCTTGAAAACGGCGCCCGGCCATCGAAGGCAAGGCCCATCATCTGCATCCGGGCGACCCAAAGATAGAGAATCTCATAGCCCGTCACCAACGTCGCCGTGGGATAAAAACACGCGAAATCCTTGGTCTTCTCCGGCCAGCCGAAGACGGCCAACGGCCACAAGGCCGAGGAAAACCAGGTGTCGAGCACATCAGCATCCTGCCTCCAGCCCGAGCCGGGCGACTCCTGGCTGACGACCGGCTGTTCTCCATCTTTGTACCAGACCGGAATCCGGTGCCCCCACCAAATCTGGCGGGACACGCACCAATCCTTGATGCTCAGAAGCCAATCGCGGTAGGGCTTCTCCCAGTTATCGGGATAAATCTTAAATCGACCGTCATCGAGCGCCCGCAAAGCGGGTTTGGCCAAGTCGGACTGCTTGACGAACCACTGCAAAGACAGCAACGGCTCGATCACCGAACCGCACCGGTAGCACGTCTGAACCGCGCTTTTGTGGTCCTCTTTTTTGCGCAAAAGCGAGCTCGCTTCCAAATCCGCGACGATCTGCTCGCGCGCCTTTTCGCGGGACAGGCCGCGATAAGGTCCGGCCGCCTCCGTCAGCTTGCCGTCGGGACCGATCGCCTTGATCGCCGCAAGCCCGTGCCGCTGCCCGATCTCCCAGTCGTTTTGATCGTGGGCGGGCGTGACTTTCAGGGCTCCGGTGCCGAACTCGAACTCCACGTACCCATCCTCAATGACCGCGACGGCCCGGCCAATGAACGGGATCACGACCTTTTTCCCCACCATGTGCCGCCAACGTTCGTCCTTGGGGTTGACGGCGACGGCCGTGTCGCCGAACATCGTTTCGGGACGAGTCGTGGCCACGACCAGCCCTTCCCCCCCCGATTCGAGACGGTAATGGATGTGATACAAGTTGCCCTTGCGTTCCTCCCGCTCCACTTCGATGTCCGACAGAGCGGTGCCGCAGCGAACGCACCAATTGACGAGGCGCTCGCCCCGATAAATCAAACCCCGTTCCCACAGCGTTTTGAACGCGAAGAAAACGGCATGACCCCGCTCCTCGTCCATCGTAAACGCCTCGCGCTCCCAATCCAGCATGCAGCCCAAACGCCGAAGCTGCCCCAAAATCGTCGTTTTGCACTCGCGCGTCCACGTCTGCATCCGCGCCAGAAAGGCCTCTCGACCAAGAACGTGCCGATCGACTTTCTCGGTCTTCAACTGCTTTTCCATCACGTTCTGGGTGGCGATGCCGCCATGGTCGCACCCTGGAACCCAACAGACGTCCGAGCCCTTCATCCGATGGTGGCGAATGAAGACGTCTTGCATCGAGTTATTGAGGGCATGGCCGATATGCAGCGCTCCGGTCACGTTCGGCGGGGGAATGACGATGACATAAGGCTTGCGCCCTTCGCGCGCCTGGCAACGGCCCAGGGCCGCGGCTTCCCACGACGCGAGGCGTGCCGACTCGACCGGCTTGGGATCGTAATTCTTCTCCATCATGGCGGTTATAACAGGTCCGACGCCAATGCGGCCAGAACGGAACGCTCGCTCTTGGTGAAGGTCACATGCCCGAATAACGACTGCCCCTTGAAGCGCTCCACCAGGTTGGTCAAGCCGTTGGAGGCGGCATCCAGATAGTAGTTGTCGACTTGGTGCGGATCGCCCGTCAGAACGATCTTCGCGCCTTGACCCGCGCGGGAGATGATGGTCTTGATCTCATGAGGGGTCAGGTTCTGGGCGTCGTCAATGATGATTAAGAGATTGGGCAGCGTGCGGCCGCGCAAAAAGGTCACCGCCTCGATTTCGAGAACGCCTTCTTCGATGAGCATTTGGATGTCCATGTCCGCGGTCTCCAAAGCCCCCTTCGGTTTTTCCAGAAGATACGAGAGATTGTCGTAGATCGCCCCCATCCAATTCGTCAGTTTTTCTTCCTTGGTCCCCGGAAGAAACCCGATGTCATGACCCACGGCGATAACCGGACGCGCAATCAGGATTCGGCGGTAAAGCTTTTCTTCAAGCGTCTGTTGGAGGGCCGAGGCAAGTGCGATCATGGTCTTTCCGGAACCGGCCAAGCCGACGAGGGTCACCAGCTGAATGTCCTTGTTGAGAAGCAATTCGATGGCGAAGCGCTGCTCCATGTTGAGCGGCTTGATGCCCCAGGGGGCGCTTTCGGCCTTGACCAGCGGCACCAAGGCTTTGAGCTTCGCGTCGTAGCGCGCCAGGGCGCTTTTCGACGTCCCCTCGGTCTTCAGGATCACGAACTCGTTGGGCGCGAGATCGGGCACCGGAGGATCGAGCCTCTTCTCCTTGTAGAAAGCGTCGATGATCTCACCGGGGACGGACACCTCCCGCCAGCCCATGTAGAGCTCGTCGATATCCACCTTCTCTTTCTCATAGTCCTGCGTCTCCAAGCCCAATGACTCCGCTTTGATGCGGAGATTGATGTCCTTGGAGATGAAAACCACGTTTTCACCCTGTTTTTTCAGGTACTGGGCGCAGCTGAGAATTTCATTGTCCTTGGTGTGGGCCGAAAACGCCTTGGGCAGTCCGTCGGAAACCTGAATCTCGACTTTGAGCTTGCCGCCGTGCTCCAGAGGCACCCAGTTGGAGAGCTTGCCCCCCGCGCGCAGCTGATCGAGCTTGCGCGCGACCAATCGCGCCGAACGACCGCGTTCGTCATTGGAGCGTTTGAAGGTGTCGAGTTCCTCGATGACGGTCAAGGGGAGAACGACGCGCGAGCCTTGAAACGCGAATATCGACATAGGGTCATGCAAAATCACGTTCGTATCGAGAACGAAAGTTTTCACGCGGTCGCCTCCTCACGGTCAAACGGCGCAACGAACTCCCGAAATACCTCATTCGCCAGAAACACCCCTTCCCTGCTCAAGCGCCAACGTCCGCCGTCCTCGCGGACGAGGCTTCGGGACGCAAGCGCCGCCCATTCATCCTTGAACGCCTCTCGCAATTCGTGGGAGGGAATGAAGCCTTCGATCATGCGCAAACCGAGAAACGCCTCCTCGCCCAAGGCGTCAAGTCCCGAGGGGGTTTCGCTCTCGGCGAGAGGACGCCGCCTGGCCTCGACATGCTCCAGGTAAGCAACCAGCCGCTCCACATTGGTCTGACGCCGGCCTCCATAGAAGGAGGCGGCCGAGCAGCCCAGCCCCACGTACTCGCCGCGGCGCCAATAGTTGAGATTATGGATGGACCGGAAGCCGGGCTTTGCGAAGTTGGATATTTCATACTGCTCAAGACCCGCTTGCGCCAGGCGTTCGATCGAGAGCTCGAACATTTCCCGCGAAAGGTCGGGATCTTCCTTCGTCGAGCGCTTGGCGAAAAGGGTGCGGTCCTCGACCTGAAGACCATACAGAGAGATATGCTCGGGCCCCAGCGCCAGAACTCTCTCAAGAGTCGACTCCAGACTTCCCAACGTCTGCCCGGGCAAGCCAAACATCAGGTCCACACTCAAAGATTGGAACCCCGCCTTCCGGGCCGCTCTGAACGCATGCTCGAAATCCGCGGCCGTATGGCGGCGCCCGATCGCCGGCAACAGCGCGTCATCGGCGGTCTGCAGTCCTATGGAAAGCCGCGTCACGCCCTCTTGAGCCAGGAGTTGGAGCTTGTCCTCGTCAAGGCTTTCGGGATTTCCTTCGAAAGTCACTTCCGACCAGCGGGGTTGCCCGTAGGCTCGGCGCAAGCGCGAAAAAAGATTTTGTATCTGCGCGGCGGACAGTTCCGAGGGCGTCCCCCCTCCGACATACAGCGTTCCGGGACTGGAAACGGGGTGGAGAGCCGCCTCGGCCTCGAGAGCGTCGAGGTAACGGTCAGCGAATTTTCCTTGCCCGGAAAAGGCGGCGAAATCGCAGTAAAAACACTTGACCGAGCAAAACGGTATGTGGGCGTAGAGACCTGTCAATTCCTCGGCATTTTCTTATATTTAGCCCCATTGCGCAAGATGCCTCTCCGTCGTGTCAAACGAAAGTTAAAATGTCCGGTCAGAACGAAAGTTAAAATGTCCGCTTT
>JBBTHA010000163.1:0-15297 GCA_038060535.1 Elusimicrobiota bacterium | reverse complement strand
CAGGACATTTCTATGCGGCTCAAACAGGACATATTAAAAAACGCGCGACAGGGGCATGGGGCGGGCTGTGGGGCGGGCTTTGCCCTCACGCCGTTTTCGCCAACAACGTATCGATCCTCGCCATCAGCCGGTCTGGGAAGAACGGCTTGATCACGTAGCCGTCGATGCCCGCTTCGTAGGCCGCGTTGACCGAGGATGTCACGCTCGCCCCGGTCAGCATGAGGATGATGAGATCTGGATAGTGTTTCGAGGCGCGGATGATTCCGACCGCCTCGGTGCCGGTGATCTTAGGCATCAGCTCATCGATGATCAGAAGGTCGTATTTTCCCCGGGCTATTTTATTGAGACCGTCGTCGCCGTCCGAGGCGGTTTCCACGGTGTGTCCGCCCATCGTCAACAGCCTTTTGATGACCAGGCGGACATGCTCATCATCGTCTACGACTAAGATATTGGCCATGGCCGCTTTCCTCCTTCGTCGATAGAATAGCTGAAAACGTTTGGATTCCGTTTAATGCGAGCTTAATTCGCCCTGAAGCGCTTCGCGAGCGGCTTTCCTCTCGACTGGAATCCCTAGGACTCCTGCCGCGGGAGGCTTAGGACCAAAGGCTCTTCGCGGGCCGGACGCGACCCGCTATCATAAGGACATGAAAAAATTGATCGCCGGACTGATTTTGGCAGTCACGCCTGCTTTTGGAAATGAGAATTGGATGGAAGACGCTGATTTCGCCAGCCTTCCGACCCTGACCGCGTCGCAGGCCGCCGCACAGGACCCGTGCAGCGATCCCTCCGCGCGCGCGGAAATTGTTTACGACGCTGCCACGACCGACAGGGTGCGCAGCGCCGCTTTGGCCCGCGAATTGTACCGCGCGGAGATCGCGCGGGAAGGATCGCCGCTGCAGGGCATGACGCCGGCACTGGCCGCATATATCGAGGAGAATTACGATCGAGGGGCCGACGTGGTCAAGGCCTTGGACATCCTGAAGACCTTTGATTACAATCATTTCATCCCTGTGTTCAAGCGCTATAACCAAGTAGATCTGCCTGATGATGAGTTTCGCGAAAGGCTAAACGCCGGCGGGGCCATGGGTGCCGCTGGGTTGCTGGCAAAGGGCTATATCCAACGCTTGGATGATCTTTTGCAGAAACTCAACCCCGAGGAGACTCGCAGAAAGCAAGAGATATTCGCGCATCTCGATACGGTCTCCTGCCATAGGATCCTGTCCTCCCGTTGGAGAAGTTCGTAGGGCTCAGCTGGGAGAGCGCCTGCATGGCATGCAGATGGCACCACCCGTAGCACCAACCCCTCGCTGACCCGGCCCAAACCTGTTAAACTCCGTTGTAGACGGGCCGTTAGCTCAGCGGTAGAGCAGGGTCCTTACACGACCAAGGTCACAGGTTCAAATCCTGTACGGCCCACCACTTCTTCAATTCTCTGGGGCGTGGATGCGCAGACGGAAACCGCCCACGGCGAGGAACACCTCGCGCAGAAGGCCGATGAGCGCGCCGGTGTAGGCAAACAGCGCGGCCATGAACAGTCCGGCGACGGCTCGCGCCGGGTTGAACTTGAATAGTTCCCCGGCGAAGGCCAAGGTCATCAGAAGGCAGACGAAGAGGGCGGCCGTCACGCCGAGAAAGAGCGAACGGTAGATCATGTGGGCCCGGCGCTCAAGGAGGAGCATTTCCGAGCGATGCGACGAGGGGTCGTCTCGCAGTTCCAGGGCCCGCCCTCGATCGACGATGCGGGCCAGGCGGCCGGCGAGGACCAGCAGCGTCGTGGCCAGCGCGCTCAGCAGGAAAATCGGCGCGGCGGCCAGGTGAATGAGTTGAGCGACGTTCTCCAAATTCGACGTGTTCGAACTCATGGCGCGAGTCGGCGGCGACGCTCGTTGATGATCTCTTGTTCTCTCCTGTGCCGCATGGCTTCCTCGGAAAAATCAAAATCGAAAAACTCGGGGCCGGGGATGGGCGAGGGTCGCGTATCGCAAAGGTCGGGGCTGTTGATGTCCGTCGGGTCGATGTCGCCCTCCGTCGGCCAGCGTTCGACCGGCGGTGCGGGAGCCGCCAGGCGGTACTCAAGCTCGGCAATCAGGATCGCCATGCTTTCCAACTTGTAGCGGCTGTCGTCGGCATGCTTGGCGACGAAGGCTTTTGCCTGGGCGAGCAGGTACGACAAATGGTCGTGGATTTCGTCATCGTGCGTCATGTCGGGATAGGTGTTGAGGAAACATCGAATGCGCCGGCTGGCGGCCGCCCACCCGGGCTTGCCCCAATTCGCCGCGTTGAGATGAGCGTAATACGCCAGATACGCCGATCGCCGCGCGTTTCTCACGCGCAGGGCGCGCGTTTGAGGAGCGGCTTGAAGCCTGAGCTCGGGATCGGTCAGGCGGATGAACGCGTTGTAGGCTCCGATCGCATGGTCATTGCTGGTGGCGGGGTGTCCGGCGCGCAGAGCATGGGTCATTCCCAGCCAGTAGAGAACTTCTTGGCGCGCATGCTCCTGGTCGGGGTTATCTGCGGAATAGGTCAGAAACTTATGCGCGGCCAAGATGAGCAGCTTGTCGTTCTCATCCTTGCGCGGGCAGTTTTCGTAGAGTTCCCTCGTCATGCCGTAGAGCAGGCGCAAATCGAACGTTTTTTCTAGGTCGGGCCAATGTTCGGTCTGCGGCGAGAAGGGGAACCTCCAGGCGGAGGGGCAGTCCGGCATGGCGGAAGCCGGCGGGGCGTAGGCCAGCAGCGACAGCAGCACCACCGCGGCGTGAAATGTCATGAAGCGAGTATGCTGTTGTGCGAGCGGGAACGCAAGGGGTATTGGGCCCAGGATTTCTGGGGTCTTAAGACCTGGACGGCGCGTTGTCCTACTGGCCCTCGGGCTGTTTGGGGCGGGGCAGGCTTGTCCTGAGAGCCTCAAGACGCGCGCGGGTCGCGGCGGCCTGTTCCTCGACCGAGGCGAGAAATTTCTTGGCGTAGCGGCCCTGGATATCGTCCGGCTTGTAATAGGGGATTTCGAATTTCAGGCTCTCGCACGTCTGTTCAAGGCCGGCCAGCAGGCGCTCGAGATAGTCCGCGAGTTTTACGGGGTCTTGCGGCTCCACGGCCCATTCTCCCACATCCGCGCCCGGCCGTCAAATCAGCGGGACGGGTTGAATCCGCTGACGCTGGTCCATAGGATTTGATAGGATCGGCCCAGTGAATTTATTTGGGCGGGCGTCGTGGCTGATGTTCGTGGCCGGGGCCGTTCCCACCGGATTGGCCGGCTGGTGGATCGGCGTTTACGGCGGTGGTGGGCCGTCGGGCAGCGTGGCGACGCTGGCGGGGGCCGCCCTCGGTCTTTCCTTGGGAGCGGCCTACCTGGCTTGGAGATGGTTCGCCGCCCCGCTTCGCGAATTGGAGCGAGGCTTGGAGCGCTGGACGCGCGGCGATCTAGCCACACCTCTGGATGAAACGAGCCTGGCCGGTTGGCGCCGCCTGGGAGTCCAGTTTTCTCGGGCCCAGGAAGACATGCGGCGCGCCATCGACGAGGCCAACTCGGGTTTCGCTTTGGAGCGCGCGCGTTTGGAAACTCTTGTTGAACGCATTCCCGACGCGCTGGTCATCACGAATATGCGGGGAGAGGTCCAGTTTCTCAACAAGGCCGCCCTGCCCGTGTTCGGGGGCAAGCTCGAGGAGACCGTTTCCGGGGGCAAGGGACTTCTTCAGCCCGCCGATGCATCCTTGTGGCGTCTGCGCGTCCAGGACATTCTAAAGACCCATACGACCAGAGGGCTTGTGGAAATGCCCGGGCGCGAAGGCGGGTCTGCGAAGAGTTACCGCACGTCCGTCTCGATGTTCACGGATCCCGTCAGCGGGGACTTCGGCGTCTTGATCATGCTGCGCGACCAGACCGCGGAGTGCCGCCTCGAGGCGATGAAAGAGGAGTTCTTCCAAGCCGCGGCTCATGACCTTCGAGCGCCGTTGTTCGCCGTTCAAGGGTATCTGCGCCTTCTCAAGAAGTCGCTGGTGCCCGATGAGCGGCAGCAGGGCTGGATCGAGGCGATCGACCATTCCTGCGAGCGTCTGACGGCCTTGGTCAAGGACGTGCTCGACTCGGCTCGGATGGACAGCGGGCAGTTGAAGCTGGAATCTGGCGAAATCCAACCGGAGTCCCTGCTGCGCCGGGTCAAGCGTCTGTTTCAACCCATGGCCGATGAGCGCGGAATAAAGATCGAAATGAGGATCGCCGACAACGCCCCGCCTCATTTTTTCGCCGATGAACGGCTCATCGACCGCCTGATGCATAACCTCCTGGCCAACGCCCTGAAATTCACTCCCCGAGGAGGGACCGTGACCATCGAGGCGTCGGCGGCGGGCAGCGATCGTGTCGAGCTTGTCGTCAGCGACACCGGGCCGGGCATTCCTGGGGAGCAGCGCGCGGCGGTCTTCGAGAAGTTCCGGCAACTTGATTCCGGCGCTCCTCACACCGGGTTCGGGTTGGGCTTGTCCATCTGCGCCAAAATCATCAAACTGCACAAGGGCGAGATTTGGGTGCAGCCCTCTAAGAGCGGCGGCGCTGAATTCGTCTCGCGCCTTCCGTTGGTGCAAAGCCCCAAGGAGGTCGTATCCGAATGAAGATCCATGCCCCGGCGTATCCTCTCTTGGCCGATCGCGTCCTGCCCTCGTCCGGTCTGCTTCATGACGCTGCGTGCGTGGTGACGGCGAGTCTTTTCATCGCGGTTTGCGCGCAGATTGAAATTCGCCTGCCGATGACCCCGGTGCCGATAAGCGGGGGGACTCTCGCGGTCTTGTACGCCGGAGCGTTGTTGGGCTCGCGCCGAGGCGCGGCGGCGGTCGTGTTGTATCTGCTTGAGGGCGCGGCGGGTCTGCCCGTTCTGTCGGGGGGTGCGGCGGGATTGATCCATTTCTTGGGACCCACGGGCGGCTACCTCGCGGGTTTTCCCGTCGGAGCGTTCGTCGCCGGCGCGTTGGCCGAGCGAGGGTGGGATCGCGCGCCGATGAAAGCATTCGCCATGATGTTGATCGCGAGCGTGCCAATTTTTGCCTTGGGCTTGGCGGGGCTGTCTCGTTTCGTGCCCGGGGAAGCTCTGTTGATTCAGGGGTTATGGCCGTTTGTGCCGGGGGATCTGGTCAAGGCGGCATTCTCGGCCGCCTTGCTTCCTTTCGGGTGGAGGCTCGTCGGTCGCCGCGCGCCTCCTTAATGTGACTGCAATGGGGTTGACACGTTTTGACGTGTCCGTTACACTGTGCGCGATCCGGGAGTGCCGCCCCGCCCCGCCTGTCATTGATGAAGAAAAATAGTTACTTGTTCGAGGCCGCGATAGGGTTGTTGCTGACCCTATTGGTCTCGGGAGGCTATTATCTTCATCTTCCGTTTTTTGAGAATATCGAATTCAAGACGTACGATCTCCGCGCGAAGTTGCGCCAAAACCTGAATCCCCCCTCCGAAATCGTGCTCGTCGCCATTGACGACGACTCGGTCGCCCAAGTGGGGCTTTGGCCGTGGCCGCGCACGCGCTTGGCCGAGGTTCTTGATAAGCTCACCGCGGCGGGGCCCAAAGTGATCGGGTTGAACATTCCACTGTCGGAAGCCGAACAGAATCAGGGCCTTATCGAGATCCGCCGCCTCTCGCAAAAATACACGGAGCTTCTCGACCGAATGAAGGTGGTGGAGCGGGGCGTTGCTTTTGGGGTCGAATTCTCATCGTCCGCGGCCGTCTTGGATTCCGATTCGAAGCTCCTGGCCGCGCTCCGGGGGGCCGGCAATGTGGTGCTGCCCGTTCTTTTCGTCCCAGGAACGGCCGGCGGCCGGATCGAGACGGTGCCGGCGGCCGTGTCGAGCTCGGCGGTCAAGGCGGCGCCGTTGAGCCAGTCCATTCAAGAAGAGTCCCGGATCTCGCATCCGATTCTTCCGTTTACCGAGGCGGCGAGCGGGTTGGGGCACATGAACCATTACGTCGAGAGCGATGGTGTGCTTCGCCGCGAGGCGCCGCTGGTGCAATACGGCCAAGAGTTGTACCCCTCGTTTGCGATTCGATTGGCGCTGGCCTACCTGGGGCTCAAACCCGAGGATGCGTCTTTTGAATCCGGGCGCTCGCTCACCCTCGGACGCCTGAGAGTGCCGTTGGACGCGGACAATAAGATGGCCATGATCTTCAACGGCCCGCCGGAAACGATTCGGGTCGTTTCTTACGCGAGCGTCGTGGGCGACAAGGTCGACGCGAGCCTGTTCAAGGATAAGATCGTGATCATCGGACCCACCGCGCGCGGCATTACGACGCTGCATGAGACGCCGGTGGCCCCGGCCCTCCCTTCCTCGGAGGTGGTGGCGAACGTCATCGAAAACATTCTCAACCAGAAATATTTGGTCCGCCCTCCGTGGGCTCAGAGGGCGGAGCTGGGTTTACTGGGCTGCGTCGGCGTTTTCATTATGCTCATATTGCCGCGATTGAAGGTGTTGTGGGGGCTTGTCGTGAGCATCCTCATCGCGGCGATTCTTTTCGGAGCGGGCACGTACTTATTCATCAACGGGCAGTGGCTGCAAGTCTCCTACCCGGCGGCGCTGCTGGTGGTCGGGAATTTGATCATCGTCTCCAGAAGCGTTCTTGTCCCTGAGAAGAGCAAGGCGTTGATCGAGGCTGCAGCCATCGAGATGAACACGATGCTGGGGATGTCTTTTCAAGAGCAAGGCATACTCGACCTCGCATTCGAGAAATTCCGACTTTGCCCGCTCACGGGGAATCTTAAGGAGGTTCTCTACAACCTCGCTCTCGAGTTCGAACGCAAGCGTCAATTGTCCAAGGCCGCCGCGGTGCTCGACCACATCGCCGGCAAAGATCCGAAATATAAGGACGTCGTCGCCAAGTCCAAAATGCTCAAGGCCGCGCCCGAAGGCGTTGAGGGCGCCGCCAAGTCCGCGCTGGGCCGATACCAGATCGAAAAAGAGCTCGATCGCGGGGCGATAGGCGCGGTCTATCTCGCTCGCGATCCGAAGGGCAATCGCCCCGTCGTCATCAAAACGATGGTCCTGGAAGAGGGCGCCGGCGGCGAAAAAATTTCCGAAATCAAGGAACGTTTTTTCCGCGAAGCGGAAGCTGCGGGCGCGCTGAACCATCCGAATATAGCGCGAATTTTCGAAGCCGGGGACGATAAGGGCGTTGTCTACATCGCCATGGAAGTGCCCAGCGGCCGCGACCTTGTCGCGTGCGGCCAAAAAGGACACTTGCTTCCTCTCAACGAGGCTCTGGGGTGTGCCGCGGACGTGGCCGAGGCTCTTGACTACGCGCACGCGCGGGGCGTCGTTCACCGCGATCTCAAGCCCGCCAACATCGTGCTGCTGGAAGACGGGTCGGTCCGGATCGCGGACTTCTGCATCGGGGGCCTCGCGTCGTCCAGTAAAGCCGCCGGCGTCGTTCCGGGAGCCCTTTTCTATAAAAGCCCCGAGCAAGTGGCTGGCAAGACGGTGGATGGACGGTCGGATTTGTTTTCGCTGGCCGTCGTTTTGTTCGAGCTGGTCACGGGAGAGAAGCCGTTTAAGGGGGGAGAGGACATCGGGACTCTTGTGTTTCAGATCGCCAACGATCCGCACCCCGATCCCCTGTCGATTCGCAAAGACCTTCCCTTGGAGTTGAAGCGGGTGATCGATAAGGGCTTGGCCAAGGATGCGGACGGCCGTTTTCAAACAGGGGCTCAGTTCGCCGCCGCTCTTCGGGCCGTGCCCAAGGAGCCGGTCGCGTGCGAGTTGGCCGCCGTCGTGGTTCCGCTCGATGTTCCAGCCCCCGCCGAGCCCGAGGCGGCGAAAAACGTCATTTCGGTCGGATCTGACATTGTGATCGCGGGGATCAACGATGCCCCGGCGGCGTCTCCCGCCTCCACCTCGGCGGCGAGCGTGCCGGCGACGAGCCGACCGCATCCCGCGGACCCCGTATGAAGACGAAGGGTCGGATCGTGTTCGCCGGGGCGACTGATCGCGGGTGCGTGAGACAAAATAATGAGGATCACTTCGTCGTCGATGAGAAGTTGGGCCTGCTCATTGTCGCCGACGGGATGGGCGGACACAATTCGGGCGAGGTCGCCAGCGAGCTTGTGGGCGCGACCATGCTGGAATACGCTCGCAAATTTCTTGGCACGGGACTTCCGCCGGCGGCCGAGGAGGCCAAGGCGGGCCTCAGTCCCCGGGCGCGCCAACTCGATTATTTCGTCAAATCAGCCAATACCCTCATCTACGAGAAAGGCCGGGCGCTTCCCAAGGACGCCGGGATGGGAACGACCGTCGTGGCCGCATTGCTCGATGCGCAATCCATGACGGTCGCCCACGTCGGCGACAGCAGGTTGTATTTGTGGCGTCAAGGACAACTCGCCCAGCTGACGGAAGATCACTCTCTCGCGGGTGAACAAGTCAGGAACGGACAGATCACCGCCGATGAGGCGGCCCGCTCCAGTTTGCAGAACATTTTGACCCGCGCCTTGGGAGTCGACATGAACGTGATGGTCGACATCAGCGAGCACGCTCTCATGCCGGGCGATATTGTGCTCATGGCCAGCGACGGCCTTTCGAAAATGCTCGGCGATGCCGAGGTCGCGGCCGTTATCGCGTCGAGTCGCGAGCCGCGCAAGATCGTCGGCACGCTCATCGAGAAGTCCCGCGCCGCCGGAGGATTGGATAATATCACGGTCATCGCTGCGCTGATTCCGGCCGTGGGCCGCGGAAAAAGCGTCAGACAACTCGTGTCCAGGTTGTTCAAGCATTGAGGATCTCTATGGTCAATATCCGTGAGTGGAGAGGTCGATGGCGAAGTTGCTGCTGAAGTTTAACGCGGCAGTGATCAGGGAGTTCCTCATCGACAAGGAGCGTCTGTCCGTCGGACGCATGAACGACAACGATCTTGTCATCGACCACCCGCTCATTTCCGGGCACCATTGCCGAATTTGTTTCCAAGGCGGCGGGTATTCCATTGAGGATCTGGAGTCGACCAACGGCACGTACGTCAACGATCAGTTCATCAAAAAATCAGATCTTCGACATAACGACGTCATTTCATTGGCCAGGCATACGCTGATTTTTCTTGATGAGACGGGACGCGCCCTCAAGACGACCACTTCGGAAGCGTCGGGCGCCGCGGCGGCTGCCTGCGAAAAAGAGGGTTGGCTGCGCGTCCTCAAGGGAGCGGTGGCTTTCAAGGAGTATCCCTTGAAGGCCCTCTCGACATACATCGGAAGATCCGACCGGGCGCAGGTCCCGATCCGTGGTTCCGGATTTTTCAAATCGGCTCCGGAAGTGGCCGCGTCCGTGCATCGTAAATCCGACGGATACATTTTGGTCGCCGTGGCCGAGGGCTATCCGGTCGTCAACGGACAGAAAGTGGTTGGGTCCATCCCTTTGAAGGAAGGCGATATCATCGACTGCGGCTCGACGACACTGCAGCTGGAACTGCGCGATCCCTCTTAGGCCTGCACGGCATCATCCGGCATTCCCGGGCTCTTAAGCCAGAGGCATGAAGTATTGATCTGGATCAATACTTCGCCGGCCCTCCGGGGTTTATAATAGGCGGATGCGGCTTCTGTCCGCAATTTCGTCCGTCGGAGATTGCCCATGAACGATGCCAAGACTAAGGCCGTGCAGTCCACCCTCCCGATCGAAGAGATCGAATCCGCCGTGATTCGTTTCGCCGGAGATTCCGGCGACGGCATTCAGTTGACCGGGATGCAGTTCACCACGACGACGGCGTTTGCCGGCAACGATCTCTCCACATTTCCCGATTTTCCCGCCGAGATCCGCGCCCCTGTCGGCACCATCGCCGGCGTGTCCGGCTTCCAGATCCAGTTCTCGTCTCATGAAGTGTTGACCCCGGGCGACGCCCCCGACGTTCTTGTCGCGATGAATCCGGCCGCGCTCAAGGCCAATATTAAGGAGGTCAACAACGGCGGCCTGGTTATCGTCAACAGCGACACCTTCAACGCTGCGAACCTGAAGAAAGCCGGCTACGAGAAAAACCCCCTGGAGGACGGCTCCTTGTCGCATGTTCGCGTGATTGCCGTGGAGTTGGGACGCCTGACCCGCAATGCGTTGGAGGGCATGGGGTTGTCGGCGACGGAGACTGAGCGCTGCAAGAATTTCTTCGCGCTCGGCATGATGTATTGGCTTTATGACCGGCCGATGGAAGCGACGTTGGGCTGGATCGCGGCGAAGTTTAAGAAGAACGCCAAGTTCGTCGCGGCCAATCAAAAGGCTCTTCACGCCGGCAACGCGTATTGCGAAACGGCGGAAATTTTTGGCCACCATTATCGCGTGCGCAAGGCCCCCATCAAGCCCGGAGTCTACCGAAACATCACCGGCAACGAGGCCACGGCTCTGGGTTTCGTGTCCGCCTCGGCGGTGTCCGGAATTCCGCTCTGGCTCGGTTCTTACCCGATCACGCCCGCCTCCGACGTGCTCCACGAGCTGTCCAAGCACAAGAATTTCGAGGTCAAGACGTTTCAAGCCGAAGATGAGATCGCGGCCATCGGTAGCGCGATCGGCGCGGCGTTCGCGGGCCACCTCGCGTTGACGACCACATCCGGTCCGGGGGTGGCGCTCAAGACCGAGGCCGTCGGCTTGGCGGTCATGACGGAGCTTCCTCTCGTGATTTTGAACGTTCAACGCGGAGGACCGTCCACCGGGCTGCCGACGAAAACCGAGCAAGCGGATTTGCTCCAGGCTTTGTACGGCCGCAACGGCGAGTGTCCCGTCCCGGTGTTGGCCGCGGCGACTCCCGGGGATTGCTTTGCGATGGCCTACGAGGCCTGCCGGATCGCCATTAAATACATGACCCCGGTCTTTTTGCTGACCGACGGTTATTTGGCCAACGGCTCGGAGCCGTGGCTGATCCCCGACGTTTCGAAGCTGCCCCGCTTCGGCCGCAGTCCCCTGCCGCCGGTCGGGGAATTCCAGCTGTATAAGCGCGATCCCGAAACGTTGGCTCGGCCTTGGCCGCTTCCGGGCCTGGCCGGCTATGAGCATCGAATCGGGGGCATTGAAAAGCAGGACATCACCGGAAATATTTCCTATGACCCCGACAACCATGAACGCATGGTTCGCCTTCGAGCCGCCAAAGTCAATAAAATCGCCCAGGATATCCCGCCGACGGAAATCCTGGGAAACAAGCAGGGCAAGGTGCTTCTCATCGGGTGGGGAGGCACGTACGGATCCATCACCTCGGCCGTTCATAACTTGCAAAAGGCGGGCAAGAGCGTGTCCTCCGTGCATTTGCGACACCTCAATCCGCTGCCTCCGGATTTAGGCGATCTCATGGCCGGCTTCGAGCAAGTCATCGTGCCCGAGCTGAATATGGGGCAGCTTCTCAAAGTCCTGCGCGCGAAGTATCTTGTCCCGGCGGTCGGTCTCAATAAGATCAAGGGACAGCCGTTTAAAGTGGCCGAGATTCAAACCGCCGTGGACGCGGCTTTGGGGGGCAAGTGACATGGGCGATATGAAAAATGAATTCGAGACGCTTCCGGCGGCCGGGCCGATGGCGCAGAGCTCCAAGGATTTCAAGTCCGATCAGATGGTGCGCTGGTGTCCCGGCTGCGGCGATTTCGCCATTCTGGCGACCGTCCAGAAGGTGCTCCCCACCCTGGGCATCCCGAGGGAGAAATTCGTATTCGTCTCCGGCATCGGGTGTTCGTCGCGCTTTCCCTACTACATGAACACGTTCGGCTTTCACAGCATTCATGGCCGCGCGCCGACGATCGCGACCGGCATCAAATGCACGAACCCGGAGATGCAGGTCTGGGTCGTGACCGGCGACGGCGACGGGTTGTCGATCGGCGGCAATCATCTCATTCACGCTCTGCGGCGCAACGTCGACATCAAGATCCTGCTGTTCAACAACCGCATTTACGGCCTGACCAAGGGCCAATATTCCCCGACCTCGGAGATCGGAAAAAAGACCAAATCCTCGCCGATGGGCACCATCGACATACCCCTCAACCCGGTCGCGGTGGCCTTGGCCTCCGAGGCGAGTTTCGTGGCGCGAGCGGTGGACACGGACCTGCCGTTTCTCTCCGATGTCCTGACCCGCGCCGCCCGGCATCAGGGGTCGGTGTTCGTCGAAATCTTCCAGAACTGCATCGTGTTCAACGACGGAGCTTTCGATTCGATGGCCGCCAAGGAGGTTCGCGAGGAAAAAATGCTCAAGCTGGCCCACGGCCAGCCGATGATTTTCGGCGCGAAGAAGGACAAGGGAATCCGGTTGAACGGCCTCGAGCCCGAGGTGGTGTCCTTTGATCCCGCGAAGCCTCCCAAGGATCTTCTCGTACACGACGAACGGGCGAACTCCTCGACCCTTGCCCAGCTGCTCGCCCATATGGCGGAGCCGGTTCCCGAGGGCGTGTTTCGCGACGTGTCGCGGCCCGCTTTGCATGAATTGATGCACGCGCAGATCAGGCAAGCCAAAGCCGCAGCCCCGGCCGACCTTCAAAAACTGCTGAACGGCCCTGAAACATGGAGCGTGGAGGCCGAAGGAACCCTATGAAACTTCTAGAACATGAAGGGAAAGACCTGCTGAAGGCGCGGGGCATTCCCGTGCCGCCCAACGGCGGAGTGATCACCTCGACGAGACAGCTGGATAAGGCGCTGAGGAGAGCCGGCAGGGCTCCTTGGGTCTTGAAGGCCCAAGTTCTCGCCGGCGGCCGCGGCAAAGCGGGAGGCATCAAGCTTGCTAAGACCGCCAAGGAGGCCCGGACGCTGGCCAAGGCCATGATCGGCATGGACCTGACGACTCATCAGACTCACGGACGGTCGATTAAGGTCAAGGAACTTCTTATCGAGGGGGGCGTGCAGATCGTTCGCGAGCTGTACTTTTCCGTGGTGATGGACCGCAAGAATTCCTGTCCGACCATCATCGCTTCCGCCCAAGGAGGCATGGAGATCGAAAGCCTTGCGGCGGAGCACCCGGAGTCCATCATCCGCATGCCCGTCGATCCGACCGCGGGTCTGCGCGACTTTGCCGCTCGACGACTGGCCTTCGCGCTGAACGTGGAGGCGACGCAGATCGCGGAGTTCTGCCGGGTGGCCAAGGCGTTGGTCGGCACGTTCATCGAACTGGATTGTTCGATGCTGGAAATCAATCCCTTGATTTTGACACCCAAGGGGGCGATGGCGCTTGACGCCAAGATCATCACCGACGACAACGCTCTCTATCGGCAGCCGGCGCTCGCGAAAGTGAGGGATCATGAGGCCTCGGCATTGGAAACCGAGGCGAAGGCTGCCGACATCTCCTATGTCGGCCTCGACGGAAACATCGGCTGCATGGTCAACGGCGCCGGATTGGCGATGGGAACGATGGACACGATCGCTCTTGCCGGGGGCTCTCCGGCGAACTTTCTTGACGTGGGCGGCGGCGCCGACGAGGAGCGGGTGACGCACGCCCTGAAGCTCATCTTGAAAGACAAAAAAGTGAAGGTCATTTTGATCAACATTTTCGGCGGCATCGTGAAATGCGACATGATCGCCCTGGGCGTGGTGAACGCGCTCAAGAAGATCAAGCTCAAGATTCCCCTGGTCGTTCGTTTGCAGGGGACGAACGTCGATGCGGGCAAGGAGATTCTGGCGAAATCGGGGATTCCGATCATTCAGGCCGGCGACCTGTGGACGGCGGCGCAGAAAGCGGTGTCAACGGCGCAAACGGCGGGGAATTAACATGGCTATCATTCTCGACAAGGACTCGAAGCTGGTCGTTCAGGGTTTTACCGGGTCGCAAGGCACCTTCCATGCCGCGCAATGCATCGCGTACGGCACTCAAATCGTGGCCGGCGTGACGCCCGGTCGGGGCGGCCAGGTGCATCTCGACCGCCCCGTCTTCAATACCGTCCATGACGCCGTGCGCAATACGGGAGCGTTCGTTTCGTTGATATTCGTTCCGGCTCCCTACGCGGCCGACGCGATCATGGAAGCCGTCGACGCGGGTTGCTCGACGGTCATCTGCATCACCGAGGGAATTCCCGTCATGGACATGGCCAAGGTCATGCGCTACGTCGCCCAGCAGGAGCGCTCCGGCCGCGAGCTGACGCTGATAGGGCCCAATTGCCCCGGCGTCATCACTCCCGGCCAGTGCAAGGCCGGCATCATGCCCGGATATATTCATCGTCCGGGCAAGATCGGCGTGGTTTCGCGTTCGGGAACGTTGACGTACGAGGCCGTCGACCAGCTCACCAAGCAGGGTTTCGGCCAGTCGACGGTCGTCGGCATCGGCGGCGACCCGATCGCGGGGTCGCAGTTCACCGACATATTGGCTAAATTCGAGGAAGACGACGAGACCGAGGCCGTGGTCATGATCGGCGAGATCGGGGGATCCGCGGAAGAAGACGCGGCCCGCTTCTTCAAGGAAAAAATGTCCAAGCCCGTGTTCGGCTTCATCGCCGGAAAGGCCGCTCCGGAGGGCCGCCGCATGGGCCATGCTGGAGCCATTGTCGAAGGCGGCAGCGGGACTCACGCCTCGAAGCTCAAAGCCATGCGCGAGGCGGGCATAACCATCATCGACAATCTCTCCGAGATCGGAGAGACGGTGGCCAAGGCGCGCCGTCCTTTGGCCGCCTGAACTTCGGGCCCCTTACTTCTCGCGGCTTTCCAGATACTGCTGAAGCTCGGGGTTGTTTCGGGCTTCGGGCGGCAGGGACTTGAGTAGGTCGTTTGGCGCCTGGCCGTCGTTTCGCGTCTTGGACGACGAGGGCTTGAACGTGCTGAAACTCTTGACGCCCTTGAGCTTAGGGGTCCGCGCGGCCGGTTTCTCGACCTTATCGATTGGCTTCTTGGCTTGCGCGCGGGGAGGCGGCGCTGAGGCCGGAGGCTTTTCGACATAGTCCTTGCCGGCTTTGACGAAATCCAGCGAAGACCCAGCCGTTTCGGGCGGGCGCGCGCGCCTGGGTGCCGGCGCAGGCATGGGCGTGGTGTTGACTTTTTGCTCGGAGGCTTCGCGCCGGTCGAAAATGACCGCCGCGTTCGGAGCGCGGGTTCCCGTATTCTCATTGCGGCGTATGAAGAAAACCCCCACGAGCGGCACGAGGAGCGAGAGGGCGGCGGCGACCAGCAGCCAAAGCGTGCGTTTTCCGCGCTCGTTTTGAACTTCCTGATCGGAAGAGGACATGGCACCGGAGTGTATCAGGTCGAGCGGGAGTTGTCTAGGGGCCTCAATGTACGGGAATTGCGTCGGGATCATGCCGTCTTAAGTAACCATATTTTTACTGGCGGATTGCCATTCCGTCTCCTACACTCATTAACCCGGAATCTTCAGTTGGCTCCCAATTGGTGGGGCATGATGCGGGGGCGGC
>JBBTHA010000162.1:0-7146 GCA_038060535.1 Elusimicrobiota bacterium | reverse complement strand
GTCGTCTGGGGGCGTCCGGTGGTCGTTTGCGGGCCGATGAAGCGTTTTTCAGAAAACGAGAACCCGATTAACTTGCGGCCGGTGACCGAGAGGCTGGTTCCGTAAGTCGGGAGCTCGACCTCGGGAGGGGGCGGCTTGGGCGCGGCCGTGGACAAGACGAGATCCTCTCCGGAGAGGCCAAGAGAGTCCGTCCCGGGCGCGGGCTCCCGCCCGGGCTCCTCCCCGCGATCGATCTGTTCGCGCACGCGCTCGTAGCGATCGGGGTCGTACTGAATCGGCGTCATGCCGGCTCTGACCTCGCCGGGATCCCGGGGCGGTTTGGGAGCTTCCTGTTCGGGCGCGGAGGGAGTCATGAAGCCGTCGCCGTCCGTCCGATCCCAAAGCTTGAACTTCGTCTCCTTTCGAGGCGTGGGAATTCCCGTGGGAGTGGATTCCTGCTCGGAAGTGATGGTCGGGGAGGGTTCTGCCTGTGCCGGGGCCGGAGCTTTCGTCGGCGCGGCGGCCGGAGGGGGCGCGAAATCAGGATCGTAAGGGGTGTCGAACTGGGCGCGCGCCGGCAGCCAGGCCAGACCCGCGGCGGCCGCGAGCCAGACCACGCCGATAAAACGCCTGTGTCGTGTCGAAAGCAAGATAAATACCGGGAGACAATCCGCCTAAAATAAGCGCGCACCCGCGCGCGGAAGGTCGGCGTTCCTTATATACGCGCGAGACGATGGGGAGTATAGCGGACCGATGTGACGGCGTCAATACGCGGAAAAAACGAAGGACTTGACAAGTCAATTGCCGGGGCTATACTGTGGATATCGTCGAGAGAACACATGAAATTCTCCATCCTGATGGTGCTGCTGTTCGCGGCGTCCGCGGCGCGGTCGCAAGTTAACGGCGGTGCGGCGGCCTCGCTGCCGGAACTCGGCGGCTATCTCGACCGAGGTCCCGAAGGATACTCGGTGGGGGATTTAATCGCTAATATCGGTCGCGGGCGAAAAAATATCCACAGCCTGTTGAATTTCCTGGAAATGGCTCCGGTGCCGGATCAAAGAGCGCAGCTCGTGGCGCACAAACACCTGCTCATAGAGATCAAAAAATGCGATGCACTATTCGTGGACGCCGAAAAGGCGCTGCGCGGGGAAATCGCTCGAGGCGAAAGACTTCCGGCTTCGACGCCGTCCGAAAGAAAGATGGCCGGCGTCCCGAACGAGGGTTTACCTGCCTCGCTGCAGCGCGACCTTGCGGCTCAATATGCCGATTTGGCGCTGATGTATCGAACCCTCATTGAAATGAAAGCGAGAGTGCTTCCCGCGGATGAACGTTCGATTGCGGCGGCCGAGCGAGAGGAAGCGGAGGCGGACGCCAAGCTGAGGTCGGGACTTCTTCAGCTTGAAGTCGTGCGCGGCAATCTCCAGTCGGCGCTCGCTCGGGGACGGGTGATCAGGGTCGTGAAGACAGGCATCGAAGGCCGGTAATCATTCCGGTCCCGAGGGTGGGACCAAGCGCCGCCGAACATCTCTATGGATGGGACGCCTCCGCTTATCGTCCCAGGACGGCGGTGTAGGCGTTTCGATACTCCTCGATCATGCGCCGCAGACCGAAGCGTTCCTGGACCGTTTTGAGGGCGGCGGCGCCGAAAGCGGCCCGACGGAGGGGATCGGAGGCCAAAGACCTCAGGGCTTGGGAGAGGGCCTCGGGGTTTTCGGCCGGGACAAGAAGTCCCGTCTTGCCGTCTTCGACGGCCTCGGGCACTCCGTCTACGGCGCAAGCCGTCACGGGTAGGCCGATCGCCATCGCCTCGAGGACGGAATTCGGCAGCCCTTCCCACAAGGAGGGAAGGCAAAAAATATCGAAGGCCGACAGCCAGGAGGCGCTCTCGCCCTGTTCGCCCGCCAAAGTGACCGACGCCTGCAGGCCGAATTGCCTGACCAATGATTCGAGACGGGCTCGCTCGGGACCGTCGCCGAGAATCAAACATCGGACAGGCGCCGTTCTGATTCGGTCCATAGCGGAGATGAGTGTGGCAAATCCCTTTTGCCGATCGAGGCGTCCGGCCGCGCCCACGAGTATCTCATCGTCGCGCAGACTTAATTCTCGTCTGCGCCGACGGCGCGCGTCTTCGTCGGCCCGCCACAGCGTCGTATCTACGCCGTTGCGGATGACGAGAGTTTTTTCTTCCGGGTATCCAAGTCGGTGAACCAGGAAATCGCGGCTTGCGCCGCATTCGGAGATGAGCAAATCGTCCCGGCTTTTGAGTGCTCGGTCGATGAGCAGCGTCCAGATCGAGCGCGTGCGGTAGGTCACCCGAGGGGAGCTGATGAGCTTGAAAGGGACGGGTGTCCGCGTCTTGGCCAGGCGGCAGAGCTGGACCGCCTGATACATGAACGCATGGACTATGTCGGGCCTCTCCCGGGTGATGATCTCGCTGAGGCGGGCGATGTCCGAGGGGCGCGGCGTTCGCGTCAGGCCAAGTGAGCGGACGCTCACGCCTTGGTCGCGCAGGCGTCGCGCGTAGTCTCCTTCGGGTTTAAGGCTGATGACCCCGGCGACGGAGTGGGCCGCGGGGTCAAGCGTCGTGGCCAAGGCATGGAGCGTTTTTTCCGCCCCTCCGATGGTCGTCGACGTGCTGACGAAGAGGATGCGGGCCAAATCGCTACCTGAAAAAACGGCGCACGGCGTCTACGACCCGGCCCGCGTCGGTGGCCGAGAGTTCGGCGTACATCGGCAGCGATAAGACCTCGCGCGCGGCGCGCTCGGACACGGGGAAGGCTCCCGATTTATAACCGAGATCCGCGTACGCCGGCTGCATGTGCACGGGGGTGGGGTAATAGACGCCCGTGCCCACACCCTGGCCGCGCAGATGCTCGGCCAAAGCGTCTCGGCGATCGCAGCGCAGGGTGTACAGGTGAAAGACGGGAGCGCTGTCCTCGTTTCCGATGGGAGGACGCTGGAGCGGCAGGTCCCTGAGGCCTTCATCGTAGATCGCCGCGATGCGCCGCCGCGCGGCCGTCCAACCGGCCAGACGGAGAAGTTTGACCCGCAGAATCGCGGCCTGAATTTCATCCAAACGGCAGTTGTGTCCGATGCGAACGTGATGATAGCCCCCGTCGCAGGAGCGGCCGCAGTTGCGCAGTTCGGCGACGCGGGCGCGCAGGGAGTCGTCGTTGGTCGTCACGGCGCCGGCGTCACCCGCCGCTCCCAAATTCTTGGAGGGATAAAAACTGAAGGCGGCCAGCGCGCCGAAGGCGCCCGTGGTGCGTCCCTTGTAGGTCGCCAGATGCGATTGGGCGCAATCCTCGATGAGGGCGAGGCGTTTCGACTTGGCGATGGACAGAAGCGGGTCCATGTCGGCGGCCTGGCCGAAGAGATGGACGGCGACGACGGCCTTCGTGCGAGCGGTCAGGGACCGCTCCACCGAACGGGGACTGAGCGTCAACGTCGCAGGGTCGACGTCGGCCAAGACCGGCGTTGCGCCCAAAACGGAGACGGCCGTGGCGGTGGCGATGAAAGTGAAGGAGGGCACGATCACTTCGTCGCCGGGGCCCACGCCGACGGCCTCCAAGGCGAGCTCCAGGGCCGAGGTTCCGGAGTCGACCCCAAGGCTGTGCTTGGCCCCGATCGCCTCGGCGAATTCGGAGTCGAAGGCCTTGTTTTCCGCGCCCAGGATGAAGACGCCGGAGTCCAGCACTCTCATGACGGCCGCCTTGACGTCCGGACCGATCTCGGCGTTTTGGCCCTTCAAAGTGAGGAGAGGGATCTCGATGGCTGTGGCGGTCAATAGGCCCCCTGGCCGAAGAGCATCACGGCCGGCGTTTTAACGATGATTTCCAAATCGAGGCCCAAAGACCAGTGCTCGATGTAGAACAGGTCGAGGGCGAATCGTTGCTCGCTGGAGACGTCCGAGCGTCCCGAAATCTGCCACAGGCCGGTGATGCCGGGCAGGATATTCATGCGTTTGTTCGCGGTGGCGCCGAACTCGCGTTCCAGGGCCTCGACTTCTCCCGTCGTCAAGGCCAAGGGACGCGGCCCGACGACGCTCATGTCGCCGATGAGCACGTTGAGGAACTGCGGAAACTCGTCAAAAGAGAAACGGCGCAGCCAGCGGCCCACACGGGTCACGCGCGGGTCGCTTTTGGACTTGAAAAACGCGCCTTTCTGGTCGTTGAGGGCCTTGACCGACTCGATGTTCTTCTCGGCGTCGGCGACCATGGTGCGGAATTTGAAGGCGTGAAAGACCCCGCGCCTGTAGCCGTAGCGTTTCTGCTTGAACAGGATGGGGCCCGCGGAGTCGAGCTTGATCAGGAGGCAGACGACCAGCCACAGGGGGGCCGTGGCGGTAAGCAAAAAGAGGGAAAAGGCGACGTCAAAAACGCGCTTGGAGAGGAAGTTCGCCCGGGTCAGCGAGGAATGCTTGATGCGGTAGGCCGGCAGGCCGAGGTGGTGATCCATCTGCACCTCCCCCATGCGGATTTCAAGCAGGTCGGGGATCATTTTAAAGCCCACGCCCCGGGCGTCGCAGGCCTCGGCCGCGGCCAGCACTCGTTCATGTCTGTCGCTCGTGCGCAGAAGAATCAGCTCATACCAGTCGTCGCCAGAGAGCAGCTCTTCGAGTTCCTCAAGGGACGGCAGCTCCAGACGCTCGACGACGCGGGCCCCGGGATGGCGGTCATGGATGCGCTCATGAAGCAGACGGGCGACCGCTCCGCCCCCGATGAGGAGGACCGGTTTTGCCTTCTCGAGCCTGGCAAGGCGCCGATCGATCCATAGGACTAGGGCCTGGCTGGCGCTGACGAGGAGTATGGAGATGGGAAACACGCCCGCCAGCATCAATCGAGAGTAGGCGAGGCGTTCGTACAAAAACGCCGCGATCAAGGTCGTCCCGGCGCCCAGGGCGCACGACTTGACGATGTGCAGGAGGCGGTCCGCGGCGGTGGCCCAAAAGCTGGTATAGAGGCGGTTGGAGTAGAACAGGATCAGCCATATCGGGATCGCCGCGTAGAGGATATTCTGGTAGTCGAGCCAGACGACGGGGTCTCCGGAGAGCGGGAACCGAGACAGGAAGGAAGCGCATTCAAATCTGACCCAGAAAGCGCCGCGGTAGGCCGCGGCCACGGCGGCCGCGTCGAAGGCCAGGTGGCAGGAGGTGCGCAGGGCATGCCGCAGCCAGGGGGGAAGTCCTACCGCCGCAGTGGTCGCGGGCAAGGCCGCGTCCGCCCGATGGGGGCGTGGGGCTCGCAGAGCCATCGGGGGATTATACCTTAGCTGTTGGGTCTAATGTCGCCGAGAGTCTAGGACGAAAGGCTCAGGAGGGGTGAGGATTTCGAAGGTACAATGAGCTCATGATACGGATTGGAATTCTCGCGGTTTCTCTTGTTTCTTTCGCGGCCTCGTCGTTTTGCGCCGGCTTCGAGGCTGACGCCGGGACCTCTATTCAAAATCTCACCGTGAAGGCGCGGGCCGGCGTCGATGCGCTCAAAGCCCAGGAAGCGCAGCGAATTGCCATGATCAAAAAAGCAATGCCGTCGGTGGCCTCCATCCTGGTGAGGGTGACCGTGAACAAACCGAGCCTGCTGGCCAAGGCGCTGGGCCGGGAGTACCACCCGATAGTCGGGGCGTCGCTTGGCACCGGCTGGGTTGTACGCGAAGGGCTTCTCGTGACGAACAATCACGTCGTCGATAGCCGGGAGATCGGAGAGACGGTCGTTATTCAATTTTCCGATCATATCAACCGACAAGGGGTCGTCGTCGCCAAGAATCCGAGGAAAGACCTGGCCTTGATCAGTTTCAAGGACCCGTCGCGTCCCTCCATGCCTCTGGGTTCGTCCAAGACATTGAGTCAGGGACAATTCGTCGCCGCCATAGGCAGTCCCGTGGGCCTGCGTGAAACGGTGACGGCCGGCATTTTCAGCCGTTATGGTTTTCTCGATGAAATAGGTCCCGGGCGCTACCTTCAAATCGACGCCGACATCAACCATGGGAATTCCGGGGGGCCCCTCGTGGATATGGATGGCCGCGTCATCGGAGTCAATTTCGCCGGTCCCCAATTGCCCGGGATCGGCTGGGCCATTCCCGTTGAATACGTCAAGCAGGCTTTGCGCCAATACGATTCGATGAAAAAACTGGTCAATGCTAGACTTGGCGCGGAGTTCGAGCCCGCCAATTGGATTCCGAGCTCGGAACTTCCCCCCATAAGGCGAGGGGGGCCCGTTCATGAAACAGGAGCGTGGCTCAAAAGCGTTCCAGCCGAATCGTCCGCCGATTCCGCCGGCTTGAGGGCCGGCGACCGGGTGCTGAGCGTCGACGGCGTCACCCTGCCCGAGCCGGCCTATGACGCGACCAGGGCGATTATGACGGCCATAGCCGAAAAAGACCCCGGAGACAGCCTTAAACTTCTCATCGAACGGGGCGGCGAGAGCCGCGAGGTGGTCGTTACGCTGGCCGAAGAGGACGACAATCATGTTCCATAAGCGCGCCCGTTTCGTCATTCTTTACGCGGTCCTGTTCGCGGGAGCAGGCGGTTTGGCTTACGCCGGGGGTGGCGCGGTCAAGGCTGCGGTCGCGCCTCAGTCCGCTTCTCCGGTGCCGTCACCTATCGGCGCGGCTGGCGGAGAGCTTAGGCCGATCGGCTCTCGACTACTTCCTGTCCTTAGCGCTCCCGGCCTGGCCGTTCCCGTTTTGACGCAGGGAACTCCCGGGGTCAGGCTCTTGCCGGTTCAGTCGGTGGTCGTCGCCCCCGGGGTGCCCGCCAAGGCGTTCGCGCTTCATGTGAAGCCGGGCGTCGTCGCGACCCCTGTGGTCGGTGCCTATGCCGTTGAAGCGTCCCAAACGCCGCTTGATGGCGGTCCGCAAACGCCGAACTCGCGGATCGAGGCCCTCGAGACTCGATTCGATTCTTTGCTCGCTGAGGTCGAGGAGGCGGCGAAGAATTTCGATTCCGCCAATAGGTCCCAATCCGCCCTGCTTGTTCGGCGCCTGCGCGCCATCGGCGTGGATGGAAAGGCCTCCGAACAAGCCCGCGTGGCCGCGGCCGCGGCACTGGGCCGCCATCTGGGCCGATCATTCGGAGTCGAGCACGGCCGCTACGTGGTCGATTCCTTGACCGCGATCGGCATGGCCGTTCCATCTCCCGCTGTCCAGAAAGGAATCGTTTTGGCTCTT
>JBBTHA010000161.1:0-12703 GCA_038060535.1 Elusimicrobiota bacterium | reverse complement strand
GAAGTCAGCCTATTCCTCAATAAGTTGGTGGGTGTCCCAAAGCGGAAGTCAGGAAAAGAGTGCTTTTGTCCACCCGGCGCATCCCGGTGACGACCACCACCGGAAATGTTTTAGGAACGCCCAATGGCCCCGGTCATTTCGCGCATCAGGGCATGTGTCATATCGCTTCATGTCATAGCGTCAAAATGACACACATCAATAGACACGATCGTTCGTTTTCACTTTTCCTTGACAATTACCATAGTTAGTATTACACTCCCCCTCATGCCGCCGCATCCCGCCGCATCCCGCCGCATCCCGCCGCATGACGCCGGCACGGCGAGTCGCGGGCGCCATCTGTTTGATCCTCGGCGTCCACTCCATCCTCCGAGCGGAGCCGGTACCAGGACGTGAGTCCGACGCGGTCTTTCCGCCTGTCGCCGATAGCCCCGTCTCGGCCCTGATCACATCCGCCTTGGACGCGACGAAGACGGTTTTAGCGGGCGGTCGAATCGCCAGGATCGACGTGGGAGGCTCCATCGCGTGGACCTTCGCCCCCGATTTATTTCAGGCCGCGAAACAGATCGCGGCATTCCCCGATGGAACGATCTACGCGACCCTCGAGAAGCAATATGTCATCCCCCCTCTTCTCGCCTCGCGCGCGTCAGTCTTGCGCATTGACGCGTCCGGGCCTTCTCCCAACCCGCCCTCGGCCGTTCTCTCCGGCGATGCCGCCCCCTCGCCGCTCGCCCCTTTTCCCATCATCTACGTAACTCCAGGCGGCGCGGCGGCCGATCCGCGCGCCGGCCGCGTTTACACGGCTCATAGCCGCTTGACCGTCAACCCCGGCTCGGGGACGATTGACGCCAAGATCAACGTCTACGACCGCGCGCTTTCGCCGATCGCCCAGCGCGACCACGCCTTTGAGTTCCCGGACAGCGGCATACAGTGGGCGGGCGTTTTCGTCGACTCGGCGGGCTTCGTCTGGGCCGCGGGAGTTGAGATTCCTCCTTCGCCTCTGCCAAGACGCCTATTCGTTGAGCGCCACCCTCCGGATTTATCCGCGCCGCCCATCGTTCATCGGCAGACCCTGGGTGCGGCTTTCACCGGCGATATCAAAGCGTCGCTCGACCCAAGGGGCGGTCTGGTGGTGGCTGGCGAGCAGGACGTGCTGGGAAACAGAGACAATTTGAGACGCGTTGACGTGGATGGATTCTCAGAAATGTTCCGGGAAGCGGGCTTTTCCCGAGGACCGATGGCCGTCGACGCCGATGGGTCCCTTTACATCGGCGGCAAGGAGCCGATCGGCGGCCTTGCGGCCATCGTCAAGGTCAGCTCCACGGCCGCCCACGCCTGGGAACCACGATATCTTACTTTGCCTTCCGACCGCGCTATCGAGGCGCTTTGGAGCCCCTCGACCGGGACGATCGACGTCGCCGGGAGAGTTCCTTCGGCTTCGGGTGCCACTCGGCCCTTCATCTCCCGTTATCGACAAGGCGCCGGCGGCTCCGGACGCCTCGTCCCTATCTCGGCTATCGTTTCCACGGCCCCGGTCGATATCGACCTTACGTCGCCCCTTGTCGTGGAAGTTCGCGATCCGGCCGGAACGCCGCAAGGAAACGTGGCCGTCAATTTCACAATCTCGTCGGCTCCGAAGGGCGCGGTGAGGCAGCGGCTCACAGCAACCGACCTCCAAACGGACCCCTTGACCGGACGAGCTCGGACCGGTTTCAAGGTAGGGAGCATCCCGCTGGAGTACGAAGTGACATCGGAATGCCCATCCTGCGGCGCGATAAGCAGTTCGGTCACTTTTCAAATCTGCGGAAAGCTAGAGACCGAACTCTATCGCGAGAACGAAGACAAGCCGGGAAAGACGCCCTATATCGATGATCAACTCGGCGAATCTACGTCGGAGTTCGACAAGATTAAATATTCCGGCTGCACCTTGACTTCTTTTGCAATGTTGTTGAATATTTTCCGAACCCGATACGGACTCCACTATCCAGAGTCTACTCCCGGGACCCTGAACATAGCTCTGACCCCCGGTGGGTTCGATCCCAAGGCAAGGCTTGACCTGGAAGCTGCCGTCGATTTATTCACCAACTCGGAAATTCAACTCTCCTCCTCCCTTGAATTGGGCATCACCAGCGCGCAGTCCCTAAGAAAAAGAATTGAAAACAGTTTGGGAAGGGGATATCCGGTGATATTAAAATTAGTATCCCCAACAGGACGAGCCGGTCATTACGTCACAGCGGTTGGCCGGTGTGGAAGCCGCTACATGGTTTTAGACCCCTACACCATCACGAATATAAACCTCTACGACCCTGAAAATCCACCATTTGGACTTGCACTGAGAGGAGCACGAATCTTCAAACGAGGTCCCGTTAAATGAAACGAGCGATAATGCTTACTGTACTCGGCAGCATTTTCATGGTGCCATCCTGGGTCTTTGCCGGAATATACATCACCGCGGGGACCGACGTCAGCACTCGGTCATATGTTCAATTTTATATCCAGGATGAGTTCGGTCGACAAACAGGACAACCCCCAACGGGACCCGAGGTGGCCGAAATCCCCGAAACCGGAGGATACTACGGCACTGACTCTATCTTCCGAGAAGACACAGGAGAGTCCGGCCCTGAATCCGTTATATTGCAGACAGATTCTTTTCCCGCCGGCCGCTTTAAATTGGTGCTTTTGCCTGAAATAACGACAAGCTATTGGCTTCGAGTTTCGATCGTGAATGACAACGGAACAAAGAATCGCCAAAAATATTTTGGCTATGCCACCATCGCCTCACCCATCACATTTGAGTTCAATCACTATCCCTCAAGCGCCGCGCCAACACCCATAACCAAAATTGTCTCCATCGAGGGGTTGCGCCAAAGCGTTGTCGCCGCGCTGAAGCTCGGGCAGCTCAGTGACCCGACTTTTGCATCGCGGCTGGATAAGATGCTTGCCAAAGCCCAAGCCGAAGCCGCCTCCGGCAAGACCAAACAGGCCGCCAACCGCCTGGAACAGTTCGTCCGCCGCCTGGACTCGGCCTTCAGGAAAACCGCCGACCCCGACGACGGCGACGACGAGGGCGACAAGAAAAGCGCCGGCTCGATGAAGCGCTTCGTCACGAAAACCGCCCTGGATTCGCTGAGCGCCGACGCCAAGACCTTGATCGACGGCCTGGAGAAAAAAACAGGGAAATGAAATCCTTATCGCTCGTGATGCTCCTGTTATCGGCCTTCCCCGCCCCGGCGACGGCCATGCCCAACGAGGATTGGGTGGAGCTCATCATGACCTCCACGATGACCCTCGATGTGGTCAAACGATTCTACGAACCCGAAATGTGTAAAATCGAAGAAGAGCGCCTCAGGACCGCAGAGTTCCGGGCCGGGCGTTTGTTCCCGCTCAGCGCCAAAACCTACGCCGCCTCGCCGCGGCACGACTTAATAGTCCCCCCGCCCGTGCTTCAAGTCGTCAATCCGGCCAAGGGAGGACGGCTCAAACGCTCGGATAAGGCTGCCCTGAAAGTTCCCGCCGCGGCTTTGTCCCAGCCGATCGATCTTTCCATCTCCCATCCCAACGACGACCCCGTCCGGGAAGGAGCCGCCGCGCGCAAGCATCTAGCCCGCGCCTCGCTTCCCGTCGCTTTCGGTCCGGAGGGCACCCATTTTAAAGAGCCCATCTCGATCACGATCCCCTACGACGCGCGACTGATCGAGGCGCAAGGTCTCAAGGAAGAAGGCCTCAAGGCTCATCACTGGAATCCGCAATCCCGGGCTTGGGAGGCGCTCGCCTCGCGATTGAACACGGCTGATAAAACCGTCGCCGCGGACGTCCTTCATTTCTCGATCTACCAGGTGCTCGCCCCCGGCGCCGATCCCGCGACGGCCGTCGCGGACTCCACGGACCTCAACGGCGACGGAGTCACCGACGCCAAGGACGTCGGGCTGGCGACCGATCAGGCCAAGGGGATCAGCCCCTGCGCCAAGGGCGACATCAACAAGGACGGAGCCTGCAACGTCGCCGACATCCAAATGATCGTCATCAAGACGCTGAAACGCTAAGGAACGCTCAGCCGCCCGTCTTGGATCGTCAGTCCGGGCACATCGATGGTCAAGGGGGTCTCGGCGAGAGGGATCACGAGCTCCTTGTTTAATTTCCCTGTCGAAGGGATCGTTGCTTATCCAAGTGTATCCGCACGGCCTGTTTGATGACATCCAGAGGGACGATGGCCTCATCCAACCGTTTTCCAAACAATTGCGCATCCTCATAACCGAGAACCAAAGGAACATTCATGTTGCCAATCCTGTCGACGATCTCCCGGAAGTTGCCTACACCGAGATTGCTGCGGCTGTATAACAACTCCTGGTCGATTAAGACGGGAATACCTTCCCCCTGGAGGAAGAAATCGCCAAACCCTAAATAATAGGGACTCCTCCCATCCGGTCTTCCCCCGTTGCAGTTGAATTCGATGATTCCATATTTTCCTGCAGGGATTCCGCTTTCATTGAGAGATCGTATTCCAATCGCCACGTCAATCTTCCCACGATCGTGACTGCAGGCCTCCAGCGAAGACCAGTCGCCTTTTGGAAGTCCTTCTTGCACAGGGACTTTCTCTTGCGCAATCGCGTGCGCGAGTCGCCGCGCTTGATTTTCCTTTGTCGGTTCTTCCTCGCCGCTAGAAAAAGCGAATTGGCCGTTGAGCAGAATGAACCCCAGCAACAGCAATGACAACCCGAAAAACCTGTTTCGCCGAAAGCCGTCTTCCATAGCACCCCTCCTCCTTCAAACTCTTCTGAGATCATTGTAACGCGGCGGGATCAAACCGCCAGGGGCAAAGGGGCAAGCGCCTCTGGGTCCATGGTCAATTCGAGGTCGGCGGGGGTTTGTCGCAGGGCGCGGCCGTCAATTAAGTCAATTCACGTTCGGCGACACATTCCGGCTGTACTGTTTTTTTAAAAGCTTCACGAATTCGGTCTCGCTTCTTGGAGTCTTTTCCATCCAGGCCTTTGGATCCATCTCAATATCCATTGCGTACCATTCCCGGTAGGAATAATAGGCCCAGCCGATGCCGCGAGATTCCAAGGCATCGATCACATCGGAAAACCATTGATAAGCTCCCAGGCCCCAACGCGCCGTTCCGAATTCGCCGCACCACAACGCGACCCCATGCTTCTTGGACCAATCCAATGCCGGCTGCATGGTCTTGACGATCGTTTCGGGGTTCCACTCCTGACCTTGAATAAATCCAGGATAGACCCGCTGCCTCCATATCTCGCGAGTCGCTTTGAGCGTGCCGTTGTTGCGCTGGTGGGTATAATCGTGTGGGTTGTAAAAATGAAAGCTGTAAACCGTGTTTGCGTCCCCCGTCGGTTCCAAGAATGGAAATCCGTCCGCGGAGCCCCAGCCGGGAGGCTCCACCATGATGGTATGCCTCGAGTCGATCTTGCGGATCGCAGCCGTCAATTCGCGCGCATACCCGCTCCACTGCGTATTGGCGGCATCATCATGCGGCTCATTCATAAGATCATAGACAACGCCCCCCGGGTGATCCTTGTATTTTTCGGCTAAAGTCTCCAAATATTTTTTGAAAGCAGCGCGGCGCTCCGGGCTTTTGAAGAAAAGTTCGTTCTCCTCCCAGGCGGTGGCCGTCCCGATCACGACGAACAGGCCGAGTTCCAAAGCCCGGTCGACAATCGACAAACCTTTAAGAAAAACCGGATCAATGTCGTAGGGTGCTTCGCGACGAAGAACCTCGTTGTGATTGAGGCGGACAACATTGCCTCTCCAGTTCTTCACGAAATACTTCAAATCCTCCGGGGTGGTCGAAATGACGATATTGGCCCCTCGAAGAGGATTGACGGGCCAGCGCAGCTCCCCGCGGAGAAGTTCTCTCAAAATGTCCTGGGCCGGAGCCCGCCCATAACGGCGGCTGTCGATCAGCCTGCAATTCCCCGTCTGCTGGTCCGAGGCCAATCGATAGAATTCATCCAGCCGCGGCTTGTCAACGGCGCGCGCGGACATCGGTCCCACTAAAACACATGCCGCATTTTTATCCTGAAATTTCGATGGCAGTCTACTAAGATCGGCCCGAAGAGAAGCAAAATCAGACTTGCCGGATTCCAGATCGGCAACAACAATCACATAAGTGGATTTCTCAAATGCAAGAATGTCTCTAAGCCCGGAAAACTCGCCAAGGCCCATTCTGCGAAAGACGGCCCGCGTCGCCGCAAGTTCGCTCAACAGCGCCGTCATTTCCTTCCCAAACCCCTGGGCGGCGGCGGATTGCCCGATCACCAACACATTCTGTCCGAGCGGGCTTAAGGCGAGGGTCTGAGGAGATTCAGCTCCCACGCAGGTTCCGATTAACAATAACACCCCAAGACCGATTCTCATTTTAGTAGCCCAAATCCCTCGAGGCGCCGGCCGACTCCCTCGGCGATCCATGTCATCCCCAAATCATTGGGGTGGACTCCGTCGACCAATCCCTCCTCGAACCGCTCCCGCGGCATCAGCTCATTTCCATCTATAAAATACAGGTTCGCGTCTCCACGCGCCCTCAGCTCCGTTACGGTGCGGCTTTGGAATCGCCTGAGATCATCTCTGAACTTGGAATATTCCGCGGACCGGAATTCCCAGACCCATGGGATCTGGCTCATGACCACGATCGGAAGATCCGAGTGGGCGGCTCTCAGGATCTCGATGAATGGTTCGAGCGTCGATAGGATTCCTTTCTGGGCATTGGCCTCATAATCGAGGATGATCAGGCTCAAATCCCCGATCTCGGCGATCCTTCGCGCCAGCGCGGGTTCTCCCAATCCGCTTCCGGAAAAACCAAGATTGACGATTTCCTGATCCAGCGCGCGCCCCAACTGATTCACCCATCCCAATCCAGGCCTCGACGCCACTGCGCCCTGGGTGATCGAGGTCCCGTAGACAACGATCTTTCCTCGTCGCCGATGCATCCGCGCAATATCAATCCGGGAGCCGCTGGAGATCCCGATTTCAAGCGCCCTCACTCCATTATAAAGCGGAAGATTCAGCGCGATCTCTCGCCACGCTGTCTCTTTCCAGGAGCATAATTCCGATTCGTAATTGACGTCCTGTGGTTTCAGGCGCGTGACGCCGCAGAAACGGAACCGTCCCCCGATCTCATCGTAAAGATCGATCCCGCTTTGACCCGTGGCGGGCATATGATCCATGAAGGAATGAGAGGACAATTGGACTCTCACCTTGACCGTGCGGCTGTTGGTGCGAAAACGGATGACCGCTCCAGCCGTATTGTCCGCTAAATCATTGACCTCCTTGGAAAACTCCGTCCCGTTGGGATCCAAGGGAAGCCGTCTAAATGTTCTCAATACGGAAAACCACGGCAAACCCTCGACCGCGAATTCGTGGCGCTTGGCGGCATTGAGCCAGACCGTCGCCCCGGACTCTCCGGGCGCGGCCGCCTGTTTTCTCTCAAAAGAAGCGCAGGAGGAAAAGCCGGCGATCGCGAAAACCGCCGCCAGGGACCCGATGTGCCCGCTTTTCGTCATGACCGCTCCCATTGACTCAGCATAGCCGCTCTCTGAGATTTATCCAAGAACGCTAAGGCACGCTCAGACGCCCGTCTTGGATCGTCAGTCCCGGCACATCGATGGTAAAGGGGGTCTCCGGGTTGGGGTAAAGAGGGATCACGAGCTCCTTGATCTCGCGGAAAATCCACACCGGAACGGACACCCCCGCGATAGAAGCGGACAGAATATTGATCTTGAGACGGCGCGGCGACTCGAGCAGTTCCAAAGCGGCCTGGGCGCTGACCGACCTGCCCTTGTACGCCCCCTTCAAACTGATCGTGCCGTCGAGCGTCAACTCCGAGACCTCCAAACCCTTCACCCGCGCGCTGAGGAAATGCCTCAGTTCGTCGGCCCCGACGTCGAGAGACTTGATCCTGAGGGTGTCTAGGCGCAGCAACCGGATGCTCTCCAAATCCGGATTGTTCGACCCGTCGTCCGCGAGAACGAAATGAAAGCCCTCCAGCTCGATTCTCGGCCGCTGAAGGATCAGCCCCCGCACGTCGACCTGTCCGGCCGTCACGCCCACGGTCTTGTACTTGCCGCTCAAAGCGTCCCAGTCTCCGAAGCGAACGCTCAGATTCGTGAGTTCCGTTTTTCCCGCGGCCACGAACTCCCGCTTCAAAATCTTTTCCGCGTAAGGCTTCTTGCGCGGGCGGCGTTGCTGAAAAAGAATGGCGTTGTTCTTGTCGGGAAGAGGCCACCGCGCGATTTCCTCGTACGCGGCCCGGAACCACCCGTAGGGGGTTTTGATGATCTCAGCGGCTTCGGGAAGACCCGAGACGACCCCCTGCGGGCCGACCTTGGGATCTTTCAGGAGGACGAACTCCGAGAGTTCGCATAGACGGCGATTGACGCCGCGCATGCGAGCGTGCTCCAGGCCCAAACGCCGCTGGGTCCAGTGAAAAGTCGGGGCGTTAAAAAACACGTCGTTGGCGACAAGGGTGACGTTGGTGATCGGCCTGGAGGGGTCTCTCTTAGCTTCGATAAGCCTGAGAATGCCCTCCGTTTTCCAGTCCTGAGCCGCTCCCGGATTGCTGGGGAAGAAATCGAATTGATAGTAGGGGAGATTGACCGCGACCGGCCCCACCCAACCCCCGAAGTAGTTGAGCAGGCCAAACAGCTGGAAAGCGACCACGCTCCATGTCACGGACTTGGGCCACGTCGACGAGAACGCCACGCCCAAAGGAACCAGCCCGGGAAGCAGAAAGCGGATTTGGCGATTGGGAACGATCGTCCAAAAAACATAGCTGGACAAAAACCAAGCCAGGAGAATCCATCCCTGTCTTCCTCTTCGAGGAAATTGCGGAGCCAGCAGGGAAATCGATCCCAACACCCACAGGATCGGGCCCAACGCCAAGGAGGCCTGCTTGAAATAAACCCCCCAGGCTCCCGCCGTCCAAATGGGAACGGCGAAATCGGCCGAGGCTTGCACCAACCTCGAAGGAAGCAGCGCCAGGTGCGCCGAGTACCAAGGAAGGATCAGCGCCGCGGAGAGCGCCGCCGACGACAGCACCACGATCATGGAGCGCCTCGTGGCGAGCGCGCCGAAGGCGATCCAATACGCCGGCAGCATATAGCTGAAAAAGCTCCACTTATGCAGCATGCCGGCGGCGTGAAGAAACCCGAAGAGCAAAGAGGGGCCCCAGGCCATGAATTCGTCGCTGACGATCAGCGCCCAGTAAGCCGCCGCCGCCAAGGCCACCAAGGGCAGATCCACGAGTTGGGTGGCGTAGAGCTCCTGGATTCCGGGCGAAGCGACGAAGAGCACCGCCGCGGCGACGGCCGTCTCGTCCGGGCGGAAATACCAGGCCAGCGCGAAGATCGAAACCGCCAGAAGCGCCAAGTAGAACCAGTTGACCCACAACGCCGCATGCGCCGGATCGGAAGCCGTCACCGAGCGCATCAAGAGCAAGTGGTAAAGGGGAGGAAACGGCGGCATGCCCGGCTTGGGCGCCAAATACCACGCGTCGGCGAGGCGGCCCGCGGCCAGAGCGTGTTGATAATCGAGCGCGATCTCCAGGTGTATCGACTGGTCCCAGGACGGCGGCCGCGTGTCGACGCGGACAAACGAGCGCAGCAGAAGCGCCTCAAGGGCGAGCAGGGCGACAAGTCCCAGCAGCCCGAAAACCAAGGCCTTGCGGCGGGATGAATGGTCCGAGGGAAGGTAATAATTCGTCATGAGCCGGGGTCATCATAATAAAAAACCCTGGAAATACGGGGTAAAAAAATTATTACCCCTGACCGAGGACCTCTATTTTTGTAGAATCCAGCGCTTATGCGAGCGGTTATTCTTATAGGCGGGATGGGCACCAGGCTGCGCCCTTTCACTTTGGCCAAGCCCAAACCCCTGCTCCCCGTGCTCAACCGCCCCTTTCTCGAGTACCAATTCCAGATTTTGAAACGACACTCCATCACCGAGGTCGTTTTGTGCACATCCTACCACGCCCAATCGTTTCACCGCGCCTTCGGATCGGGCCGGCGTTTGGGCATGAAGCTGTTCTACGTCCGAGAGCGCCTGCCGTTGGGCACCGGCGGAGCCCTGAAGAACGCCGAGCCGCTGCTGTCCGGGACGACCTTGGTTCTCAACGGCGACGTCCTCAACGCCTTGGACTTCACCTCCTTCCTGCGTTTTCACCGCGCCAATAAAGCCGAGATCTCCATGGCGTTGACCCGCGTCAAGGACCCCACGCCCTACGGCCTCGTGCTCACCGACGAGAAGAACCACGTGCGCCGCTTCCTCGAAAAGCCCTCGTGGGACGAGGTCGAGACCAATTCCATCAACGCCGGCGCCTACCTTTTCGAACCCTCGGTCTTCTCCCACATTCCGGCCGGAAAAACGTATTCCCTGGAGCGAGGCCTGTTCCCCGAACGCCTGTCGGCCGGAGCCCGCATCGCGGGATTCGTCGCGCCGGGTTACTGGATCGACATCGGCACCGTCGAGAAATATCTCCAGGTTCACCTGGATTTGATGGAGGGCCGAACGCCCTTCAAGCCCGGACTCGAGGCCCGTCCCTTCAAGAACGCCGACGGGGCCCGCGTGAACGCCGGAGCCGGAGTCAAGGTGGCGGCGTTTACGCGCTTTTCCGGCGCCGTCTGTCTGGGCGCTGGCGTGCGCATCGGACGCGGCGCCCAGTTGTCGGACTGCGTGGTGCTCGACGGCGCGGTCATCGGAGACGGCGCGCGGCTGGAACGCTGCATTGTCGGGCCGCGCGCGCGCGTCGGCACCCACGCGACACTAGGCCCCGGCGCCGCGCTGGCCGGAGGCTCGCGAATCGGAGACTACAGCCAACTCTGATGGCGAACGCGGCGGGCGTTGAAACGGTCAAGAAACCCTGGGGACGCGAGCTCATCTTCGCCCGCGCGAAGAAATACGTGGGAAAGATCCTCGTCATCAACAAGGGCCGTCGCCTCAGCCTTCAATTCCATCGGAAGAAGCATGAAAGCCTTCTCGTGTGGCGCGGCAGGCTTCGCCTTCGGCTGGGCCGCGCCACCCGGCTGCTCGGTCCGATGAGCGCGTTCGCAATTCCACCCCGGACGATTCACCGCTTTGAGGCGCCGCACGGACGCGTCACCCTCATCGAGGTGTCCACGCCCGAGCTGTGGGACGTCGTCCGCCTCCAGGACGACTACGGAAGGAGAGGAAAATGATAAATCCAATCAAGTTCGGCACCGACGGTTGGCGGGGCGTGATCGCGCGTGACTTCACCTTCCAAAACTGCCGGCGCATCGCCCAGGCGATCGCCGACTACATCAAGGACGAGCAGCTGAAGGTGGGTCGAAAAAAAGGCCCTCTTTCGGGCCCGATGGTCATCGGCTACGACCGCCGGTTTCAATCGAGCGACTTCGCCAGGGAAATCGCCAAGGTCCTCGAGGCCAACCACCTCGCCCCCATCCTCATGAGCGAGTCCTTGCCCACTCCCGCCGTCAGCCTCATGTCCAGGAAGCTCGGCGGAGCGGGCATCATGGTGACGGCCAGCCACAACCCCCCCTCCTACAACGGCGTGAAGATCAAGGTCGACGGACGCGCCGCCCTGGAAACGCTGACCAAAGGCGTGGAATCATGGGTCGACCGGACCGCCCCCACGCGCGCCACCGAGATCAAGATCAAAAGCTATCGCGACGTCTATCTCGCCTACTTGAAAAGCCGGGTCGACCTGGCCAAGATCCGCTCCAAGATCAAAAAGCCCGTGGTCGTCGACTACATGCATGGAGCCGCTTCCGGCCTGATGGGCGAGTTCCTCCCGGCCAAGACTCTTCGGGAGATTCGGACCAAGCACGATCCCCTGTTCGGCGGCGTCAATCCAGAGCCCATCGAGCAGTATCTCGCCGCTCTCGCCACGGCCGTCAAGACGAACAAAGCCGCGGTGGGCCTAGCACTCGACGGCGACGCCGACCGCTTCGGGCTCGTCGATGAAAACGGCCGCTACCTGACGCCCTGCCAGGTGTTCCCGATGATCGTCCTCTACCTGGTCGAGAAGAAGAAGTTCAAGGGCAAGATCGTGCAGTCGGTGTCCTTGGGCTACCTGGCGGAGCGAATCGCCAAGGAAAAGAATATCCCCTTCGAGCAGCTTCCCGTGGGATTCAAGCACGTCGCCGAAAAAATCGCCTCGGGCGAAGCCGCGATCGCCGGCGAGGAATCCGGCGGCTACGCGTGGGCCGCGAAAAACGCGATCGCCGAACGCGACGGAATGCTCACGGCGCTGCTGTTTCTGGAAATGATGGCCGTCACGGGCAAGACCCCGTCGCAGCTATGGAAGGAAGTCGAGACGCGCTACGGCTCCAGCTCCTACAAGCGCATCGATTACCGCATCCACAAGGCCGTCGTCGACAAGAGCCTCTGGACCCAAAAATTGATCAAGAAGCTGCCCAAGAAAATTCTGGGCACGCCGATCCAGGAGCTGATCTCCATCGACGGACTTAAAATCGTCCTCGCCGACGGCCATTGGCTTCTCATGCGCCCCTCGGGAACCGAGCCCTTGATGCGGGTTTACGCCGAAAGCGACAAAGCCGAGCGCACCCAAGGCCTGCTCGACATGGCCAAGAAATGGGTCGCCCCTAACCTCAACTCCTGATCATGTTTCCCAAAAAGGCGATGCTCCTGGCTGCCGGCGCGGGCACGCGCCTGCGGCCGCTGACCTACGAAACGCCCAAGCCCATGGTGCCGGTCG
>JBBTHA010000160.1:0-20377 GCA_038060535.1 Elusimicrobiota bacterium | reverse complement strand
CGAACACATGCGCCGTATCGTGCACCCAGCGGCTCGTTAGCAATCTACGGGCGTCGACCGTCACCTTGGCCAGCAGAGCGACCTTCATGGCCGTACTATACCCCCTTCCTCGGAAGGATTCAATGTCGAACATGTTACGTTCCTGCGAAATTTCCCCGCTTCTGGCGGGGACGAAAAAAACAAGGGTAAAACATGGAGAATCGGCTTGACGAGCACCTCCCGAGGCTATACACTCGCCTTCAGGCTCGCCGCCATGACCCTCTCGATCGCGTTGTGTATCTTGGTCCTGTCCGCTCCCTTCTCGCGAGTCTTCGCCGAAGAGCGGTATGCGCCGGCCTCCTATCCCCCGACGGCCCCCACGGCGTGGCGCGTGATCCCTCCCAGAGCCGGAGTCGCCCGCCCGAAGTCCGGGGGACAGGGCCCCTCTTACCGGTTTCTTCTCCAACTCAAAAGCGCTCTCGGCACGGAAGAAGACGGAAAAGCCAAGCGAGTCATCGCGGACGCGCTCGAGGCCTTCATCGCCAACGCCGACTCGCTCGGGACCGACCGGCGACAAGACTGGATTGACGGACACCTCGGCGAACTCAACGTCGTCGTGCGCGCCGCGTCCACGCTCGCTCCGAAATCTCTACTTCTGAAGGCCGCGACGGGCCTTGCACGGCTCAACAACCGCGCCGAACGATGGGACGAGAGCCGGGAGTTGGCCGAGCTCGCCGTCCGCGCCGACCCTCAAAACATGGACGCCTTGATCGAACGTTCCCGGGCTGCCGCGGGACTTGGGGATTTCGCGCGTGCCTACGCGGACGGCGACGCGGTTGTGCGCGCGTTTCCCGACGCGCCCGAAGGTTGGGCCGCGCGCTCCGCGGCCTCTTACGGCCTGGGAAACCACATCCAGGCCCTGTCGGACGCTCGCCGCGCGACGACCCTCGATCCCACGGGCACAGCCGCCTCCGCGCTCATGCCTCCCCCAAAGGGCCGCGGCCGATCCTCGCCGCATGTTGAGAACGGCGACCTCGGCTCGACCATTGAGCGGGAATATCACGCCATTGTTCAACAACTCAACCAGGTCAAATCCGTGCGCCTGACGCCTCCCGAGCAACCGCTCCACGAAGAGCTCTCGCTCTTGCTCGATAACGCGGGTCGCAAACTCTCGCTCAAGGATTATCTCGGCGCCATGAAAGACGCCGATTCGGTCCTCGCCGCGGCGCCGGACAACACGCGGGCGCTTTACTTTCGGGCCGCGGCGGAGAATCTCCTCGGCCGCTACACGGACGCGGCGCGCGACGCGTCACGGGCCCTGATTCTCGCGCCTGCGATCGCGCCGCTGCGCGACGTCAGGTCATGGGCGTTCCTGCGCATGGGACGATTCGATGACGCTCTGGACGACGCGAAGTTGTCCCTGGAAATCAATCCCCACAATCCCTACGCGTTCGCCAATCGCGCTCATGCCCACGAGGGGCTCGGCCAGTACGAGGCCATGGCGTCGGACTTAAGAACCGCCGCCGGTCTTGATGCTCAATTCAAGTCCGACTATCACGACTCCGTTCGACGGCACACCCTGCCGGTCGAATCGGTCACATCAGGCTCAACGACGGCTTCATTAGCGAAATTTTTTGCGAGGAACGCCCGCTCATTGGCCGTTGTTCTGGCTTTCTCATTGTCCGGAGGGCTTTTGATCAGTCTCGGGCTGATGCGAATCGGCACCGGTTTTCTTGGATCGCGGTCTAAGGAGCCATCGACTCCTCCCATCCTCGCTCCCCGCTATGAAATCGGGAAAGCCATCGGCCAGGGCGGGATGGGCGTGGTCTATGAGGCTCACGATAAGTGTCTCAACCGCCCAGTCGCCGTCAAGATGCTTCGAGATGAATTTCTTCTCGATGAAATCGCCAAACGCGATTTCTTCCGGGAAGCGCGCACCGTCTCGGAACTCCGCCACCCGTCCATCGTCGAGATCTACGCCGTTGAACAGGATGAACGAGGCCTCTATATGGTTTTTGAGCGTCTGCGGGGACGGACTCTCGATGAGTCCATCGCCGAACACAAGAAGCTGCCGTTGACGGAGGCCAAGCGCGTCTTGGGCCAGGTGTGCGCCGCGCTTGACTATGCCCACGCCCGAGACGTTGTCCACATGGATCTTAAACCCGCCAACATCATGTTAACCCTCGGGGGCGGCGTGAAAGTTTTGGATTTCGGCATTGCGCGCCACGCGGCGCGAGTCGGCAAAGCCGCGGCCACCACCCAAAGCCTGATCGGCACTCCTCACTACATGGCTCCCGAGCAGGAGTATGGATTCGTCCGCAAGGAAAACGACGTGTTTTCCCTCGGCACCGTCCTCTATGAGATGGTCACGGGCATGCGCCCCTATGAGGGTCCGACTGCGGCCAAACTCGCCAAGCGATATTTGCCGCCCTCTCAACGAGTCGCAGACCTCAGCCCCGGCCTCGACGAACTCATCGATCACGCACTCGAACCCGATCCCGCCAAACGCATCGACTCACCCGCCGAGTTCTGGGCCCGCCTCAACGCCCTCGCCGAAGTCCCCCCCGCGGCGGGCTAATCCCGAGGCGAGGAGCCGCGGCGCCCCCTGCGAGCGATCGCCGTCCACTGCGCTTTCGTCAACGGTTGAACCGACAAACGCGAGCGGCGAAAGAGCATCATATCGGACAGCTCGTTGATGCCGCGCAGCTCTTCCAAGGATATAAAGCGGGGGAACTTGGACACGAAGCGCACATCCACCTGAAACCACACCGGCTTGTCGGCCGTCGCCCTAGGATCAAAGCGGTCGTTGTTGGGGTTGAATTGTGTCGGATCGGCATAAGCCGCCCGAACAACGACAGCCGTTCCGGCCGCCCCGGAAGGCTCGGCGTTGGAGTGGTAGAAAAGAACCGCCTCGCCGACTCTCATCTCCCGCATGAAGTTACGGGCTTGATAGTTTCGCACTCCGTCCCAGCCCGTCGTCCCCTTGAGGGCGAGGTCGTCAATGGAAAAAACATCCGGCTCGGATTTCATCAGCCAGTGCCGCGCGGCACTCATCGCGCTCTGCGCAAGTCGTCGGCGTTCTTGCGCGGGGTCTTCCACTGGGGCGCGAGACGCGCGGCTTCCTCGTAGGCCCGCAACGCGGCCTCTTTGCGTCCAACGGAGGCCAAGGCGCTGCCGAGGTTGTTCCAACCCGACGCTCCGGAACCGCGGTCGACCCCCGCCTGAAACTCGGACACAGCCTCGACCTTGCGTCCTAAACTGAACAGGACGTAGCCGAACTTATCACGCAGGCCGGCGTCCTGAGGAGCCAACGCGACCGCCTTTTCAAAACGCTTGCGCGCCCCTTCGAAATCCAGCTCCCCGGCGTGCAGCTCGCCGCTGAAGGCGAGCGCCCCGGGATGGTCGGGCGCGCATTCCACGCATCGTTCCCCGAAAACCAAGAGATCGCGAAATCCTCCGTTGTGCACGATGCTTCCGGCGCCCCACGCCACGATTAGCGGCGCCAACAGAATGCGAAAACGCGTCCGGGCCAGCAAGCAGGAAACCGCCGCCGCCGCCCCGGCGACCGCCAGATACAGCCGATGGTCCGCCGCCGGACTCCCAAGAGCCGGCAGAAGCGCGAGCGTAATCCACACTAGACCGAAAAGGACCCCGGGGTGCCGGAGGGCCGCGCGAACACAGACGGCATAAGGGATCAACCACGCCAGAGCGCCGACGCCGGGAGAGCGAAACAGGCATGCCGGCCAGGGGACAATGAGGGCCCCCACATACCAGCCAAGATTGACCAACCGTTCGCGGGCCGACGCCGCGGCCAAAGTCGGTGAGGCAATCAATACGCCCCATCTCCAAACCAGGTAGACGGCCAGAATGAGGATATGACCGCCAAGCTCACGCATGCGCCGACGCATGTCGCCCCGATCGAACACAGCGATATGCAGGACCATCAAACCCGGCGCGAGCGCCGCGGTTTCCCCCCCAAAAAGCCCGACGCAAAAAACGATCCGGCTCAACCAAAGCCATCCTTGAGTCTCAGCGTGAGACTCTCGCGCCTTAAGCCAAAAGACGATCCCCAGCAGCGTCGAGAGCGCCGCGATGATATGGCTGTGAAAATAGGCGAAAAAGACGGCCTCGGTCGACAATGGAAACAATAAGAAGAGAAAGGCCGCGGCCCAGCCCGCGAACTCGTCTTCGGCCAAGCGGCGCGTCACAGATCGCACGCTCAACGCGGTCGCCAGGTGAAGGGAGATGCCGAACAAACGCCAGAGGGCTTGAGATCCCGATAGAAGCCAATGACAATAGGTCGTCAGCGGCTGCCAAGCGCGTTCTCCCGTCAAAGCGAAATAGTTCCGTGAGAACAGCGCTCCAAGAACCTCCTGAGACTCCTTCGAAAACAGGGGGTGGGCGCCCATGTACTTTAAATCGTGGTAGTATACCGGAGCGGCCACCGTCATGCCGAAAGCGAAAAGACCCGCGGCCGCGAGCGCGACGGCGCCAAGAAGGTCCCGGCGGAATTCGTCCATGGCGCTTAAATCGCCGGCAGAATCAAACGGAAACTGGCTCCTTTCGGCCCTGTTTCGTGAGTGATCGACCCCCCGTTGCCCTCGAGGTATTTGCGCGCCAGGGAAAGGCCCAAGCCCAAACCCTTGGGCTTGGTCGTCATGAACGCCTCGTAGAGATCATCCTTGATCTTCGCGTCCACCCCCGGTCCGGAGTCCGCCACGCAGGCCACGACCGTGTCTTTCACGGAGTGAGTCGAGACCTTGACCGTGCCTTTGTCTCCCATCGCGAAAAACGCGTTGTCGAGCAGGCGCCTCAAGGCGTCGCCCAGGGCCGCCGGGTCGAACCGCGACCGGGCCCCTTTGGCCTCGGGCTTGAAGTCGATTTTTCCGCCCTCGGGAAGAGGATACTCCTTGACCCGGCTTTCGATGAAGGGATCGAAGTCTTTCGTCTCCGCGGCGGGAAGATACGGCCGCGAAAACGTGAGCATGTCCGTTAAAAGGCGGTCGGCCCGGGCGATTTCGCTCTCGATGATTTTCAAGTGCTTTTCGACCTTCGGGTCGACGCCGTCGGCTGGGAGCTTAGCGCGCACGAAATACACCGAGTTATTGATGATCGCCATGGGATTGCGCAAATCATGGCCGATGACCGAGGCCGCGCGCCTGAGAAGCTCCTGCTGAGCCCGGTCCATCACAAACCCGGCCTAGTCATGTTCTCGGGCTTAATCCAATCCCTGAACTGCTCTTCTGTCAGAAGCTTCAGCTTCAAGGCCGCGTCCTTGAGCGTCAAGCCCTCCGCATGCGCCGTTTTGGCGATCTTGGCGGCGGCGTCGTATCCGATATGGGTGTTGAGCGCGGTGACCAGCATCAGGCTGCGGCGCATCAGCTCGTCGATGCGCGCCTCGTCGGCCTCGATGCCGACGGCGCAATGCTCGGTAAATCCCCGGCAACCCGCAGCGAGCAGTTTGGCGGAGTGCAGGAAGTTGTGGATGATCAGGGGCTTGAAGACATTCAGCTCGAAGTTCCCGGACGCTCCACCGATGTTGACCGCGACGTCGTTGCCCAAGACTTGGGCGCAAATCATGGTGACCGCCTCGCTTTGAGTCGGGTTGACCTTTCCGGGCATGATGGAGGAGCCGGGCTCGTTTTCCGGAATGCGGATTTCCGCCAAGCCCGCGCGCGGCCCAGACGCCAGCCAGCGCACGTCGTTGGCGATCTTCATCATCGAGCAGGCCAGCGTCTTGAGCGCCCCGTGCGCAAAAACCAGGGCGTCATGCCCGGCCAAAGCCTCGAACTTATTCGGCGCGGGCTTAAAGGGCAGCTTCGTGATCTTGGCGATGTGGGCCGAGGCTTTCTTGTCGAAATCGGGATGAGTGTTGAGGCCCGTCCCGACGGCCGTCCCCCCGATCGCCAGCTCATAAAGGCCGCCAAGCACCGCCTCCACGCGCTGCACGTCGGCGTCTAGATGCGCCGCCCAACCTCCGACCTCCTGGCCCAGGGTCATGGGCACGGCATCCATCAGGTGCGTGCGGCCGATCTTGACGATCTTATCGAACGACTTGGCTTTCTTTTTCAGCGCCGCGCTCAGGGACTTCACCGCGGGAATCAATTCGAGAACGAGCACCTCGGCGGCGGCGATGTGCATCGCGGTGGGAAACGTGTCGTTTGAGGACTGGGACTTATTGACGTCGTCGTTGGGATGAATCGGCTTCTTGGAGCCCATGACGCCCCCGGCCAGTTCGATGGCGCGGTTGGAGATCACCTCGTTGGCGTTCATGTTCGACTGGGTTCCCGAGCCCGTCTGCCAGATGACCAAGGGGAAATGATCGTCAAGACGTCCCGCGATGACCTCATCGGCGGCGGCGAGGATGAGCTTTTCCTTATCCGCGGGCAGCAAGCCCAGTTCGGCGTTGGCCAGAGCGGCGGCTTTCTTCAAAACTCCCATCGCGCGAATCATCTCCCGCGTCATGGTGTCCCGGCCGGCGCCGGCTTGAAAATGGTGCAGCGACCTTTGGGTTTGAGCGCCCCAATATCGATCGCAAACGACGGGAATCTCCCCCATCGTGTCCTTCTCGGTTCTGGTTTTTTCGGTCATGGTGGTCATGACCGGATGATATAAAAAAGAGGCGCCTATTCGTCATCGTCGATCAGGCGCGGGCGATCGCCAAAACCCACCCACTTCCTGAAGGCGTACACCATTTTATCCAAGTCTGACTTTTGCCGGATCCAGCCGTCCAGGACGACGCCGGATTGCTTCCAGTCGGATCCCTTCGGAAAGACGATGACGGCGTTGTGCTGAAACACCGTTCTGATGCGAATTTTTTTGACCTGCAGGCTGGAATCCTTCGCCGCCGGTTTAACGGCGTCGAACGTCACGCTCTGATGGGACACGCACCCCCGCTCCAGAGCCCCCTCGCCGAACAGCTTGAGCGTGTCCTCAATGTTGGTCATGACGCCGTTGCCGTAAGCGTCCGCCACGGCGCTGGGATTGCGGACGTGAAGGTCGGCAACGGCCCCTCTGGCCGCCAGCAGGATCGGTCCAAGGTCGGCCACGTTGCGCAGCGACCACTTCATCCCTTGGTTGGATGGATCGAGAAGCTCATGGTGGGGCACCGCCGTCGCACTTAAAAGTTCCCGCGCCGATTTTAATTTTTGAGGGTCGAAATCCCTCTCGGCGGCCGAAACTCCCGCCGTGAGGGCCGCCGCGACGATCGAAGCAAGAAACCGGGTCATACCGCCCAGTATGCCCCCTCTTTCAAGTCCCGTCAACACCCCTGTCCCACCCTGTTACGCCGCCGCCGCTAATCGCCGAGAATAGACTCCGGCCTCAAGAAGTGGCACGTGTAGCCTTCGGGCTTTTTGACCAAATAGTCCTGGTGATTCTCTTCCGCCCGCCAGAACGAGACGGACTTTTCTATTTGCGTGACGATGGGCGCGCCCCATTTGCCGCGTTCGTCGAGCCTTTTCTTGAAAGCCTCCGCGGCCTCGCGCTGGGCCTCGCTGTGGTAGAAAATAGCCGAGCGATAGGATAACCCCTTGTCATTGCCTTGGCGGTCCAGCGTCGTTGGGTCATGCATGCGAAAATACCACCGCAGCAGCTGCTCGAATGAGAGCTTTTGAGGATCATAAACCACCCGAACGGCCTCGGCATGCCCCTCATGATTTTCGTAGGTCGCATGGGGGATCCGTCCCCCGGCGTAACCGACCTCCGTTTTCACTATGCCCGGAATCTTGCGCAGGATATGCTGCATTCCCCAAAAACACCCTCCGGCCAAGTCCACGGTCTCGGTTTTCGCGCCTCCTTTTTTGACCCCGGAAAACAACGCAAGGAACTCTCCATAACCCTCGGCTTCCAAACGAGCGACCGGAATAAAACGCATAGACGCCGAGTTCATGCAATAACGCAGGCCCGTGGGCTTGGGGCCGTCCGCAAAAACATGCCCCAAATGACTGTCGCCGATTTTGGAACGAACCTCCGTGCGCGCGGCGAACAGCCTCCGGTCCGTTTTCTCCACGATGAATTCCGGCTTGAGCGGACGGGTAAAGCTGGGCCAGCCGGTGCCGGAGTCGAACTTGTCGCTGGACGAGAATAAAGGCTCTCCTGAGGCGATATCCACATAGATGCCCGCTTCATGGTTGTTCCAATACTCGTTTTTGAACGGGGACTCCGTATCCTCCTTCTGAGTCACGGCGTACTGCAAGGCGCTCAAGCGTTTGCGCAGCTCGGCATCGGAGGGTTTGGAATAGTTCTTCACGGTCTTCTCCTGTTTGGGCGCGGCCGCGGCGGCGGACGAAAATGACAGCATGAAAATCAGCATGGCTGAGGTCATGGGGTGATGATAGCACTCGGATGAAATGATAGGATCGGAATAATGAACGACGGAACGATCGGCTACGGCGCGGCCCTGCTGGCGGGACTGGTCTCTTTTCTGTCGCCTTGCGTCCTTCCCTTGGTTCCCGGCTATATCTCCTTCATGTCGGGCATGACCCTCGAGGAGATGTCGGCGGGGGCCAACGAGCGCACGCGTCTGCGGCACGCCGGCTGGGAAGCCCTGTGCTTCGTCCTCGGCTTCTCGGTGATCTTCACCCTTTTAGGCGCCACGGCCACGACTCTCGGCCAAGAATTGGCCGAGCATGCCGGGCTCGTCAGCAAAATCGCCGGCGGCGTCGTCGTCTTATTCGGCCTGCACATGACGGGCCTTATGCCCATTCGTTGGCTGTACTACCAAAAACGCGCCAACACCGGCGCCTTCAAGCCCGGTTATGTCGGCTCTTTTTTCATGGGACTGGCCTTCGCCTTCGGCTGGACTCCCTGCATCGGTCCGATTCTATCGGGCATTCTCGCCCTCGCCGCCACAAGCGAAACCGTGGCCCAGGGCATGATCCTTTTGTTCGTCTACTCCCTCGGCCTCGGACTTCCTTTCATCGCCACCGGATTTGCCGTCACCAAGTTCATGCGCTTCTTTAGCCACTACAAAAAGCATATCCGCAGGGGCGAGATCGCCGCCGGCGTCCTTCTCATCGCCATCGGGCTGCTGATCTTCTTCGACCGCCTGTCCTGGCTCAATCGCCTCGTCCCCAAATTTGCGGGCACCCTCGCGCTCTGATGGGGACACTCTTTCGACTGATGTTGCCGCTCGTTTTCGCCCTTATTGGGACCTCCTCATGCGGCCCCGCGGCCTCCAAGAACGCCGAACTCGCCGCTCCGCTGTCCGGCCCGTCTCCCGAAGGGAAGACCCTCTCCTTGGCCGACTACCCGAACAAGGTCGTGCTCGTCGATTTTTGGGCCACGTGGTGCGAGCCCTGCCGGGTTGAAATTCCCGAGCTCGTCGCGCTCCAGGACGAGCTCGGCTCCAAGGGACTGGTGATTCTCGGCGTCTCCATGGACGAGGAAGCCTCCGCGGTCGCCCCGTTCGTCAAGAAGGCCAAGATCAATTACCCGATCCTGCTCAACGGCGGCGAGAACCCTCCCAAGGGCTGGCGCGTTCCCGGCTTGCCGACCGCGTTTCTCATCGGCCGTGACGGCCGCGTCCTCTCGGCCTACTTCGGCTCGAAGTCTCTTGCCAAACTCACGGCTGACGTCAAGGCCGCGCTTGCGCGCTAGCCTTCTCTGCTTCCTACTGGCCGGCTCCTTCCTGGACCGCGCCCACGCCAAGACCCCGGCGCGGGCCGGGGAAATCTTCTCGCCGCCTTTGGCCGACCCTTGGCAAAGCCGGACGGCCGCTTCCTATTTTCGCCTGGGGGGCGTCGATTCGGCCGACCTCAGCTTGGGCGCCGCCGCGGGATTTGGACGCTCTCGCTGGGGCCGAGACCTCTCCTGGCAGTCGCAGTGGGAAGCCGAAGCCATGGCCAGGGCGCGCCTTGCGCGCAACGGACGAACCGAGGCGGCCGACCTGTCGGCGGCGCTGCCCGTGGTCCTGCGCCGAGGCGACGTTTCCTTCAAGATCACCCCCTTTTATCGCGGCGCGGATTCGGGTCGCCCGCGTTTTCACCAAGCCGGCCTGCGCACGCTCGCCGCCCTCGAACCGTCGGCTCGTCTACGCCTGTACGCCGGAACCAGCCTGTTCGTCAAAACATCCGACTCTCCCAAACGCTGGGGACTGCAGGCGGGAGGAGAGTTGCTCTCTCCTGAATTCCAATTCAGCGTCTCCCCACGGACAAGGGCCTACCTCGCTTCGGATATTCAGGGATACGAAGCCGCGGGATTCAATCCCGAGGTCAGCATCGCGGCGGGATTGCGCCTGGCGAGGGCGAATTCCCGCCGCAACGCGCGCCTGCAGGCGGGCTGGCATGACCGGCGCTCGATCTACGGCCGCTTCTCCTCCCGGCGCGAGCGCTGGGTGGATTTCACCCTCGTCTTTGAGCCGTAGAATCAGCTAAACTTAGCCCATGAGCGCCCTGACCGTGACCGTGGTCGTTCCCGCTTACAACGAAGCCGAAGCCATCGGGCCCGTCGTCGCCGGTCTGCATGCTGAACTTGCGAAACGCAAAATAGAGTTCGAAATCATCGTCGTTGACGACGGTTCCCGGGATGGAACGGCCTCGGCCGTCAATGCGTCTCATGCGCGCGTGATCGCTCACCCCGCCAACGGCGGCTACGGACTCTCTCTTTTGACGGGCATTTCCGCCGCGAAGCACGAGTGGGTGCTGATGATCGACGCCGACGGCTCCTACCCTCCCTCGGAAATCCTTCGCCTGCTCGACTTCGCACCCGCCTTCGACCTGGTCATCGGCGCGCGCGAAGGCGCGCACTTCTGGGGGACCCCGACGAAAACGTTTCTTCGCTGGGTCTACCTGAAGCTGGCCGGCTTCATTGTAGGCGAGCCGGTGCCCGACGCGAATTCCGGACTGCGTCTGGTGCGTAAGTCTCTGATCGACCGACAAGGCTTGGTGCGCTGCCTGGGTTATTCGTTCACGACCACGATGACCCTCTCCTTCCTCATGCAGGGCCGTTTCGTTAAATTCCTGCCCATTCATTTTCGAGCGCGCTCGGGAGGCCACTCCAAGGTTAGGCCGGTGCGCGACGTTCTGCGCACGCTGCAGCTGATGACCGAAGTCGCCATCATCTACAATCCGCTCAAGTTTTTCGTGATCATCGCCTCCTGGGTCGGCGCGGCGGCGGCGGCGATGCTCGCGGTCCATGTCGCCGGAGGCGGGCCTGTCTTCCTCCTGTGCGCGGTCGTCTGCGCGTTGGGCAGTCTCATCTCCTTCAGCGTGGGCTGCGTCCTCGACTCGCTGCGCATGCACGGGCAGTGGCGCCCGTAGCCGAGACTGCATGAACATCGTCGTCGGTTCCGGTCCCTCGGGCGTGGCGGCCGCGCCCGCCTTGCTCGACGGCGGCCAGGACGTGACGATGCTCGACATCGGACGTGACCGCGATCCCGTCCTCGTCGGCCGTGGTGAACCGGACCGCGATGACCCCGCACGTAAGCTTCTTTTCGGCTCCAGCCACCCCTACCTCGGCGATCTCGAGTCCGGCCTGGTGCAGACGGGAACGCGCTGCCTCGCCTCCGGGGGCCTGGGAGGCCTTTCGGCCGTCTGGGGCGCCTCGACCCTCCCGTTTCCGGAGGATGAACTCGGCGAATGGCCCTTTAAAGCCGAGGACTTGCGTCCTTATTACGCGCACGCCGCCAGGCTGCTGGGTATTTCCGGAGTTCCGGACGCTCTTGAGGCGCTATTCCCGTTCCACGCCCCTCCGGAACCACCGCTGGACATGTCGCTTCAGGCGCGCCGCGTTCACTCCCGTCTGTCGTCTCAAAGCGCGGCGTTGTCGTCGGCCGGAATCCGCTTCGGCCGCGCTCGACACGCCGTTCAAGCCGCTCTCTGCGAGTACGACGCGGCCTGCCTGAGGGGATGCGCTCGCAACGCCATCTGGAGCTCGTCCCATGTCATCGGGAAGCTGAAGGGCCGGCCCGGATTTTCCTACCGCGGCGGCATGCGCGTGCTCTGCCTCGAAGAGAACCGCCAACGAGTCCGCCTGCATGTCGCGCCCGCGGGGGCCTCCCGCACCGTTTTTGAAGCGAATAAAGTCTTTCTCGCCTGCGGACCTCTGGCGACGGCCCGCCTGGTGTGCGGCTCCTTCGGCGCTCCCGAGACGGGCCTGCCTCTTCTGTCCCAGCCTTACTTCGTCCTGCCGCTGTTGCTTGATGAATCGGTTCCCGGAGCCCCGGAAAAAGGACTCCACACTTTGGCCCAGCTTTATTTGGAGCTAAGGGACCCCGCGGTCTCCAAGCGCACGGTCCATCTCCAACTCTACACCCACAACGAAATCATCGCCGATCGAATCGACAGCGCCGTCGGTTGGCTGTGTTTCGACCGTCCGCGGCGCCGGATGCGCGACATTCTCTCCTCTCGCCTGCTCGCCGTGCAAGGATACCTGCACTCCGACGAGGGCGTGCCGGTGGCCGTCGCGTCCCGGGGACGCGGAGAGGACTGCCGCCTGTTCATCACCGCGTCGAACGCCCGCGCCTCACACGCCGCCATCCGCCGCGCGGCGCAAAAGCTTTCCTCTCATCGCCGCTTGCTTGGGTTTCGGCCCCTGTCTTGTCTCATGAAGTTCGGTCTTCCCGGAGAGGGAAATCATGTCGGGGGCTTATTTCCCATGAACGCGGCGCCCGGACCTTGGCAATCCGATCGCCTTGGCCGGCTCCATGGACGCGGCCGCGTGCATCTCGTCGACTCGTCGATTCTGCCGACGCTGCCCGCGACGACTTTCACGTACGCCGTCATGGCCAATGCCTGGCGCGTCGCCGCCGAAGCGATGAGAGGCGCGCCATGATCGTCGCCGTGACCGGGGCCGCGGGAATGGTCGGCTCAAGCGCGTGCGCGGCGCTGACGGCCGCGGGCCACGCCGTGCGCCGCTTAACGCGCTCACCCTCCGGCGCCGATGACCGGCTGTTTCGCCTTGAGGAGCCCCTATCGCCGGGGGCGCTGGCCGGCTGCGACGCCCTCATTCATGGGGCCTACGACTTTTCGGCCATGGGCTGGGAACAGGTCGAGCACGTCAACGTGCAAGGATCCTTGAGACTTCTGAATGCGTCCAAGAGGGCGGGAATCAAGCGCGTCGTCTTCGTTTCTTCGATCAGCGCCTTCGCCGCTTGCCGTTCCGACTACGGCAGGGGCAAAGTCATCGTTGAGAACGCCGCCCTCGATGGGGACGCAATCGTGCTAAGGCCCGGACTCATTTATGGCGGCCCGGGAGGAATGTACAAGGCCTTGGCCAAACTCAGCGCCTGCCCCCTGCTCCCCGTCTTCGACGGCGGGGGTCAGCCTCTGCACATGGTCCATCTTGACGACGTGGCCCGGGATCTCGTCGCGGCTCTGCACTGGGATCCCAAACGCGCCGCCGGCCCGGTGACGTTGGCCGATCCCGAGCCCATCGCCTTCAAGGACTTGCTCGCCGCCATCGCTCGCGACAAGGGAAGGCGCGTGCGCACCGTCTCGATCCCCTCGGCGCCGGTCCTGCTTTTCCTGCGCGCCCTCGAGGCTCTGGGCCTGCGCCCGCGTTTTCGCGCCGACAGTCTCGAAGCCCTTCTCCACCCCAACGACCGCCTGGACTGGTCCGCCCACGGCCGCCTGAACCTGAATTACCGCCGATTCGGGCGAACCTCCGCCTCCGACGAGCAGCATCGCAAATTGCTACAATAGAGGCCATGTTCTCCGTCGAGTCGATGCCCGACACGCCGGTGATGCGGCAGTACCAAGAACTCAAGAGCCGCCACCCCCGAAACATCCTGTTTTTCCGCCTCGGGGATTTTTATGAAATGTTTGGAACCGACGCCCAGGACGCCGCCCAGATTCTGGGCCTGGTCCTGACCCAGCGCCAGGGCGTGCCGATGTGCGGAATTCCGGTCCATAACGCGCAGAACTACCTGGCTCGACTGCTGCGCGCCGGACGAACTGTCGCGGTCGCCGAACAGCTTGAAGCCCCCTCCAAGGACAAAAAAATCGTCCCGCGAGACGTCATTCGAGTCGTGACCCCCGGGACCATCGTGGAAGACGAACTGCTCGACCCGGGGTCCGCCAACGTTCTGCTCGCCATCGAAAACGATCTTGTCGGCTGGGGAGCCGCCTGCCTTGACGTGTCCACGGGGGAATCTTGGGCCACCCAAGCGCTCAACGACCGCGACCATCGCAAGCTTTACGACTTGATCGCCCGCACGCGTCCGGCGGAAATACTCGTTGGCTCCGAGGCCGCCTCCGCGTTGTGGCTGAACTCCCTGCTTCCCTCTAAAACCTGCCTGACCCTGCGCGAGCCCGTCAAAACCGAGAACCCGCCGCCCTGGTCCATGCGACCGGTCTGGCGCAATCGCCACCTCGCTCTCAATGCCGCCCTCGCCGCCCGGCGCTACATCGACGAAGCGAAGTTTCGACTGCACGAGCTCCCCGAGCCGGTCTATCGTGAAGCCGGAGCGGTCATGCAGCTCGATGAGACCGCGATCCGCACTCTGGAGCTCGTTGAGGCCGCAGACGGTGAAAGACGTCACACCCTTTGGGGGCTGCTGGATCAATGCCGCACCCCCATGGGAAGCCGCAAGCTGAAGTCCTGGCTGCTGCACCCCTCCACAGAAATCAGCGAAATTCAGCATCGTCAAAACTGCGTCGAGGATCTCTGTCACCAACCCGCTTCGCGTCTGGCACTGACCAAGCTTCTTCAGGGCATCGCCGACGTCCCGCGCGTGACAAGCCGCCTGTCCACGCGACAGGCCGGGCCCCGCGACCTCGACTCCCTGCGCCGCTCTCTGTCCCATTTGCCCGCGCTCAAGCGGTGGCTGGTCGAAACCGCTTTCTCCTCCGGCTTGGCCAACCTCTCCGACGGTTTCGACGAGGCCGCCCGCGGTCTTGACGCCCTGGCGGCCAAGCTGGACGCGGCTCTCGCCGCCCCCCCCCCAACCACGCTCGGCGAGGGAGGCCTCATTCGCCCCGGCTTTCATCCCGAACTCGACGAGTTGCGACGTCTGAAAACCGACTCCGACGTGGTCTTGGCCGAAATGGAAGAGCGGGAGCGCAAGGCAACCGGGCTGTCGACTTTGAAGGCGGGCTACAACTCGGTGTTCGGCTACTACCTGGAAATCAGCAAGGCGCAAAGCGCCCGGGCGCCCGACCGCTACACCCGTAAGCAAACGCTGACCAACGCGGAACGCTACATCACTCCGGAACTCAAGGAATTGGAAGCAAGGATCTTGACCGCGGAAGATAAGATGCTGCGCTTGGAGGCCCGCCTGTTCGATGAGCTCCGCGCTGAAACCATCGGTCACCATCCGTCCCTCTTGCGCCTCTCCGAGCTTCTCGCAGAGCTCGACGCGTTTCAATCTCTGGCCACCGTGGCCGCCCTGCACGACTTCGTCAAGCCGGTCGTCGACCTGACCTACGACCTCGAGATCGTCGAGGGACGCCATCCCGTGCTCGCCTCTTTGCTTCCCTCGGGATCTTTCGTGGCCAACTCTCTGAGCCTCAACGCCGTCGACCCCCAAATCTTGATTCTCACCGGACCCAACATGTCCGGCAAATCCACCTATCTGCGTCAAAACGCCCTGATCGTTCTCATGGCGCAGATCGGGTCTTTCGTCCCGGCAACGTCGGCGCGAATCGGCATCGTCGACCAAATCCTGACCCGCCTCGGAGCCCAAGACGCCATCGCCCAAGGCGACTCGACGTTCATGGTCGAAATGAAGGAGACCTCTCACATCCTGCGGACCGCGACGGCGCGCTCTCTCGTGGTCCTCGATGAGGTCGGCCGAGGCACCTCGACTTTCGACGGAATTTCGATCGCCTGGGCCGTACTCGAGCACCTTCATGGAGCCTATGAGGCGCCCGGCGGCAAGGAGGGGGCCCCGAAGCCGCGCGGGCCTCGGAGCCTATTTGCCACTCATTATTTCGAACTCACGAAACTGGCCGGTGTCCTGCCCGGGATCGTCAACGGCAACGTCGAGGTCAAGGAGTGGACCAACGCCTCCGGGCATACCGAGGTCGTTTTCCTCCATAAAATCGGCATGGGCCCGGCCGACCGCTCCTACGGCATTCACGTCGCCGCCCTGGCGGGGCTTCCCCCGCAACTGATCGCGCGGGCCGAAAGCATTCTGGCCAGCCTTGAAAACGAATCCGTCTCCGGACGCCTCGGCGGCGGCCGCGGGGCCAAGCCCGCCCCGGAGCTCCCGCTATTCGAGGACAATCCCGTGCTGCGTTCCCTCAAGCTGCTCAACCCCGAAACCCTGACGCCCCTCGAGGCGCTGCAAACCCTCAACGCCCTCAAGAAGCAACTGTAATGCCTATCATCCGCCGCCTCCCCGAAGAAGTCTACTCCCGGATCGCCGCCGGGGAGGTCGTCGAACGCCCCGCTTCCCTTCTCAAGGAGCTCGTCGAGAACTCGTTGGACGCGGGAGCCCGGCGCATCGACATTGAGATCTTCGGCGCAGGAAAAATCTCCCTGCGAGTTTCCGACGACGGCTGCGGGATGGACGCCGAGGACGTCAAAGCGTGCCTCGAACGCCACGCCACCAGCAAGATCTCCTCGTTCGGCGACCTAGACACTCTCTCCACCTTCGGCTTTCGCGGGGAGGCGCTCTATGCCATTGCCGCCGTGGCCAAGATCACGGTCACCAGCGCCCAAAAGGACGCCAAGACCGGGTGGCGCGCGACGTCGGAGGGAGGCAAGCTCAGCAACGGGCCCGCGCCCGCCGTTGCGGGCAGCACGGTCCTGGTCAAGGATCTTTTCTACAACACTCCCGCGCGGTTGGAGTTCCTCAAATCCGACGGGGTCGAGCGCGCGCGGCTGGCCTCCGTCGTCGAGGAAGCCGCGCTCGCCAACCCCAGCGTGCTCTTCAGCTACAAATCGGAGGGGCGGCAAATTCTGCGCTTCGAACCCGAAGCGTCCGGCGATGCCTTTCAGGATTTCGATTTGCGCGCCGCCGCCGTCCTGGGAGACGACTTGGCCGGGGGACTTTTGCCCATCGACGTCGAGCGCCCGGGAGTCAGAGTCCGCATGCTCGTTTCGCCCGTCGACAAGATGCCCTCCTCGCGAAATTTCCAATATTTCTTCGTCAATAAACGGCCGGTGGCTTCGCGCATCCTGCAGCAGGCTCTCTACAAGGCCTACGGAGACCTGCGCCCCGCCGGCAAGCAACCCGTATGCGTGGCGCTGCTTGAGCTGCCCCCCGATGCCTTCGACGCCAACGTTCACCCGGGAAAGCGCGAAATCCGGTTTAAAAACGACCGTGACATTTTCGAGATCATCAGCGGCTTGACCGCCGCGGCCCTGGCCAAAGCCAAGGCGGCCGCACCCATCACGGTCGAACCCTCGGGCGCCAGTCTCGTCGCCGAGGCGCCGGCGCCTCATTATCTTGGAGGGCGCTCTTTTTTCCCGGAGGAGTTCACGCAGATCAAGTTCGGTCCGGCCGTCGCGCTGGTCGCGCCCGCCGGAGCCCCCGCCTGGTACTGCCCCCCCTACCGCTACGTCGGTCAAATCGAACGCAGTTATCTCCTCTTTGAAGCCAACGGGGGACTGTTCATCCTCGACCAGCATGCCGCGGCCGAGCGCGTTCTTTATGAGAAGTTCTTGGGAGAAATCGAACACGGTGGCGTTAAGTCGCAAAAGCTGATGCTCCCCGTTCCAATCGACCTCCCCGCCTCCGCGGTGCGCATGGTCCTGGAAAAATCAACCCGCCTTAAGACGATCGGCTTCGACGTTGAACCCTACGGTAAAAACGGCTTGCATGTGATCGCAGTTCCGTCTCTTTTCCATCAGGCCGACGATGTGAAAAAACTGATCCACCGGATCGTCGACGGCCTCTCCGATCCCGTGGCCGAAGTCGAGCACGTGCGTCATGACGCGATTGCCACCATCGCCTGCAAGGCCGCGGTCAAGGCGCATGACCGCTTGGGAGAAGAGGAGTCGTACAAGCTCCTCGATGCCCTCAAAGACTGCCGCGACGGTTCGGCCTGCCCCCACGGCCGGCGGACCATGCTCGCGCTCAACCGCGACGAGTTGGCGCGGCGCTTCCAGCGCCCCGGCGCCCCGCCGTTGTAACCCCGTGTTCCCCCATCGCGAACTCCGAGGACTTTTCACGATGGCGCTTGCCGCTCTTTGCGCTCACCCCGCGTCGGCTCGCGTCGCGCCTGTGGCGCCGCTGCCGGCCAGAGCGGCCATGGGAGCCTGGACCGCCCCGGCGAACATCCGCCTTCCCCTATTTCCCGCCCCAACAACCCGAGGCGCTCTATTTTCCCGGACGTTGACTGGGCTGTCCGCGCAGCAGCTGCAGAATCGGCCCGAATTCTCGCAAGAGCAGAGGATGTTAAGCGTCCATGAGGCGCGCTCTGCTTCGGGCGCCAAGAGCCTAACGGAATCTGATCCCGAGCTGCGCAAGATTCTGCGTCACGCCCTGGTCAGCGACAAGGTCCGCGCACTATTCTCATCGGTCGCCGAAACCTGGGCGCGGGAAGAGGAGGCGGGATTCGAACGCCTTCCCAAAGAAGAGGAGTTGCGGCATTTCTTGTGGCGCCACGATTTTCGACGACGCGAAAAAGAACGGCCGGTCGCCCATGCCCTCTTGAACGCCTATGAAATCGAAACGGGACGCCGTTTGCCCCAGGCCCGCCGCGAGACGATCGCCGACCAGATGAGCGACGTCGATGACCGCCGACATTATGATTTCTTCGGGGCAACGAGCTCTCGCAGCCTGCTTCAGTCTCTTGCCGGCCACTTTCTCTCCCTCGAGGTCTCCGGATTCCTGCTGGAAACCAAACGCCGCGTCGACCTCGTCTATCGGCGATTCTTCCCGGATTGGAAAGCCGGACACCCCGAAGAGCAGTTGGATTTCTCCCTCGTCCCGCGGATCAGCGGACAATACATTCCCCGCAAGGATTACGGGCCGGGCCTTCGGCTCCAGATCGACAGGGCCTGGACCCACGCCAACGAAAACGAGATCGCGCCGGGGTTTTTGAACATCCCGATGCAGCGCAGGGTCTCCGCGCTTGTCATCCTATTACATGAGGAAGCTCACCAAATCTTCGACAGCGTCGTGCCGGACAAACAGAGAGCCATCCCCGGGTTCACCACCGACTACGATGCCCTCACGGAGGGATTCGCCGTCGTCGTCGAGCTTCTTGCAATCGATAAAATTCTCGCGGCCCGAAAGGAATTAGAGCTCACGGAGCAAGACGTCCAGGACATGAAGCATTGGAAGAAGGGGCGCCTCTCCAGTCTGCGCCGGGAAAAAAGCCATTACACGTTCGGCACGCTGTATTTCTGGCATCGCGTCCTTAAGCGTGAGGGCGAAGGGGGATTGCGCCGCGTCCTCGAGCGCCTAAAATCCCTGCCGCTGGCCGACGCCAATTTTCTATACGGCTCGCGGGCCAAAAATCGAGCCCGCGGCGACGAGCTTCTCGCGAGAACCAGTTTAGACGAGCCCCCGCGATAGGTTCGCGCGGCGATCGTCGCAGGAATCCTTGACTGCCGCGGGATTTAGTCCTAATCTTGTCTCGTGCCATACGCCAAGAAGGAGATGGTCTTTTGGTTCGCGATCCTGGCCTTCATTGTCGGGGTCATGCTTTACGCGTTCCGCTCGAAAACCCGACCCGTCGCCCCGGAACCAGAGGTCGTGACCGCTCCAGCACCCGCTCCCGTTGAAACGCCATCCCCTTTGCCTGCCCTGGAGAACAGCGACGACTTCGTCCGCGGCCAGGCCGCGGCGTTGTCGTCGAACGCGTTTTTTTCCAATTGGCTCAAGCAGGGAGATCTCATCGCGCGCACGGCCGCCGCGGCGCATATTCTCGCGCAGGGGCAAATTCCACGGGACAGCCTGCGCGAGCTTGCCCCCCGCAAGGGGTTTTTGGTTCGCCTCTCCAAGAAAGGCGAGATGTCGGTGGATGCTCGCAGTTACGCGCGTTATAACGCGGTCGCCGCCGTCGTTCAATCCATCGACGCGGAGCTCGCCGCCAAGCTGTACCTGCGGCTCAAGCCGCTGTTTGTCGAAGCCGAGCGGGGATTAGGGGAAACCAGCGGCGCGGCCCGCGACACCCTCGTGCGGGCCATCGACGAGCTTCTGGGGACTCCCGTACCCGAAGGCGACGTCTACCTGAAAGAGGGCAAGAAGGGGATCCTTTATCTCTACGCGGATGACGCCTTGGAACGACTCAGTCCCGCTCAGAAACAATTGCTGCGCATGGGCCCCGAAAACGAACAGAAGGTGAAAGCCAAGCTCAACGACATAAAAATCGCCTTGGCGGCTTCCGGCGTTCGTTAGCCGGAAATCTTCAGTTTGAAATCATCAGCGATGAGAACGCGTGGATTATTTTGTTCAACGCCGTTTGAGCCGCGAAGACGTGAAGCGATTGGGCCAAGCGACCGAACATGGTTTTCCACAAACTGGTTTCGAGACGAGTTTGCGGATACGTCCCAACTCAGA
>JBBTHA010000159.1:0-10305 GCA_038060535.1 Elusimicrobiota bacterium | reverse complement strand
ATATTTCAAGGGGGGGCTTGCGGGGAGGCTGCCATTCGATCGGGGCGGCGGGGGGAGGGGGGGGTGAAAATCGGACTTATTTGTCGCAATATATTCGTTGACCGGGCGTGGCGATTATTTTACCCTTACGGCTCATGCGCGGAGGAATAATGACGCCGATCCCCCGGACGTCCGATGAAGAGGCGTTGTCCTCCCGTCCTGGGCGCAGGATCAGCCACGGGGCCCTGATCGGGAATTTCTTGGAGGACCTGGGGGTTGATTGAAAACTGGTTTGAGTCGGAGCTGAATAAGATCCTGGATTCGGTCAAGCCGGACTTCGCCACGGCGGAGAAATATAAACGCGCGAGCGCATGGAGCCAGACGATGATAAAGGAAGAAGCCTGCGTACCCAAGCCCGAAGGCATCAAATCGTGGAATTATCCCGCCGCCGATTTTTCCAAGATGTACGCTCCTCACGAGCGGATTCATCCTTCCGATAAGCTTCGAGCCCTGCTCAAGGCGAAATTCGCCCAACGCTTGGCCCAACCGGAGAATTCCTATCTCCACACGGCGGGCGCATACGATGCCATGACCGCGTCGCTTTTAACCGAACTCGGTTTCGAAGCGATTTACGTGAGCGGCTGGCAGCTCGCCGTGGCCCACAACATGTATCCGGACATCGGGATTTACCCCTCTCACATGATGGTGGAGCTCGCCCGCGAGATGGTCCGGGGAATCGAGGGCGCCCGAGATCGGCATTTCTACGATAACAACGGCGCCATCTTGAATGTCCCGCCGATTTTCGCGGACATCGAGGCGGGGTTTGGGGGACCGACACAGACTTTCACCTTAACGCGCGAGTTGATCCGCGCCGGGGTGGCGGGGGTGCATTTGGAGGATCAGGATCCGGCCGAGCGCACCTGCGGCCATATCATCGCGCACCACGGGGTTAAACGCGAAAAAGTCCTCGTTCCAACCAATAAATGGATCGAAAAGCTTATCGCCGTCAAGGCGGCCGCCCAGGCCGCGGAGGCCAATCTCGTCATCATCGCCCGCACCGATGCGGTCGATGGAGCGGTCCCGGGCGGCCGCGCGGGAAGCGTGCAACATGCCGTCGATCGCGCCCTGGAAGCGGCTTCGCTCGGCGTGGACGTGATCTGGCCCGAGTTCAATGACACGAACCTCGAGGGTCCCCAACAATTCGCCGAGGGAGTCCACAAATATTACCCTCATCAGATCCTGGGATTCAACCTGTCGCCGTCCCTGCATTGGGGCAAGGCGAAGAGGGAGGGCCGTCTCCTGACCAACGCCCAGCTCGGGAAAATTGGATTTACGCTGCAATTTTCGACTTTGCTTGCGTTCAGGACCGTGGGGATGGCTCTGGAAAACTCGCTCAAGGGATTCCGGGCGCGAGGATTGGACGCCCTTGCCGATCTTCAGCTGTCCGAGATCGACTCTCCGCATGGCGAGCCGAGAACGCGGATGCACCAAAAATTCGCCGGGACCAACCGCTGGCTCACCCTGGAGAAACTCAGCAAAGGCGCGTAAAAAATCAGTTCTCGGTGTGGACGTCGCGGAGGCTGAGGACGATGTCTCTCCAGACATCGTCCTCTTGCCCCGCGAGGAAGAAATAGATTTGCGTCTGGCCCAAAACGAAGGCCTCCACGCGGGGGAAGGGGGATAGGACCGTGACCTGAACTCCGGGCAAGGTCGCGACCTGGATGTTCTTCATTGAGTATTTTTCACCCCGGGTTTCGTATTTTTTTGCGGCCACACGGGAGAGATTGGCGAGCCCGGTCGGATCATTCGTGAACTGGGTGGGCATGACCTCAAGCTTTACAATCCCCAACTGGCCAAAAAGGCCTTCGTTGAGGAAGTTCGTCGGGTCGGTGTTTTTTTTGCAGAAATAGACGATTTGATGAGTCTTCGCCAAATCCTTAAAACTCGAGACCCCGATGTAATCCTTGGGAAGTCGAGCGACCCATCCCGCGTGTCCCACGAAACCCGACAACTCCGAAGATTTCCCGGAGGTGCTGTCCCGGTCCGTTCGGGAGGGCGATCGCGCCATGAAAAAAAGCGCTCCGCCAATCATCAAAATCGAGGCTGCTCCCAAAAGCGCTGCCGAAAACATTTTTTTCGATTTAAGTTCCTCATTCGGCGCCCCCGTCTTGGGCATTCGCAGGGCCTGGGCCAGGGAGTCCATGATGTCCGATTCGGGGACGCCTTCCTCGAGAAGTTGGCCGCGCAGGACTTCGACGGGATAGAGAGGCAAGTTGCTTCGTAGATAGTGGACGACGTCGGGCCGAATCATATCAATGACCCTCTGCAATTCGCAGGAGATAGCGCCCGTATTCATTCTTGCGCATCGGTTCGGCAAGCGCGCGCAGCTTATTTGAGTCGATATAGCCAAGACTGTAGGCAATTTCCTCAAGGCAAGCGACCTTAAGGTCTTGGCGCTCCTCGATGACCTGGATGAAGTTCGCCGCTTGAAGGAGGGCTTCGTGGGTGCCGGTATCGAGCCAGGCGATGCCGCGACCTATTTTCTGCACATGGAGGTCTCCCTTCTTGAGATAGAACTTATTGACGTCGGTGATTTCGAGCTCGCCGCGCGCCGAGGGCTTAAGATGGGCCGCGACGTCGAGCACCGAATTGTCGTAGAAGTAGAGTCCCGTGACGGCGTATTGCGAACGCGGTTGGGGGGGCTTTTCGGCGAGACTGATCGCCTTGCCGCGAGCGTCGAACTCCACGACGCCGTAGCGTTCCGGATCCTTGACCTGATAAGCGAAAACCGTCGCGCCCGTCTTTTGACGCGCGGCCGCGCGCAAATAGTTCGGCAAGCCGTGCCCGTAGAAAATATTGTCACCGAGAATGAGCGCGACGCGGTCCTTGCCGACGAAGTTGCGTCCTATGATGAAGGCTTGCGCCAGACCCTCCGGACGGGGCTGTGTCTCGTAGGAGATGCTCAACCCCCCCCAAGAGCCGTCTCCCAGGAGCCGCTTGAACGAGTCGCTGTCCTCGGGGGTGGTGATGATCAGAATGTCTCGTATCCCCGCCAACATGAGCGTGGAGAGCGGATAGTAAATCATCGGCTTGTCGTAGACGGGCACGAGCTGCTTGCTCAGGGAGCGCGTGACGGGATACAATCGCGTTCCCGAGCCTCCGGCGAGCACGATGCCTTTGAGGCGTTGAGTGGCCATGGTTTCTCCGATCGAAAATCTGCGCCCGGTCGGACTTGAACCGACGACCAATCCGTTATGAGCGGACCGCTCTAACCAACTGAGCTACGGGCGCGTATACAGGATTTTACGACACTTTTCGGTGTTGTGGGGGTCGCGCTCGAACACGGATGTGGCCAAGGTGTGGCCGATCGGGCGGCGCTGTTTAGGAAAGAGCGCATTAAGGGGACGCGAGCTCGGCCGTCGAGGCGAAGGCCGCGCCCAGCTCGATGCTGACGTTCTTGATCGCCGTAATCTTGAATTTCGTGATCAGCATCAGCTCGAGGGAAAGCTGGGCGCACAGTTGGGGGGCGTGTTTGGCGGGCGTGCCGTCGGCGACGAGCTCGGCGACGTTTTTTGGGCAGTTTTCCCGGGCCAACTGCTCCACGATAGTCGCCTCTTGAAGCGGATCGCTCCCTTTCAAGAGCTTGGCCAGGCTTGCGAACGCTCCGCCCACGCCATAAACCTCCGTCGCGGAGGGGGCGGCGGCGAAGAACTCCCGGCTCTGCGAATCACCGGCGATCATAGATTCGATGCCCTGCGTGCAGTTCTTGTAATCGGCTGGAGCGGCGCATGCCGCCACTTGACTGGCGAGTGCCGTCGTTCCCAGGGCGGCCATCTTGGAGACCAGCAGCGGCCCGTCTTTATACGCCAGTTCGATGGTCGAGCCTCCGATATCGATGATCGCGTGCGTGTCCTTTCCCGTAAGGACCTGCAAGGAAAGCCAGCTGAGCCGGCCTTCCGCCTCTCCGCTGACAATAAAGAGCTCGGCGCGCGGGTAAGGCGAGGCTAAAGCGCGCCTGATGGCGTCGCGTTTCTCAAGGCAAAGCGTCAGGCATCGTCTGGCCTGCGCCCCGTCCAAGCGCCGGAAGCCGCCGGTGCCGATGATTTTGATGTCTGAATTCTTAATTCGAGGATGCCTCGCCGCGACGTCGTCAAGGAGGAGCGCGAGCGCCTTGTCGTCGGAGTCGGCCAGCGACGTGTCGGTCTTCGATAGGGTCGCGATCGACTTGAAGCCGCCGACCGTTCCCAAGAATTCAGATTGGACTTCGTAGATCCTCGTTCCCGTGCTGCCCGCGTCGACGACCATGAGCGACACGGCGCCGGAGCGGCAAGCGAGCGCCAGGACGAAACTCATCGCCAGGGCTGTATTGATCATAGCGCTGGGATTGTCGCATCTGTCAGGCCTGGTTCGAGTGAGGCATTCAGGTAACCCGCGGCGCGGGAATCGACCTATCGGGCACTGGGACCTTTATCGCGGGCAACGGCGCCGGCAAGACCACTTTTGTCGAGACGATCGCAGGTCTGCACCGCGATGAGCAGCAGGCGAGGCCAGGACATCAGGGCTCGGCCGATCGCCAACATCTGCTGTTGCCCACCGCTGAGAGTCCCGGCCAGCTGCTTTCGGCGTTCCTCTCACTCCATCCCGAGCATGGAATTGACCGTCTTGATCAATTCTGAGGGCGGAGCCAGTTTGTGGAGGATTCGGGTCTGGGCGTCGGGGGTAATCTTCGCCAGAACGCCCGCCTGGTCGGTGCCGGAATAAATCAGAATGGGCGTGTGTTTGGTGAAGGACATGTTCCGCAGGTGGGTGAAGACGCTCTCCCCTCCTCCAGCGGGCATCACGACATCAAGGACGATTAAGTCCGGGGCATGCTGGCGGGCCATCATGACACCCTGGACGGCATCCAGCGCGGAAATGACCTGATAACCCGCATTTTCCAGAAAACCCTTGACGACAAGTTGGACGGAGCTGTCGTCCTCTATATGCAGAATCTTTTTGGGAGGGTTCGCCATGAGTTCGCGCGATCATAGTAAATTCCGACGTTATTGGCGCGATTGACCAGGACCGATTCAAGGGCGCCCGCCAGAGCTCAAGGGAATGTTCTCGCCAGGTTGTCAGGCGGTTTGGGGCTGGGCGCAGTGGGAGCAGCGCTTTGCCTTGATGGGGATGTTGGACAAGGACTCGCCGCATTGCTTCTCAGTTGTCGTGGGAGCGGGGGCGGGAGCGCTGCGCTTGATCGAGTTCAAGACCTTGACGAGCATGAATACGGCGAAGGCGACGATGGTGAAGTCCACGACGGCGGTAATGAAGGCGCCGTAGTTCAAGGTGACCGCGGCCGACTTGATCGCTTCGTCTGCCGTCTTGAGCACCAGTTTGTGCTGGGTGAAGTCCGCGCCGCCAATGACGACCCCGACGGCCATGTCTAGCACATCCGTGTATGGTCGGACTGAGGGTCAGAAGCTGGCGATCATCGCCACGGACAGGATGGTGTCATCCTTGCTGACTCCCGTGGGAGGGCGACTGTCGTGCTTCCAGATGAATGAATTCTTTACCGAGAACAAGCTGTTGAGCGCGGCCGTGACGGCGGTTTCGGTGTTGATGCGGGTGTCGCGCTTATCCTTGAAGCTTTGCACCCATTCCGCGTCCTGGGTAAAGCGTGAAGAAGGGGAAAATTCCCGGGTGTATTTTACGTAAACGCGTGAGGAGGCGAATGTTTTTCGCGGGGTCTGCAGGTGTTCCTCGTTGACGTATCCGGGCGCGGCTTCTAGGATAAGAAGATTTTTGGCCGTCTTCCACATCTCGCGGCCCACGCCCGCCGCAAAGTCGTGGCGGTGGGCGAGGTCCTTGAAGCGGTCGCGGTCCCAGCGATACTTCTCGTAGACGTAGTTGCGGTCGTCCAACTTGAGCGTGACCTTCTCGGAGGCGTAATACTGCTCCGAGGTCACGGCTCCCTTGCTGCGCGACCCGAGCCCTCCACCCTCCACATCGAGCGCGGTCTGCGCGTTGAATTGGTAATTGAAGACGTTTTTTGCGGCGGTTGTCTGAGTCTTGCTGTTGCCGTTGGTGCTGACGACCGACACCTCGGCGGCGTTCTTCCATTTCTTCTCAGGCGCGTCCTCCGCGTGAAGCGGCAGTGCCGCGGCCGCGATTGCAACTCCCAGAGTGAGTATCCCTGTTTTCATATCCGTTCCTTTTGTGTTGGGTCGCGCCTTCCCATGAGACCCCAACAGATTAACAGTTCTGATCGTGGATATGGAATATGGCGAGGACCCGTTCAGGGATAGGACTAAAGACTGGTCCACGTTGGGACCCCTGATCCCCTGGGCGCGGCGGACTTTATGTAATGTGCTGGCATGAAAATAAACACCTCCAGTTCCGTGACAGTTCACGTCGTGGGTTTGTGCGCGGCGGTTTTTTGCGCCGCTTTTGTCCAGGCCTCTCCTCTGGAGTTGGCCGCCGCGGGTTCCGAAACGTCCTTTGCGGCGGCTTATCATTCGTTTGTGGGCGGTATGAAGGGCGCTCCCCAGGGGGTCGTCACCCCCGTTAATTCCGTCGTGGACAATAACATGTCCGAGAGCGAGATTTTAGCCGTTCTTCAGGGCCAGGGTCTCGACGAGAAGACGAGCCGAGAGATCGTCGCCGCCCTGCGCGCTCAATCCCCCGATCGCCCGCTCGCGATCAGCGGGATGCTGTATTCTTCGGGCATCAACGGCGCATTCTTCGTGGATACCGACGACTGGTCGTTCGATGCTTCTTTCAAGGACGAAAAGACGGGAAAGTTGGTGAAGGTTCCCGGACTCTACAACGTCACGTTTAATGATGGCGGAGTCAAAATCGAAGTCGTTTACAAGTGGATCTTCGTGTTCCTGACGTCGGACATGACCGTCCACACTCTCGACAAGGCCGTGTTCGGGAGAGGATTGGGGCTTACGATCGGAGGTCTGGGACCGATGATCGACATCGAGGCCATGTTCGCGAGCAACCGCCCGGGTTTTGCCATCGTCGCGGCGCCCAAGATCGGCATCGGCGGCGGGGTCATGTTCCCGAAGATGACGTTCTCGTTGGCCCCCGCGAAGTAGGGCTGACTCGGGCCGCTATTGACCGTTCGCTCCCGCCCCGCTCTCCGGCGCGGGGGCGGGCGGCGCGGGGCTCTTGAGAGCTCTTAGAGGATCGTCGGCAAGATCGATGAGGTAAAGGGCCGGGCGTATGTTTTTCTCCACCGTGGAGGCCACGGCCTCGGGTCCGGGATAGAATCCTCCGGACGCCATCGACTTCGGCGTCAGTTCGAAGGTGAAGCCGTAAATGCCGAGCTCTCCCCAGGCCCAGTCGCAGGTGTCGCCGCTGGAGAGATACAGCGCGCTGGATTGCATGGGAACATAGCCCGTCATCTTCGCCATTTCATTAGCCATGATCCGGAAGGCTTCGAGGGCGTCGTTGTCCTCGATGTCCAGGTCGGAGCCGCTCCACGGATACAGGATCATTTCGGAATACGTGTGATAGGAGACGAGAATCTTAATGTTCGGGCGTTTTTCCAGAAACGTCTTGACAGCCTTTGATTCCGGCTCGGAGAAAGCCGAGGGACCCCGGTACGTGTCGTCGCCGGGGTTGTCGGAGGCCCCCGCTCCTCCCCAGCCCCAACCGTAATTACGGTTTAAATCCACGCCCACCGTTCCGTCGGCGTTTTGGGCCATGTTTTTTCGATGCAGGTGGTAGCGTCCACCCAACAGATCCTGCTCCACGCCGTCGGGATTGACCATGGGAATGAAGTAGATGTCGCGCGATTTGAGCAGCCGTTCGATCCCGGGTTTTTTTCGGTTGTCGACGAGGTATTGCGCCATCAACAGCGGGACTTCGGTCGAGAGATGTTCGCGCGCGTGGTGCGTCCCCAGAAATAGAATTCCGGGCTTTTTGCCGGGGACGTCCCCGCCCCTTTCCCAGGACAGGCGCAAGGCGTGTATATCCCTTTTTTTCACCGACTTGCCGATGGAAAAAAGTGACGCGATGGCGGGAGCCGCCTTGGTCAGGCGTTCGAGCGCCTTCGAGACCTCTGCGTAGTTATGGTAGACGGCGTCCTGGGCGGGGAAATCGAGCGCCCCGAAGCGCTGGCGAAGGGAGACCGACGACACGATTTTGAGATTCGCCGCTTTGGCGCGAGCCAGCGCGGCGGGCCCGGCGAATCCTGCGGCCTTCCCGGGAGAGAATTCCTCAAGGCTGATGCCGGCGTTGACGGCCGCGTTGCGCTCGGCTTTGGTCGGCGCTTCGATCTCCACCCACACGCGCTCATCGATGTCTTGGGAAGACGTGTGACGAGGAGTCTGTGCGCTGCCGGGCCCCGTCGCATTCGTGCGGCCGTCAAATTGAGGCTCGCTGATAGCGCGGGAAGACAGGGAGAATAGGGCGATGGCCGCGAGTCTCAGGGCGCGAGGGGCGCGTAAGGACCTCAAAGGGGGCATGGCGGATTATACATAACGCCGTCCGCAAGGCCCTTTTTCGTTCTGGGCCCTATGGGGCCGGAGGCGGGGCGTCCATGGATTCTCCCGATTTTTCACGGCGGGGGATCAAATCCACGGTCCTGCCGGGAAGAACGACGCTTTTGTCGTTGGCCGCTTCCATGCGCTGGCGCATGCGCGCGAGCTCCCGCGTCAACTCGCGCAGCCGTTGACGCTTGACGTCGATTTCTTGTTTCGACAGAGGATGTGAAACCGTCTTGGGAGATCCTCCCATTTCCTCGGTTTCCTTGCGCAAAAGCTCGGCCTGCATCTCGTTGGTGTAGCCCGTGGTCAAACCGTCAAGAGGCGTCGACACGAGAGACGACGAAGGGTTGGGCGCGGAAAGCCTCTCCGGAGGCTCGTCGACGTGCACGCGGGACGCGCGTTTGCAGGCGGCGCCGAAATGAACGGCGGCCACCAGCGCGATTAAAAAACTATTTTTTGACGTCAAATCTGAGCTTGAGCTTGCGGGCGACGAAAGCCGGTACAAACTGGTCCGTGCCGGCTCCAAGGCGGGCGACTTCCCTCACCATCGAGGAGGCGAGGTAGGTGTACTGGTCATCGGGCATCAAGAATACGGTCTCCACGTCTTTGTTGAGCCGCCGGTTAAAGGAGGCGAGTTGAAACTCATAGTCCATGTCCGAAACCATGCGCATCCCGCGAATGAGAACCTTGGCTTTCTTGCGGTGGAGGTAATCGACGAGTAGTCCGGTGAAAGTGTCGCAGTCGACATTGGGGAGGGGGCGTATCGCCTCATCCACCATTTCTATCCGTTCGGAAGCGGAAAAGAGGTGTTTTTTTGTCGCGTTATTCGATACGGCGACAATGACGTGGTCAAAAATCCGAGAGGCGCGTTGAATGACGTCGAGATGTCCCCGCGTCAGCGGGTCGAAACTTCCTGGGTACACGGCGATTCGGCTCATGGGGCCAGTATATCGGGGTGTGATCTAGTTGTCAACGCGCGGTGAGCCGACCCGTATGCCCACTCTCGCCGTTAAGGTGATTCCACTGCCGGCTGAATTGACCGGTAGGAACCCGGAGGCCAGACCCGCGGGAGTGGCGCCGTATGACTTGGTGTCCGTGCGGATATACCCGAGGTCCGCGGCGATGAAGGATCCTAAGGGATTCGTGTATTCGAATCCGGTCCGCAGCGTCCACGCGAGGCCGGTTTTCGCGTCGTTGATGAAGCTCGCTTCAGGACCGCCGGCGGGCCAGGCTCCATACACGTTGAGGCGCGTTCGATACCATCCCACACCCCCGGTCACATGCGGTCTAAAACCGGTTCCGGGCGATTTCAAACGCACGAGCCCAAAAATCAAGTTTGAATCGCCCCTGACGCGGGTGACGAAAGGCAGAGAGGGGTCGTACACATTGGTGATCTGCTGCTGTTCGCGCGTGACATAAGCCCATTCGGTGCCGAGGGCGACCGTCTGGTTAAGATTGATGAGATAATCAAGCGCGAACATGTAGCCTGTCCGGCCGAAACGGTCGTTGGCGGTAAATCCCGTCGTCCGCTGGAGGTTGAACGTGGAGATGGGCCTAAAGAGGCCGCCGGAGATGTTTAGCTCATGCCGGCCGTCAGGCCCCAGCAAAAAGGGGTTGGAGAGGCCCGAATCGACTTGCGCTTGAGCGCACAGGGCAACGGACGTCAATAAAATTCCGAGCAAATATTTCATAAGCCCCCGAGTCCAAATATAAAAGACCACCCGCCCATGGGCGGGGTACTCGGCGCAACTCCTAGATAACAGGTTTCTCTCCCGATGTCAAGGACATGCGGGGGATTCCAGAAAAATCGAAAGTAGATTTTGAGCGCGCCTGGGACCGAGGTTGAAATCCT
>JBBTHA010000158.1:0-19099 GCA_038060535.1 Elusimicrobiota bacterium | reverse complement strand
ACCTATCGGCGCTGTTTGCTCTTAGCTTCAATTGACAGGCCACATGACAAGGGTTACACTGACGCTTATGTTGGCGCCCGTCCTGAATCGTCGAATCACTCTCATGGCTTTACTGGTTCTGACGATCGCGACGTCACGCTCAAGCGCCGAAATGCAACCGGATGCTGTCCCCACTCTGACTTTCACCGTCAACGTGCCCCCCGACCCCTTCTCAGTCTCTGCCATATACCGCATGGCCGTCTTGGCCGACGGCACGCGCTTCCTTCTTGGAAGCGGGGCCAGTAATAGTTTAAGCGCCGACTTCCTCCTCAAAATCAATCCCGATGGCACCCAAGCCTGGGCTGTCCCCATCGCTAATGTCTTCACCGCGCATGTCACCGGTCTTGCGGCAGACGCTTCCGCAAACGCCTATGTCGCCTACACGGACTTCTCCATCCGCGGCGAGCCGCATGCCCGCCTCGTCAAGTTCAGCGCCTCCGGCGGGATAACGGCCCGCGCCGACCTGGCCACCGACGCCGCCGGCGGGGATGGCTTTCCGTTCTCGGCGGGCGTCGCCGTCGATCGGGTCCGAGGCCGCGTCTATGCGACCCATTCGTTTTTCAGCTTCTCCCAGGGACAAAACACCTTCGCAATCACGGCTTTCGACACCTCGCTCCAGCCGACGACAGGGCCGCTGATCCATGACCCCGGCTTTGCGGGCAGCTTTCTCGGGCCCGATCCCAACGGCGGGACTTTCGTGGACGGCAGGGGCGACGTTTGGGTGGTGGGCATGCGCAACCCTCCCGACTCGCCCACCGCGGAGCTCTTTGCCGCGCGCTACGCCCCCAACCTAGCGGGCGGGTCGGTGACGGCGCTGCCATCGTTCTCGGTCGAAGGTGTCGGCGCCGCGGCCGATCCCCGCGCGGGCGTCGTCGTGGCTGGCGACGGCCACGACGATGGCAACCTCTACCTGCACCGTGTCATGGACGGGGGCTTCGGCCCGGCCTTCCGCTTCGAGGGGTTCGATGGCACCGACTCAGCCATGGCGGTGGACCCGGCGGGAAGTCTCTACATTCTCGGCTATGACCCGGCCACTTTCCTGTCGGCGATCGCCAAGATCAACGCGAACAATGCCTTGGCCTGGGACCAGCCGGGGCCCTACCTCTCTCTGGCTGACACTCTGTTTCTCGGGGCCGTCGCCGCCGCAAGCTCCACGACCTTCGATGTCGCCGGCGTCGCCTTCAACGCAAACCCCAGTCCCGTAGTTCTGCTTCATTACCAGGCTCGGACCAGCTCGACGACCGATACCACGCCCCCGGGCGCCATCGCCGACCTGGCGGTGGCAGGGGTTTTCCTATCAAGCGCAGCCTTAACGTGGACCTCCCCCGGAGACGACGCTGGCACGGGAACGGCTGCGCGCTATGACCTCCGATACTCGACTCTAGGCCCCGTACTGAGCGAGACCGCCTTCGCCGCATTGACCCAAGCTCCCAATCTCCCGGCGCCGAACGTCGCAGGAAGCGGCGAGAACTTCGTTCTCGTCGGCCTTGCTCCCTCAACGACCTACTTCTTCGCCATCGAGGCCATAGATGAGGCCGGAAACGCCGGGGCGCTGTCCAACTCGCCTTCCGTCCGGACGCGAGATATTGGTGGAGGAAAGCTCTCGATAGCGGCTGGCAATCAGCCTAAGCAGATTGGCGTGGTCGGGAGCGCCCTGCCGCTTCCCTTGACCGTGGCCGTGAAGGACTCCAGCGGAACGGCCTTGTCTGGAATCGGCGTAAACTTCTCCATCTCATCTTCACCGGCAGGCGCGACAGGTCAGAGCTTCGAGTCTTCCGACACAGTGACGGCCGCAGACGGCAAAGCCGCAGCGGTCTTCCGGCTCGGCAACGTTCCTGCGGATTACGAGGTAAGCTGCGCGTGCCCGACCTGCGAAACGAACGTGAGTACCGTAACGTTCAGGGTGTGCGGTAATTTAAAGAACAGCAACTTTAAGCAATACGACCAAAGATGGGCGTCAGCTCACTACGACAACGTCTGCAAGAGGACGGCAACGAAAAAGACCGTTTTCTGTGTCAATGGGCAGCCCACCCCGGTGGGAACGACGAAACTGACCATCCGTAAAAAAGGTTGTGCTCTCAGCGCTGTGGCGACTTTGGTCAACTATTATCGTGACACCTTCGGATTGTCGGTCAGCTCCTTCACGCCCGAAACGCTGAATGCCCGCATGAATTCAGACGGTTTGTACCGCGGTTTGGGCGATGTTGATTGGAAGGTTATAGAAAACGCATCCGCCAAGCAGATCAGATTCTCAGGGAATATCGATGTAGAAGAGGGCGCTGAACCGTCTCGGTTCTTACCCATCGCCGATACGGACATTCTTGCCGGCAGGCCTGTGGTATTCCGAGTTCTTTCCGACATATTCACGGATCACTTCGTTGTTGCCGTTGGGAAATGCGGGAAAAAATATCTCGTCGCTGATCCGGGATCAAGCCCCGTCATTTGGGACCCAGAGAATGGGCCGATTTTCGGGATACGACGTTTCAGGAGGCCGTGACGAATGCCCCACAAACTATTCCTTTCACTCGTATTGTTCACTTCCGGTGTCGTTACATGCTACGCTTCACGCCCCGGGAAGGGATATCTGCACGCGCGTCTTGCAACGGATTCTTCGGAGATCCCGGCCACGCTCCTGGCCATCGACCCACTAGGCAGGAGATCTGGGCGGACCCTGGACAGACAGTTGTTCCGGGAAATACCTGAGGGCGGCATGTCTCGGGAATCGATCGACGACGATGAGGATGGCACACCAGGCCCGGAAAGTCTTATTTTTGACAGTTTCGAGGCAGTTGACGGCGCGCATAAATTTATCGTGACGCCGACGACAGCAGCATTCTTTTATCTAAATATTTCGGCGGTCGACACATCGGGGAATGATATTCCAGGGGAAGTGGAATTAGACGTCTTCATGGAACCCCGGACGCCCCGCGAATTCACGGCTACTCTAAACTTCAGTCCCGGCAGTACGATGACTGTAGTCAGGAGCATTACTTTTGCCATCTTGCGCGCAAGCCTTCACAGCGCCTTTACCCTCGGCCAACTCGGTGATGCGAAGCTCGCTGCCAAGCTCGACAAAATCCTGGCGGAAGGCGAGAGGGCCTTGTCCCGGAAGAGCGCCAAGGACAAGCACGACGGCGGGAAAGAGGCAGCCGTCGAAAAGCTGCGCGAGTTCATCAAGAAGCTTGAGAAGGCGGCCAAGGGCGAGAAGGACGACGATGACGAGGATGAGAAGCGCTTCGTTTCGGTTCAGGCGCTTGCCTCATTGCGTGGGGATGCCCTGACCCTCAACGCGCAACTAAAGCCGCACCATCATCGCGACGATGACAAGAAGCACGACCATATTGCCCCTGCCAAGAAAGACGGTACCCGACGTGGAGGCGGAGAGAATGACCGTTAAACCCCTCGGCCACTTCCGGATGGGGGCCTGCCTCTTCGCGGCGACCTGTGCCTGCGTTCTCACCGCGCCCGCACGCTCCGCCGATCCAATGCAAACCACCCTCGATGAACGTCTATACGATATCGCCAATTCCTCCGACACGCCCAAGGTGTATCAAGACCGCCTCAAGCGTCTGCTCAAGACGCGCGAGAACCAACGCCTGGCCGCCCTCAAGATCAACCAGAAACGGTCCTTGGGCCTGGCGTCCAGCCCAGCGAAACCGCAGAAAACCGTCAACGCCAGGACAGCGGGCGCCGCTATGGGCGGCATGACGGGCATCGCAGCCTCGACCGATCTCAACGGCAACGGGGTTACGGACGCTTCTGACGTGCAGCTTGCGATCAATCAGGCGCGGGGACTCAGCTCATGTTCAACCGGGGATATCAACAAGGACGGGGCCTGCGATGTCGCCGACATCCAGTTGATCGTCGTTAAGGCGCTCGAGCGCTAGAAATCAGACAGCTCGATTGGCCGAACCGCTGCAAGCCTCGTCCGCGATAGGCGCTTCTCTTGGCTCTTCATGACATGTCTTATTCCTAGACTCTTCCGTTGGCGACAGCTATACTTCCCTCATGACCAAGATGGCGGACGTCGCCTCAAAGCCGTCGACCCTGCGCCGGGCGGCGGCGGTGGGCACCCTGCGGATGGGACGGCGCGCGTTCACGCTGCTCAAAACCGGGGGCCTGCCCAAAGGAGACGCGATCGTCCTGGCGCAAACGGCCGGCATCATGGCCGCCAAAAAAACTCCCGAGCTCCTGCCCCTATGCCACCCTTTGTGCCTCGACCGGGTCGACGTCGACATCACTCTTGACGACTCCCTTCCCGGCGCCCATGTCCGTTGCACCGCCGTCACGACGGCGAAAACCGGCGTCGAGATGGAGGCCCTGACCGGAGCCGCGATCGCGCTGCTCTGTCTTTACGATTTGATCAAACCCGTGGACCCCGCCCTCGACATCGCCGCCGTCCGCCTTGATTTCAAAGAAGGCGGGAAAAAGGGCTACTGGACGCATCCGAAATCCCGTACGCCTAAAAAAGAGATTCGTCGCCCCAAGGACCTGGGCCGGGCGGTCGTCATCACCGTCAGCGACCGGGCCTTCCAAGGAGTCTATCGCGACGCCTCCGGCCCGGCCTTGGCCCGCGGCCTCAAGGCCATCGGTTTTGCGCCTTCAAAACCTCTGCTCGTGCCCGATGAACAGGCCGTCATCGAGCGAGCCGTGCGCCGCGCCGCTCGGGGCGCGGCGGCCGTCGTTTTAACGGGCGGCACGGGACTCTCCGCGCGCGACGTCACGCCGGAGGCGGTGGCGGCCGTTTGCGACCGCCTGATTCCCGGCGTCGGCGAAACGCTTCGCGGCGTCGGCCCGGCAACCGCGCCGTTGTCGAGATCCATCGCCGGCCAGCTCGGCGACTGCATCGTCGTCTGCCTGCCCGGCAGTCCCGGCGGCGTTGCCGACGGCTTGGCCGCCCTGGAGGTCCTGCTGCCCCATGCCGTTCATATCGTCCGAGGAGGATCCCATTGAAGCGCTCCATCGAACTGTACGGACGTTTGCGCGACGCCGGACTGGGAGCGAGCCTGCGCGTGGACATTCCCGCCGGCGCCAACGTCCGCGGCGCGCTCAAGGCTCTCAAAATTAGCCTCGGAGCCAAAGCCTCTCTGATCGACGGCTGCGCCTTGGCCACGGCCGACGCGGTGCTCGCCGACGGCGACCGCCTTCCGTCCGGGCGTCTGGCCCTCCTGCCTCCGGTATGCGGCGGCTGACTCTCATCACGAAGTCGCGCCTGGACCTCGCGTCCGTCTGCCGCGCGGTGTCCGACCCCCGTTTTGGCGCCGTGACCAGCTTCATGGGCTCGGTGCGCCGCGTTCATGCCGGACGCACGGTCCGCTCCGTCAGCTACGACTGCTTCGCTCCCCTCGCTCAAAAAGTGCTGGCGGACATCGCCGCGCGCGCCGAGGCGCGCTGGCCCGTGCGCGTGGCCGCAGCGCACCGCACCGGCCGCCTCTCCGTCGGAGAGGTCAGCGTGATCGTCGCCGCCGCCAGCGTCCATCGCGCCGAGGCCTTCGAGGCGTGCCGCTTCGTCATCGAAGACATCAAGCATCGCCTTCCGGTTTGGAAAAAGGAGCACTACGCGACCGGCGATGGCCGTTGGCTGCCGGGCTGTTCCCTGCGCGGCCGCCGCCGATGACCGGCGCCCTCGCTTTGCGCCTGGCGATCTTTGCGGCGGCGCTGGGCGCCTGCGCCCTCGCCGAGCGCGCGCGTCCCCGCCGCAAAACCACGGCGCCCTCGGGGCAACGCTGGCTCGTCAATATTGAACTGATGCTCTTGGGCGCGCTTGCCGTGCGCCTGTTATCTCCCCTCTCCGCCCTGGAGGCCGCCGCCCATGCCTCCTCGGCGGGCTGGGGCCTGCTCAACGCGTTGCCCCTGAGCCCCTCCGTAAAAACGGCGTTGAGCGTCCTTGTTCTCGATATGGTCGTCTACTGGCAGCATCGCGCCTTCCACGAGATCCCGATGCTGTGGCGCCTTCACGCGGTTCACCATACCGATCTCGATCTCGACGCCGGGTCCTCCGTTCGATTCCATCCCGTGGAACTTCTGGTGTCGATGATGATCAAGATCGCCGCGATACTTGCCCTCGGGGCGTCGGTCCAAGGCGTGCTGCTCTTCGAGATCATCCTCAGCACGGCCGCTCTGTTTCATCATTCGAATATTTTTCTACCCGCGCCCGTCGACGGCTTGCTGCGCCTGCTGACCGTCACGCCGGACATGCACCGCGTGCACCACAGCCCCCAGCCCCGGGAGACGAACTCGAATTACAGCTTCAATTTGACCTGCTGGGATCGCCTATTTGGAACCTACCGAGACCAGCCCCGCGAACCGCACGAGCGCATGCCTCTGGGGCTGGCGGACCATCGCGAGGCCGCCTCCTTGAACATCGGCTTTCTGCTGACCTATCCCCTGCGCTTCAAGCGATGAAAATCCGCGGCGACTTGACCATCAACGGAAGCAGCCGCAAGCCCACTCTTGTCGCCGGTCCCAGCGAACCCGACGATCATCTCGCTCACAGGCTCGCGGCCTTCGTCCTGTTCTGGAACTACGAGCCGATCCTGGATGCCACGACGAAAACCCCCGCGCTCAATAATTTCGAGTTTCTTCCCGATCTTCTGGCCGTCGACGCGGCCGGCGCGGCGGTGCTATGGGTGGAGTGCGGTTCGATCACCATCAATAAGCTGACCAAGGTGACTCGGCGCATGCCTCAATGCCGCCTTGTCGTCATCAAGGAAACGGAGCGCGAGGGCGCCCGCCTGCGCGAGGACCTCCAAGCCCAGTTCGACCGCCCGGAAAAAGTCGAGATCCTCGCCTGGCCGGGACGGTCCTACCGCGATTGGGCCGCCGCCGTCATGGACAAAACCGAGGTCTTCGGAGAAGCCGAGGGACACATGATCAACGCGGTGGTCAACAACATCCCTTTCGTGATCGAATTCAAGTCATTCTAAGGTAAAATCCCAACATGGATATCCCCTCTCTCGCCCTCGCCTTCGGCGTCGCTTGGACCCCCCTCAACGTCCCAACTCCCCGCGCCGTGCCCGCGGCCGACTCCTCCGCCGCGCCGATCGTCATGATCGACGCGCAGGGCGCTGCGCGCGGCTGGCAGGACGCCGTCGCGGACCTGGCGACGGCCCGCGTCATCGCCGTGGGAGAGGGCCACGACAATGCGGCCCATCACCTCATCCAAGCCGAGGTCCTCGCCGCGCTCGCCGCCCGGGTTCCCCGTCTGGCGGTCGCCTTCGAGATGGTGACATTCGAGCAGCAGCCCGTCCTAGACGCCTTCATGTCCGGCCGCATGGCGGAGAAGGAATTTGCCGCCTGGTGGAAGAAGCATTGGGGCTACGATTACTTTCTCTACAAACCTATCTTCGACGCGGCTAAAAGCGCCGCCGTCCCGGCCTACGGAATCAACGCCCCCCTCGAATTGGTCAAGGCCGTGTCCAAGAACGGCCTGGCCTCACTGTCGCGCGCCGACCGCGCCCGACTGCCCTCCTCGATCCGGGAAAGCTCCGATGCCCGATACCGGGATTTCGTGAAGGAGAGCCTGGGTGGACACGGCCCTTTGCCCCCCGAGAAAATGAAAAATCGCTTGGAGGCGATGGCGGTCTGGAACGAAACCATGGGCGAGAAAGCCGCGGCTTTGGCCGCCGCGGGCCACGTCGTCGTGGTGATCGTCGGAGGAGGCCACGTCTATTTCAAGGGCGGCGTGCCCGAAAGCGCCGCGCGCCGCGCGGCGGGACCGGTCAAAGTCCTTCTGCCCCTGGAGCAACGGCCGCAGGGCGACGCGCTGGCCCTGGCCGATTGGTTCCGTCTCGTGCCAAACGTTCGCAAGGTGAAGGCGACCGCCCCCGACGACCTCTGGCTCCCGCTTCGCTAGCGGTTTTTGAGAACCAGCCAAAGGGCGCGTTCGGGTCCGTCCAGCGACGCCGGCTTTCCGTCGTAGCCGTAGGCCTGGACCAAACGCAGGGGAGACCGCGCGATCAGTCCGGCCGCCTGAGCCGCGTCGTAGCTGCGCAGGTCGTAGGAGGACTCCAGCACGCGCTCATGCCGGCCCGCGGGGGTCGTCACGAAATTGATGATGCGCTCGCGGCGCTCCAAAGCCGAAGCGGGCAGGCTCATGACGACGTGCGTTGCCCGGTTCCGACCGCGGCGGCACTTCCACACCTCCTCCTCGGGCTCCTCCCCTCCGTACAGGGCTAAATCCATGCCCAACACGAAAATCCCTCCCGGCTCGAGCGCGCCAGACATCAGCCGAAGATGAGCCAAGGCTTGGCGATCGCTCATCAAATGCCGAAACGTGGAGAGGAGATTAAAAATCAGCCCGAATCGCCGGGCGGGACGATAGGATGTCATGTCTGCGAGAGAGACCTCGGCGCGCGAACCCCAAGCCGAGAGACGTTTGCGGGCATACGCCGTCATGACGCGGCTGACGTCGTAGCCCTCGACCGCCCACCCCCGCCGCAGAAGTCCGGCGAGGTAGCGCCCCGTGCCGCAGCCGGGCTCCAAAGCCGTCTTGACCCCGCAGCCGTGGATCTTGGACAGCCGGTCGAGAAGCCAAACCTCGTCGTCGGTCCCATCGTGGTGGATCAGGTCGTAAAGCCCGGGATCTCGGTACAGCGCGGGAGCGCGTGATGTCACGCGCAGTCGCCAAGACAATGCCTAATATCCATAAGTCCGCGACATTTTACCTTCGGCCAAGGCCCGTAACAAGGGGTTCACCGTAAGGCCGAAGTCCTAACTTTTCCTAGGTCTCTTGCCATCAGCACACAATCCCCAAGGACTCATCCCTTCAGCCGGCCTATCGTGGTTATATATCAGCCATGAATGTATCAGTGATCTCCCTTTTTCTGCTTCTCTGCCTCACCGCATCCCCTCTCGCCTCTCAAACAAAAGGAACTCACGCCGGAAGCAATGCCGGATCGTCCCGAGGCATCGCGCCGGCACCCCAAAGCTCTTTGGCCGTCCCGATGGCCCTGCCGATCGCGGCCCCAAAGTTGGCCGTGACGCTTCCGACGGGGTTTGCCCCGGCCGTCGAAGTCGTTAAGGCCGCGGTCTCTCAGCCCAAAAGCCTGAATCTCTTGGCCTCGAACCCGGCCGTCGACGCCGGCTATGCCCGCGCGCTGATCGCCGACCGCGTCACGCCGGAGATTCGTTCCGAAGCCGTTTCCGCTCTGGGAATGCCCGCCATCATCGCGATCGAGACGGCTGTCTCCGAGCTGAAGGCGAAGGTTTCCGGTTCTCCCCGGGCCGCCGCCGCGCTGAATTCCATCGCGAAGGATTTCGCCTTGCTCGAAAGCCGCGCCCCGGCGACGCCGACCGCCGTCTCGGCGACACCCACGCGCACTCCTCTGACTTTGGCCAAACGGGCGATCCGGTCGGCCGCGCTGACGATGACGATGGTCCTCTCCTTGGCCGCGGCCGTTCCCGCCGTCCAGAACTCCGTTGTCCTTCATCGTCCTCCGACCCAAATCGTCGCGATGGTCCAGGATCAGGCGCGGCAGTCCCAAACCGAAGTCCTGCACGCCGCGAATATCAACGAGGCCATCGCCAAGTGGACGCCGAACACCCATCTCATCATCATCGGCGATCCCGGCCTCGACGCCGGCGCCCAGCGCGACCTGGCCGCTTTCCTCTCCGACAAGCATTGGACCGTGATCGTGGCCGAAAACGCCGACGGCATGACCTTCCGCGACGTCGATGGCAACACCCGCCACGGAGAAGAAGCCCTCGAATTCGGCGCCGGACAGGGCCTGTTCCGGAAAAACGGGTTTTCTTCCCAGCGCGACGCCGCCACGGGCCTGTCCGACGGCTCCATTCTCGTCATCAGCATGAACGAGCATTTCCTGTCCCTGCGCAACTCCGAGGCTCAGCACCGCAATAATCTGGGCGGGGAGGAGCATTTCGCGAGGAATCTGGATCGATGGGCCATCGAAAATCTGCGCTCCGGGGGCGACATTTCCGGGGCGGTCAAAGACACCGTGACCAACATCGACGCCCTGTTGCGGTCGGCCGTCGCCTCGGCCAAACACAACGCCGCCGATTCGATCTCCGAGGCCAAATCGACCTTGGCCGAACTGGCCAAAGCGCGCGCCGAGTTCGAACGCTCAAATGCCGCGGCGGCCAAAACCGTCGGCGCGGCCAATCAGTCCGCCTTGCAGCGCCAAGTGACAGCCGCAGAGAAAGCCCTGTCCGCAAAGAACTTCTCCGATGCCTCCCTGCTGGCGTCGGAAGCCACCGAATCCGCGCGCTCGGCACTTTCCAGCATGGACGCCTACACAGCCGCGCTCGGCTCCGCCCGGGCGGCCCTCGCCGACGCCCGAAGCGATGTCGACGCCCTTGAAAAGGCGTCCAACTCATTTCTCGCGACGCACCCGAAGGCGACGGGCAACCTCGCGCGCCCCGATCTGCGCGGCTTGCGCGGACAACTCAAGGAAGCCGAGGCGGGGTCGATCTCCAACCCTCAAGCCTCCGCCGCTCAAGCCGCGTCCATCGCCTCCACCGCGCGCGCTTGGCAATCCGCGCTCACCGATCACTCCGCCGGCGCCGGTCAAATCGCTGCGGCGCAGGAGCTTCTAGGACAGCTCGAAGCCAGCCCTTTTTCCGGATCCGCCTCCTCGGATTTGGTCGCGGCCAAGCAGGCATTGCGAGAAGCCCTGGAGACGCACGGACTGGGAGCCTCCGAGTGGGCCGATCAGCTTCAAGCCGCGAAATCCTCCCTGACCCGGGCCGAACGGAGCGTAGCCGCGGCCGACGCCCAGGCGCAAAGCGACGCCCTCATCGCCCTCTGGCTCAAAATATTCGCCGGCCTCGCCACGCTCGGGACCTCGTTGACCCTCAATTGGTTCGCTCGCAAAGCCGGACGCCTGGCCGAGGCCGAACTGCAGAAGTGGGACCGAATCCTTGAAAAAAAGCTGGACGCGGTCATCGATCAGCTCGACACGCGCATGGACGTCTACGTCGGCGCGATGGTGGGAGAATTGTCGCGTAACTGGGAGGGAGACACCGCGTCCTTAGCGGCGCAAGTCCGTAAGGACGCCGGCATGGCGAAACTCTACCTCGCGATGGCGCGCAACATCCACGACCGCGCCACCACCCTCGTGCGCCCGAAAACGTTGACCCCCCAGTGGATTCTCAATCAGTTTTGGCCCTCTCAGTACAATAAGGCGGTGAGCCTGCTCTCCACCGAGCCCCTGACCTTCAAGCCCACGGACGGTTTTGACGCCCTGTTCAAGACCAAAAGCGATTGGCGCGACGACCTCTACGGCACGGCCGCGGACTACGCCCCTGTCTCGGAGAATTTCGAGTCGATCATGTCCAAATTCAACGCCGCCTCGCGATCCGCCGTGGCCGCTCTCGACGAGATCCAAACGGCGGCGACCGGCTACGGCGCGGCCTTCGACCTCACCGCCTCCGCCGTCGCCGCCGCCAAAGCCGCGGCCGCGGCCGCCGCCGCAAACGAGTATTTCAAGGTCGAGCCGATCGGCTCGATCATCCTCCCCAAAGCGCTCCAAACCTTGGACGCCGCCCGAGTCAAGGCGGCGAAAGATCCCGTGGGCGCCATGAAGAGACTGGGAGCCCTGGCCGGGCGCATGACCGTCGAAGCCCAGAAGTTGTCCGAGCTGGCCGTCGCGATGTATAAGGGAGAGCTAACGAACACAGACCCCGTCATTGCGGCCTTGGCCGCCGCCAAGATCGGCACGGACTGGATTTTCATCTCGCGCGCCGCTCTCGATAAGCGCGCATCGTCGCTCGCCGCGTCCTTGGAGGCGGCCTCGGGCGCGCAAGGTCTTTCCGAACTCCAAGCCGCCTACAAGACCCACTCGTCCAATCTCGCAAAAGCGAAAAACGGCCTGGCCGCGATCACCTCCTCCCGCGCCGACGCCGTCAAGGCGGAGGGCTCCGTGGCCGCCGCGCGCGCCGCGATCGCCGCCGCTCTCGGGCTGGAAACCGGGAACACGCTGCGCGAAGCGCAGAACGATCCGTCGCAGCGCCTTGCCGCGGCCGCGGAAAAGATCGAGCGGTCGACGCGCCAGCTCGGCGCCGGAGAGTTGACCCAGGCCGAATCCTCCCAGGCGCAAGGCGCCTCGCTCATATCCCAGGCGGAAGCCATCGTCGCCTCCTCCTTGCAATCCCTTAAGGACCAGGACGCGGACGTTTCCGAGCGCATCGCCCAAGCGCAGAGGCTCGACGCGCTGATCGTCGAGCGCGAGCACGTCCTCAAAACGATTCAACGTGATTTCGCGCCGTCCACCCTCCTGCTGTCGGCCGGCGACGCCTCTCATCCCAACGCCAACGGCACCATCGAAGACAATATCGACGAGGCCTCCGCCTCCGTCGCCGCGGCCAAGACCAAGCGCGAAACGGCCGTACGCGTGTTCCGCCAAGCCCAGCTTCTCGAGGCGGCCTCGCTGCTCGACCAAGCCAAAGCCCATGAGCTGATCGCCCAAAACCGTCTAGACGAGATTTCCCAGAAAAGAGCGCGTCTCGACAAGGCTGTCGCGGACAATCGATCCGCGCTGGAAAAACTCGAGGCCAAATCCCGCGCCTGGAAGACGGAAATTCCCGATGACGCCCGCACGATGCGTCCGACGATGAAAGCCTACGACGCCGCGCTCCTCGAACTCAGCCGAGCCCGAACGTCCGCCGACGAGAAAAAGGGAGACCCTTTCAAAGCCGCGGCCGCCATCGCCGCGGTCGCGGCCGCTCTCGACCAGCTGTGGGTGATGCTCAACAACGACCGAGACGCCTTCAACGCGCTCGTTCGCGGACTCAAGGACGCCGAGACCCAGCTCAGCACCGCCGAGACGCGCGCACGCGAGGCCCGGGCCGACGGCGTCGCCGACAGCCCCGCGATCACCGCGGCCTACGCGGAGCTGTCCCGTCTCGACGCGGATTACAAGAAAGCGCTCGCCGCCTCTCGAACTCCCCACGGCGAGTGGCCCGCCCTCGACCGCGAAGCCCTGCGCATCTCCAACCAAGCCGCCCATGCCGCCGCCACGCTGACCGGAGAGATCGCGGCCGCGGCGCGCGCCACCCAGGAGCTTTCCCGCGCCGCCGGGACGGTCTCCACGGCCACCAATTGGACCGGTTCCTACGGCGTCAGCGTCCCGGGATCGCCCGGCTCCGACTCGCTCAGCAGGGCGCGCATGCACCTAAACAACGGAAATTATTCCGAGGCGTTCCGGGCCGCCGAAGCCGCGCGCACCGCCGCCCTGGCCGCGATTCAAACCGCCGAGGCCGAAGTGTCCCGCCGCCGGCGCGAGGAAGAAGAGGAGCGCCGCCGCCAAGAAGACGAGCGCCGCCGGCGTCAGCAGCAGGAAGAAGACGATCGCCGCCGCTCCAGCGGATCGGGAGGCGGCTTCGGGGGATCCTCGTCCAGCGGCGGCGGAAGCAGCGGTTGGGGCAATACCAGTTCCGGCGGCGGAAAATCGCGTTGGTAATCCGACCGTTCGTCGTCGCCGCCTCGCTGCTCTTGGCCGCGGCGCCGGCTGCGGCGCGCCTCCAGGCCGTGGGCGCCGCGAGGGGAGCCGTCGCTCCCGCCCCTTTGCCCGCGGTTTTGGCGCCGCTCTCCGCTCCATTTTCGGCGCCGCTGGCCGCCCCCTATGCCGCGGCCTTGGTCTCGGGCTCCCCGTCGCCTCGCGTTTTGACGGCGCCCTCCCGCGCGCCCGCGGCGCGCGCCTCCTTCCTCGCGCCGGCTGCGGTCCGCATTCCCGCGTTTGCGTCCGCCTCCCGCGCCGGCAACGCCCCGGCCGAACCCATCACGGCCCCCCAGCTCGACGCGCTTTTTGACGGCCCGCTTCCTCTTTCACGGGAGGTTCTGTCTCGAGCCGAAGCCCTGCGCGTCGAGCCCTCCGAACTCGCCCTGGCGCTCGTCAATTCCCTCACTCCCGCTGAAGCCGCTTCCCGCCTCTCTCGCTTGGGAGTTCTCAGCCCCCGGGAAGAAGCGCTGGCGCAATCCGATAAAGACGGGCTTGAGTTCCTCTTAGCCCGTCTCTGGCGCAAAACCGCCGACAGCATCCCCGCGCCCTTTTCGGTCGACCGGAGGTTCCCCATTCCCGCCTTGACGGTCCGCCGCGAGAACACGACGTATTTCGTTCACGGCGTCAACCACGGCCAGGTCTACCCCCCGCGCCGACACGACGTGCTGTCTACGGTCGAGCGCATCGCCGAGTCCGGAGAAGTGCTCTATTCCGAAGAAAATCTCCCCGCCCATTACGGATACAGGGTAGGCCGCGAAGCCCTCGACCACGCCTCCTCTGCGGGCGCCCCCGCGGCGATCGTGCCGGCGGCGCGAACCTACACGGCCTTCACCCTCGCCCTCAAGCGCGCCTTTGATTTGCTCGCGCTTCCCTTCATCGCCCTGATCCCATGGGCGCGCTGGAAAACCCGCCAACGCGCCGCCGCCCTGCGCGCCGAGGGACTCGACGATAACGCAGATCATCTCGATGACATGGCCCGCTATTTCTATGTTTCCAAACCCGATCCGGATGCGCTAAGACTCCTAGAACTGCCCCAACCCCTGGGCGCGACCCAGCATCCGCTGTCCGTGCGCTCGCGGGCCATCGCCGCCGCGGTGGCGGCCGACGCCGCCGCCTTGGGAGCGTCCGTCGTGCACCTCATCGTGGGAGCCGCCCACATCCATGAGATCGCCTGGAGCCTCGCCCACAGCCGGAAGTCCCACGCTCCCTTAGGCCAAATGCATGTCGATCTTAAGACCTAACGACCCATACGTTTTGACGCCGGTTCGCGATAGAATAAACTCGCCGCATGTCCGCAATTCTCGGAGGAATACCGCAGATGTTTAAGAAAACCCTCGCCTCGATCGTCACGGCCGCGATTCTAGTCGCCGGCCCCGGACAGCTCACCTTGACCGCCGCCGCGCAGATGACGACGCGCGCGGTCGTCCCCTCCGTGAGCGCGACGCCGACGATCGCCGCCGGACTTACCCCCATCGCCCCGGCCCCCGTCTCCCTCAACACCCTCCTCCTCCCGCTGGCGGCGCGAACCGCCCCCGTGGCCGTGCCGCTCGCCCAGCACGCCAAACTGACCCCGGCGGCCGCCAATACCACGCCCATCGCGCCCCTGGCCCTGATTCAATCTGAAGACCCGAACATCTCGCTCAATGAAAAGGGTGCCGCATTGAAAGAATTCTTCGATCAAGCGACTCCTAAACCTCAAGAGGACGCCCCCGCCGAAGTCGTCGGCCAACCCTCCGCCGGAACTCCGAGCCTATCTCCCGCCGCGAATACTCTGTCTGCCAAAACACCCTCATCCCTCGAACGCGCCGCCGTCGATCTCAAGCCGGTGACCGACGCGCTCGCCGACTTCGGCCGCCTCGTCTCGCGCGCCTGGGACGCTTTGCTGGTCTTGCTTCGCATCAAGGTCAAGCAGCTGGAAACCCCCGAGGTCGTGGCCCAGCGGGTCATCGACCAGCTCAACGCCGCCAAGCCCGTCTACAACCGCAAGGTGCAGGACGCCTCCACGCTCGTCGAGAAGATCAAGCTCCAAATCGCCTCCGAGCAGGCCAAGGTCGCCGAGCTCGAAAAGGGCATCACCGCTCTTCTGAGCGACTCCGACCCGTCCAATGACGTCATGGCCGGCGGCCTGATCAACCAGCAGAAAATCCTCAACGCCTCCATCGCGGCGACCCAGGAGCAGCTCGTCCTCTCCGAGAAGACGCTGGCCTCCATCAAAGAGGAGCGCGCGCGCTTCTTCGCCGAGCGCGAGGAGACGCTCGCCAAGATCCAGGCGGGACTCACCCGGTCCGCGGCCGCCGACATGGAGAAGCAGCTGGCCGAACTCAAGGGAGGCTTCCAGGTTGAGGAGCTCAAAGGCGCGCTCGACGAGTTCGAGAAGAAAGTCGGAGAGAAGGAAGCCGGGGCCAAGGGTGCCACGGACTCGGCCAATTCCAATCCCGACGAGATCCTCAAGAAGGCCAAGGACTCGCTGAAGAACCAGGAGCTGAAAGAGGAGATCGCCAGGCGCAAGGCCGCCCTCGAGCAGGCCAAGAAGGACAAGGCCCAAACGGGCGGCATGGTCCATTCTCAGCTGCCCGGCCTCATCATCTCGGGCGCGTTGGGGGTGCTGCTTCCCTGGAACATGCCGCTGGTCGCTTTGGTCGGAACGCTGGTCATAGGCGGCATTTCCTTCACCATGAACCTCAACGCCAGGCATCACATGGAGGTGTCCAACAAACTCTTTGCTTTTAACCAGGGCGCGGCCATCGCCACGTTGGCGCTGCATTTCACGGGAACGCCCGGCGTCTTCTATGCCCTGGCAACGACCTTTGCCGCCAACATCATGGGGTTCATCCATCGTGCCCTGCATAAACACACGAGCGCAGAGGCCAAGGAGGAAACCGGCGGCGCGCTGAAAGATTACCCGCGCGAAGTCTGGGTCATGGGCACGGTCGGAGCCCTTTTCACCTGGGCGACGCCGTGGGGCGCGCTGCTCACGGCCCTGCTCATCGGCGTGTTGTCCCTGCGCGAGACGCTCACCGCCGAGCAGCATCTCGCTCAATCCACGAAATTCTTCGCCTTGTCCATCGGCGCGAGCGTCACGGCTCTGATGTTGCTCCTCACCGGCGGGGGAGCCCCTTTCTTCGCGGCCGCCGCCGCGACCCTCGTTTCCCACGCAATGGCGAAGACCCATCGAGTTCTCTCCCAACGGAAAGCAGCGGACGACAAGGACGACAAAACCCAGACCGGCGGCCTCCTCACGGAGCTCGGCGTCGGCGCGGCGATTATCGCCGTGCTGGCCCTCGTATCGGCCGAGTTCCGCGGGCTTCTCGTGCGCGCCTGGGACGCTTTGCTGGTCTTGCTTCGCATCAAGGTCAAGCAGCTGGAAACCCCCGAGGTCGTGGCCCAGCGGGTCATCGACCAGCTCAACGCCGCCAAGCCCGTCTACAACCGCAAGGTGCAGGACGCCTCCACGCTCGTCGAGAAGATCAAGCTCCAAATCGCCTCCGAGCAGGCCAAGGTCGCCGAGCTCGAAAAGGGCATCACCGCTCTTCTGAGCGACTCCGACCCGTCCAATGACGTCATGGCCGGCGGCCTGATCAACCAGCAGAAAATCCTCAACGCCTCCATCGCGGCGACCCAGGAGCAGCTCGTCCTCTCCGAGAAGACGCTGGCCTCCATCAAAGAGGAGCGCGCGCGCTTCTTCGCCGAGCGCGAGGAGACGCTCGCCAAGATCCAGGCGGGACTCACCCGGTCCGCGGCCGCCGACATGGAGAAGCAGCTGGCCGAACTCAAGGGAGGCTTCCAGGTTGAGGAGCTCAAAGGCGCGCTCGACGAGTTCGAGAAGAAAGTCGGAGAGAAGGAAGCCGGGGCCAAGGGTGCCACGGACTCGGCCAATTCCAATCCCGACGAGATCCTCAAGAAGGCCAAGGACTCGCTGAAGAACCAGGAGCTGAAAGAGGAGATCGCCAGGCGCAAGGCCGCCCTCGAGCAGGCCAAGAAGGACAAGGCTAAAACAGGCGGCGAGCTCAGCCGCTCCCAGGCCATCAGCACCTTCGCCAAGATTCTCGCCGTGGGCTTCGCCTTGATCTTGCCTCTGTATTCGGCCGCGGTCTTCGGCGCGGCCGGGATGGTCGCGTTCGTTTTGCCGGCTGAGAAGGGGCTGTGGCTGGGCAAGCAGCTGGCCATCGTCGGCCTCGGCACTCTCGGCTCCGGCGTTCTCGCGACGCTGGCCGCGGCCAAGCTCGGCCTCGTGGTCGGAGCCTTCGGCATCGGCTTCGGCTTCATCGTTCCCGCCGTCATTGCCCTGGCCGCCGGCATGCTCGTCGCGATACGCGCCCCTAAAACGGATGCCGGCTCGATCGCCAAGGACAAAACCGACGCGGGAGGCAAGCTGTCTTATCCGATAGAAATGTTCATAGCGGGAGCGTCGGGAGTGCTGCTCACATGGAGCATGCCGCTCGTCGCTTTGATCGGAACAGCAGCCGCGGGGGTCCTCTCCTTGCGCATGAAGTCGGACGTGATGCGTCACCTGGAGATGTCCAACCTTTTCTTCATCTTCGACATCGGCGCCGGAGTCGCGTCGTTATTGCTGTTCCCCGCGGGCGGCGCCCCCTTCGTCTTCGCGGGACTGACGGCTCTCGCCTCTTACGCGATGGGAAATATCCACCGGGTTCTTTCCATGCCCGCCGATAAAGAAGACAAGAAGGACGCGGGCGGAAAGCTCTCTTATTCCCTCGACGTCTACGCCGGCGGCGTGATAGGCTTTTTCTTGACGCTCGCCTTTCCCGCCGGGTCCTTGCTGATCGGTTTGCTCTCGATCGCCATACCGTTGATATTCGCCCAAAGCCGCGACAGCCTCCTCGATCAGGGACGCAAGGCCACCGCGTTTTCCGTCGGCACCCTCGCCGCCGCCCTGGTGACTCTCGTCGCCCTCGGCTCCGGCTCCCAGTTCCTCTCCGCCGGTATCGCATCGATTGTCTCGGCGATCGGCGGCAAGATCAACCTGAGGATGTCCCATAAAGACGCCGACAAAACCGACGCGGGCGGCCAGGTTCGAGACGCCTCGAAATGGATAAAACCGGCCTTGCTCATAGCCAACCTCGGCTTGGGCCTCTGGTCTCTCATCAACGGCAGCCTGATCGGAATCGCCGCCTTCGCCGTCATCTCCCTGCTCCTCAACGACGATCTTTTCAAGGCCCTCAAGATGGAAGCCCAACTCCGAAAAGTCGAGCATAACAGCAAGGTCAGGGATCGCTACCTGGCGCTCAGCAATACCTTCTTGACCGAGGTGCAGCAGCTCAACCCGTCGGTGAGGACGGTTTTGGCATACCCGCTCGACTCCGCCAATTTCGACGGAACATGGGAAATCGGCGCCTACTTCGATGATCAGTCGGCGCTGGAGAAGGCGTCGTTGCCGGTTCAATACGCGGGTCTGACGGTCAAAAAGAAGATGTTTGCGGATTCGGTTCGCGACGACCTGGCGCGATTGTTTCCCAAGCTCCCGTTTTAAACTCGATCGGCCGCCAAAACGCGCCTAGGCAATATTGGTATAATGCCGTCGCGTCATCTTCCTGACTTCCGCAGAGGCTCCCAAATTACGAACGTTCTCGACGAGAGCTATT
>JBBTHA010000157.1:0-21622 GCA_038060535.1 Elusimicrobiota bacterium | reverse complement strand
CAAGGGGCGATCCGAACGCGGCTCCCTCATCAGCAGAGAGTCAACTGAAGATTCCAGGTTAGTCCTTGGCGTCGCCGTGACGCCGTTGGGGGAGAGCGGTCAAGACGCAGCGGTCGCGCACGCAGTTTTTTCCATCGTGCTTGGCCTGATAGAGATTCATATCCGCGCGATGCAGGATGCTTGAGGGGGATTCCTTCCCGGATTCATCGAGCGTGGCCACGCCGACGCTGATGGTGGTCAGATAGCCGTTCTTGGCGATGGCGCTGCGCGAGCGGCCGGCGATATGGGACGCGGTCGCGGCGTCGGCGCCGGGCATCAAAACGACGAATTCGTCGCCGCCGTAACGTCCAAGGATATCTTCCGAGCGCACGTTGGCGGCGAGGGTTTCCGCGGTTTCTTTGATGACGCGGTCTCCGAAGAGGTGGCCATGGCTGTCATTGATGGACTTAAAATCGTCGATATCGATGATCATCAGCGATAGGGGGGTTTTGTGAGTGAGCGCGCGCTGAATTTCGAGCTCGAGAATTTCATGGACATATCCGTGGGTGTAGGCGCCGGTCAACCCGTCCGTGACCGATTTGAGGTGAAGTTCTTCGATGCGCGCCGAGAGGATGCGGTTGCTGACCCGCTGGCGTTCCGAGCGCAGTCCCAGGACATATCCGAAGATCGTAAACGAGATCACCGTGCCCACGCCCATGTACGCGTAAAACAGCGAGTTGTAATCAAGCTCGTGGCGCACCCAAAGATTTTTTAAGATGGGGTCGGCCTGCCAGTACCGCAGGAGGAAGGCGCCGATGGGGGAAGTCAAACCCATGCAAAAACCCGCGGCGGGGTAAAGATAATAATGGGGTGCCGATCGCCATGCCAGGCGGAGTTCGTCGTGATCGTTGCGGCGGCGGCGTTGCGCGCTCATGGGACGTTGTTCGGGTGGAGAATCCACAGCACGCGCGGCGTCGTCTTGAGATCGAGCGCGATGATGGTGGCGGGACCGATATCGAACGCCGCGCGCACGAGAAGCGCGGCGATCTCGCCGATTTGAGGCTGATGGCCGATGGCGAGAATTGCCTCAACGTTGTCCGCGCGCTTGGAAAGGGCCGAGAAGACGTCCTCGGCGCTGCGCGTATTGTCGAGAGGGGCGAAGACGTGGACGCCCTGGCGCGGGGTCAGCGTCGCGGATGCCGCGGCTGCGCTTTGAGCGGCGCGGGTCAAAGGCGAATGGAGGATCAGGTCCGGCGCGTCCTCTCGGCGCAGAAGTTCGGCGCAGACGCAACGGACGTCCTCTCGTCCCCTGTCCGACAACGGACGCAACGCGTCCGAGGGAACTCCCGCCGAGGCGATCGACGGGGAGTGGCCATGCCTCATCAGGTAGAGTCGTTTCACCGCAACGAGGTTATCAAATTAGAAGAAGTAGTCGAAGGACGACCAAAACCGCTCCAGGCATCGATCGATTAGGGGGCGCGCGCGCCATGATTCGGGGGTGATCTCGCGGGCTCCGGCGACGCCGGCCTCGAAGCGATCATGCAGACTCGAGACAAAGCGTTGATCGGTGGTTTGAAGATTGACTTCGAGATTGTGCCGCAACGAGCGGTGATCGAGGTTGTAGGAACCCACGGAGCACCACAGGCCGTCGACGACGACGGCCTTGGCATGCATCATCGGTCCCTGCCATTCGAAGATTCGCACCCCGCGCGAAAGAAGAGAGGCGTAGCTTGAGCGCATGGCATACCAGACCGAGAGGACGTCGGAGCGCCCCGGAACGAGCACCCGCACGTTGACGCCCCGGCGAACGGCTTGGGTCAGGGAACGGCGTATGCGCCAATCCGGAACGAAGTACGAGTTGGCGATGTCGACGCGTTTTTTAGAGGCGCGCAGGGCTTTGACGTAGGACTCGCGAATGACGAAGCGCTTGATGAGTTCGTGATTGCCCACGATCTTGACCAGTGAGGGTCCCCTGACGAATTCGGGGTGTCCATAGGAATCGAACCAGCGGCCGGTTTCTCTGTACCACACCGAACGAAAGAGACGGTCGAGATCGTAAGCCGAGGGACCCTCGAGGCGAGCGTGCGCGTCGGGCCAATCCTGTCCTCCTTGCGACTTCGGCGCATGCTCGTCGCAGATATTCATGCCCCCGATAAATCCCACCTTCCCGTCGCAGATCAGGATTTTTCGATGGGCCCGTTGATTCCAGGCCCAACGCGGGCGCCAAGGAGCGATCGGGTGATATTCAAGGATTTGGACGCCGCCGTTCCTCATCCGCGTTTCCAGGGTCGGATCTAAATCCAACGAGCCCACGGAATCGTAGATCAGCCGCGTGCGAACGCCGCGTCGAGCCGATCGTATGAGGAGATCCGCGAAGGTCCTGCCGGTCTTGTCTCCGCCAAAAATGTAGGTTTCAAGATGCACGCTGTCTACGGCGTTTTCTATCGCCGCGGCCATGGCGCGATACAAATCCTCTCCGCGAAAATAAATATCGAGCTTATTTCCCGGGACATATTCCGCGAGGTCCCAGGTGAAGTCGCCGGAGCCGGGCTTAGGCCGGCGAAGCAGGGCGCGCACGGACGGCAGGCTGGGAATCGCCACGCCGCGATATTACAAAGATCGGATCGGGCGGGCAAAGAGCAGGCGAGCAAGTGCTAAGATGATGCCGATGGCCGGCAAAGAACACTTCGAAGCGTTGCGGACCCTCATCGACCTTGAACGGGAGGCCGAGAAGGCGGAAAACCTGCGGGAACTGCGCAAATTCCCGGTCGCGCAGCGCGAAGCCAGCGGCAAGACGGTGTGCGGCCTGACGGTCGATGGATTCGAGGGCGGGATGGGCGGCATGACCCTGATCACGCTGTCGCGAGCGCCTAAAAACGAGGAGCTCGCTCCTTTTCATGCGATGAACGCGGGTGATAACGTGCTGTTGACTTTCCCGCCCAAGACCGAGCCGGCGTGCATGGAAGGCGTGCTGTATAAGGTCGACGAGTACCGTGTGAGCGTCGCGCTCACGTCGTGTCCTCCCGAAGACATCCGCGGCGCCTGCCAGGTCGATCTTCTGGGCTCGGACGCGACCTATCAGCGCATGCGCAGGGCGTTGGTCACCGTCGCCGAGGCCAAGCGCACCCGATTGTCGACGCTTCGGGAGATTTTCCTGGGGGAACAGGAACCCGAGAGGGTCAGGGCCGGCAAGGTCGGCTGGTATAACAAGGCTCTCAATGAATTTCAGCAGGAGGCGGTCAAGCGGGCGTTGGCCGCGCAGGACGTTTGCCTCGTCCACGGACCCCCGGGTACGGGCAAGACGACCGTTCTTGTCGAGATCATCCGCCAGCACGTCGCCCGAGGTGAGCGCGTGCTCGCGACCGCTCCTTCGAACATCGCCGTCGATAATATTCTTGAAAAACTGATAGGCCTTGGCCTACGGGTCGTGCGTTTGGGCCATCCGGCGCGCACCCTGGAAAGCCTGCGTCACGGCAATTTGGCCGCGCAAATCGAAGAGGATCCGGCGTACGAGGAGGTCAAAGAGCTTGACGCCTACCGCGAGCGCCTGATCCATCGCAAATCCCGCTTCGGCCGAGCCACGAGCCAGCTTGGCTACGAGGAGCGCCAGCTGCGCGAGAGGGAAGTGGGCAAGCTGTGGCGTCAGGCGCGGGATTTGGAGTCCGATATCGCCCGAGGCATCGTCGCCGCGGCCAATGTGGTCCTGGCGACCCATGCCGGGGTGTCCAAGCGCTACGTCAAAGGGCTTTTCGATCTGGTCGTTCTCGATGAGGCGTCCCAGGCCAGCGAGCCGTTGTCGTGGGTGCCGCTGGTGTCGGCCCGCAAGGCCGTCTTCGCGGGAGATGCGAACCAGCTTCCGCCCACCATTTATTCCGAGGAGGCGGCTCAGGGAGGTCTGGCGGTGACCTTGTTCGACCGCCTCAAGGAGATTTTGCCGACCAGCTCCCAGACGCTCTTGCGCGTGCAATACCGCATGCACGAGGACATCATGCGCTTCCCTTCCGACGAATTTTACGAGGGGAAGCTGATCGCCGACGACTCCGTAGCCAAGCATGTCGCCTCCGAGCTTCCGGGGACGATGCCCTCCGACCTGATCAGCCGGCCGGTGACGTATGTGGACACGTCCGGTGCGGGTTTCGAAGAGTCATGGAATGAACTGCTCGAAAGCCGGGAGAACGACGGCGAGGCGCGATTGGCCGTCAAACTTCTGCACGAATTGCTCGGTTCGGGCCTGAGGGCCAAGGACACGGCGATTCTCACACCCTACGTCGCGCAAGCCAAGCTGCTCAAGACCATGGTTCGCGATAGGGGCCTTGAAATTGGCTCCATCGACGGCTTTCAAGGCCGGGAGAAAGAAGCCGTCATCCTCAGCTTGGTCAGGTCCAACGAGGGAGGCCAGATCGGATTTTTATCCGATATGCGAAGGCTGAACGTCGCCATCACCCGAGCGCGACGCTGCTTGATCGTGATCGGGGATTCCGCGACCATCGCTCGCCATCCCGTGTACGCACGCTTCATCAGCCACGCCGAAAAACTGGGAAGTCACCGTTCGGCTTATGAATGGATCGGCGCTTAAGCGCCGAACGGGAACTTTTTTAACCCCCCGATCGTCTCATTGTTGAGGCTGCCCAAGGGGGGGTTTCATTAGGGGGGGGGGGACATGAACAATCTTCCGAAGCTCGAAGCGCGGGTGAGGGCGTACCAAGACGCATCCGATCGTTCGACGAAATTGATGGCTTTCGCCGAGCTGTTGATCGCGGACGCTTTTGTAATCAAGGGCATCCGGATTTTAAAAAAATCAGAACCCGGAAATGACGAGCCGTTCGTCGTGTTTCCGGCGGAAAAAGGAAGGGGCACGTCATCGGACCGGTGGTTTGATTTGGCTCATCCCGTGACCGTCGAGGCTCGAGACGCCGCGGTCGCCGTCGTCCTGGAGCGCTATCGGCAAAGCGTCAGCGCAGCCGCGCCGGCGTCCGCGACGCCGGGCATCAAGCCGAGGATCTCGACGCCCGCTTCTTGAGCCGGATCGTCACGACGGTGGCGGCTGCGAAAGGGAACAGGCTTTCAAGAGCGGGTGACATTGATCCTGCACGGGCGCGGGGATACCACATCGACTAGAAAAGGGTATAATCACGTACTCTAGCGCGCGCGAACTGGACCGATTTGACACCGAGCCACCCCGCAGTCGATATAACGTCTGACGCCTCGACGCTCGGACGCGCCCTTCGCGACTTGAGGACCCCTGTGCGCGCGGGGGATGCTTTTGCCCCCGGGCTGCTTCCGGAAAGTCTCGGCGACGGCGAGTTCCGCCGGGAGCACGGCGTGCGCTACGCTTACGCGACGGGGTCCATGGCCAACGGCATCGCGTCGCAGGCTCTTGTCGAGGCCGGGGCCAAGGCGGGACTGCTTTCGTTTTTTGGGGCCGCGGGCCTGTCGATTGAGCGCATCGAAGCGGCCATCGACCGGCTGCAGTCTTGCCTTGGCTCCAGTGCGTACGGCTTCAACCTGATCCATAGCCCCAACGAGCCTGATCTTGAAAACGCGGTGTGCGACCTGTATCTGCGCCGCGGGGTGCGTTTGGTCGAAGCCTCCGCCTTCATGGGCCTGACGCCCTCCCTGGTGCGCTACCGTTTGAGCGGGATTTCCCGGGGTCCCGACGGCAGGGTGTCGTCGCCCAATAAGATCGTGGCCAAGGTGTCCAGGGTGGAGGTCGCCGCCAAATTCCTCTCCCCGGTTCCCGAGACGATGCTGCGCGAGATGACGGCCGCCGGCCTTATCGCCCCGGCGCAAGCGACGCTTGCCGCCGAGCTTCCCATGGCTCAGGACTTGACCGTCGAAGCCGACAGCGGCGGCCATACCGACAACCGTCCCTTGGTGGCGATGTTTCCGGCGATGATCGCCTTGCGCGATCGCCTCCAAGCCCGCTACGGCTTTTATCGCGCGGTTCGCATCGGGGCGGCGGGCGGCATCGCGACTCCCGATGCGGCCGCGGCCGCTTTTATGATGGGGGCGGCCTACGTCATGACCGGCTCCGTGAACCAGTCCTGCGTGGAATCGGGGACCTCGGACAGAGTCCGCGCGATGCTGTGCGAGGCCGGCCAGGCCGATTGCACCATGGCGCCGGCGGCGGATATGTTCGAGCTGGGGGTGAAGGTTCAGGTTCTTAAACGCGGGACCATGTTCGCCCAACGCGGCGCGAAGCTCTACGAGATTTGGAAGCAGCATGACTCTATGGCCGCCATCCCTCCGGCGCTGAAAGCGCAGATTGAGAGGGACTTGTTCAGGTCGCCCCTGGAGCAGGTTTGGTCGCGGACGCGCGAGTATTTTCTCGAAAGGGATCCCTCTCAAGTGGAGAGGGCCCAGAAGGATCCCAAGCATCTGCTGTCTCTCGTGTTTCGCTCTTACCTGGGGCAGGCGTCGCGCTGGGCGAACTCCGGGGCCGCCGACCGGGTGCTCGACTATCAGGTCTGGTGCGGGCCCGCCATGGGCGCCTTCAATGAATGGGTCAAAGGCAGTTTCCTGGACGCTCCCGCCGAGCGCCGTGTGGCGGTGGTCGCGAGAAACATTCTCTACGGCGCGGCCGTGCTGACGCGCGCCCACTTCCTGCGCTGTCAAGGCGCCGTCTTGAACCCTGAGACCGTCCGCATCGAGCCGCTGCCGGCCGCCGAGCTCGAGCGAGTTCTGGATTAACGCAATAGAGAGATCATGCCAAAGAAAACCGAAGATCATTCCAAGTTCACGCCTCTGGCCATTATCGGTGTCGCGGGGCTATTTCCCAACTCCAAGAGCCTGGGCGAGTACTGGGCGAACATCAAGAATAAAGTCGACGCCATCAGGGACGTTCCGGCGTCTCATTGGAGCAAGGACGCCTACTTCGATCCCGATCCCAAGAAGCCCGATATGGTGTACGCCTACAAAGGGGGATTTCTCCAGGCCTACGATTTCGATCCTTCCGAGTTCGGCTTGTCTCCCAATTCTCTTGAGGCGACCGATCCCGCCCAGCTTTTCGGCCTCGTCGCCGCCAAGATGGCGCTGGCCGACGCGGGGTATAACGTGGACGCCCACACGTGGGATCGAAGCCGGGTGTCGACGATATTGGGAGTCACCGGCGCCCTGGAAATCGTGATTCCCTTGGGGGCGCGTCTGACGCATCCCCAGTGGAAAAGGGCCATGGAAGAGGCCGGAGTGCCCAAGGCCCAAATCGACGACGCCATGGCGCGTATTTCTGACGGTTTTGTGCCCTGGCAGGAGGCGTCGTTCCCGGGGTTGCTGGGAAATGTCGTCGCGGGAAGAATTGCCAACCGCTTCAACTTGGGAGGCACGAATTGCGTCGTCGACGCCGCCTGCGGCAGTTCGCTGGCCGCCCTGCATATGGCGAGCCTGGAGCTCTCGGCTCGCCGCGCCGCGATGGTGATTTGCGGCGGCGTTGACATGTTCAACGACATCTTCATGTATACGTGCTTCACCAAGACGCCGGCCCTCTCGCCTTCCGGCCACGCCAAGCCCTTCGACGCGTCCGCCGACGGCACCACGCTCGGCGAGGGAGTGGGGATGCTCGTTCTCAAACGCTTCGATGACGCCCGAAAAGACGGCGATACGATCCACGCGATTATCCGGGGGATCGGATCGTCTTCGGATGGACGGGGCAAGTCCATTTACGCTCCCAGCGCGCAGGGGCAGGTCAGAGCCCTCGAGCAGGCCTATCAGATGTCGGACGTGTCTCCCGAGACCGTCGAACTCGTCGAAGCCCACGGGACCGGGACTTCCGTCGGCGACGGGATCGAGGTGGAGGCGTTGACGTCGCTCTACCGTGCGGCCAAAAAGGACGGCGTTTGGTGCGCTCTGGGTTCCGTGAAATCCATGATCGGGCATACCAAAGCCGCCGCGGGTTCCGCCAGTTTGTTGAAGGCGACCATGGCGTTGCGCCACAAGGTGCTTCCTCCCACGTTGAAGGTGACGCAGCCGCATCCGGTGCTGGCGTCCCTGAAGGCTCCTTTCTATTTAAACACGGATAAGCGGCCATGGCTTTCGACGAGCGGACATCCGCGGCGCGCCGCCGTGTCCGCTTTGGGATTCGGGGGAACGAATTTTCATGCCATTCTGGAAGAAGCCAATCCCGAGAAAATCGAAGTGGACTGGGATGGGGATCAGGACATCGTCGCCTTGTCCGCTTGCGACATCGCGCAGCTGAAAGCGTCTTTGGCGTCTTGGACGGCCGAGAAGTCGTGGGATCAGGTGCGAATCGACGCCGTCGCCGCGCGAAGCGCGTTCGACGTCGCAGCGGCCTGCCGGCTGGGGTTGGTGCTTGAAAAGGGCGGCGACGTCCGCGCTCTTGTCGACAAAGCGATGCAATTGTTGTCTTCCAACGCCGATAAGCCGTCTTGGTCTTCTCCCGAGGGGATTTACTTTGGCTCGGGCCGGGCCGGCAAGCTTGGGGTCTTGTTCCCCGGTCAGGGCGCGCAATACACGGGCATGGCTCGGGATTTGGTGTGCACGTTCCCAGAATCCTTCTCGGCGCTGGAAGAAGCGGACGCCGTATTCAAGTCCCAAAAGCGTTTGTGCGACCTCATGTTTCCTCGACCCGCGTGGACGAAGGAAGAAAAGGACTCTCAGGAAAAGGATTTGCGCTCCACGGATGTCGCTCAGCCGGCATTGGGCGCTGCGGCTTTGGCCGCGTGGCGGGCGCTGGCTCGATTCGGCGTCAAGGCCGACGGCGTGGCCGGGCACTCTTACGGCGAGCTCGTCGCGCTGCATGTCGCCGGGTGTTTCGACGCGCCGACCTTGCATGAACTGTCGGGCCTTCGGGGCCGGTTGATGAAAGGAGACGGGGCGGACAAAGGGGCGATGCTGGCCGTCGCCGCTTCGTTCGAGGAGGTTGCTAAAGCGGTCGCCGAGGAAGGTCTCGACCTGGTCGTCGCCAACCGCAACGCCCCGACGCAAAACGTGCTCTCCGGCGCCACCGCTGAAATCGAACGCGCGCAGACGCGCTTGTCCGGACGCGGGATGAGGGTCGTTCGGCTGCCCGTGGCCGCGGCGTTTCACAGCAAGCTCGTCGCCGCGGCGCTCGAGCCCTTCGCCGCCGCGCTCAAAAAGATCGGTTTCTCGCCGTTTCGATGCGAGGTCTACGCCAATTCGACGGGGAAAGCGTATCCTCATGAAGCGAAACAGGCCTTGGCCCTGCTCGCCGGCCAACTCTGCCGGCCGGTCGAATTCGTCACGCTCATCGAGACGATGTATGCCGACGGAATCCGGACGTTCGTGGAGGCGGGAGCCGGGGCGAGGCTGAGCGGACTCGTCTCCCAAATTCTCAAAGGGAAGGAGCATGTCGTCGCGGCGACGGACGCCTCCAACGGAAAGAGACACGGCGTGGGCGACTTCGCCCGCGTGCTCGCTCAGCTGGCTGCCTTGGGACATCGCCTGGATTTGTCGTCCTGGCAAGGCGGTCTCGAGGGTCTTAAGACGTGTCGCTCCAAACCCAAGATGGCGGTCTCTTTGACCGGCGCCCCCTATCGATCGACTCCGCGGCGGACATTCGCCGCGCCCTGCGCGCCTGCGGCCGCGTCCCCGGCGACGGCGTGTGGGGAGCCCGGCCTCTTGGCGGACGCCCTGTCGGCCGCGCAGTCCAGCATCGACGCCATGACCAAGCTCCAGGAGCAGACGGCGGCGCTGCATCTTCAATTTCTCCAAGGACAGGAGGCGGCCCAGAAATCGATTCAAGCTCTCGTTGAGCGGCAGCAATCCTTGTCCGCTCGAGTGCGCGGCGAAGTCCCCGTCCCGGCCGCCGTCCACGCGCCAACACCCGCCGCCGTCGAGAGCCGGGAGGTCCCGGGCGTTGAGCCCGCGGCGTCTTCCGTCCTCGGCGTTTTGTCCGTTCTGACCTCGATCGTCTCGGAAAAAACCGGCTATCCCGCCGAGAGCATCAATCCCGAAATGGATTTGGAAGGGGATCTCGGGATCGACTCCATCAAGCGAGTGGAAATTTTTTCCGCCGTTTCCCAGGCCCTTGCCAACGCACCCAAGGTCAAGCCCGAGCATCTGGGGACTTTGCGCACTCTCAAGCAAGTCGCGGCGTATTTGTCGGAGGGCGGCACGGCCGTCGCGCCGGCGACCGTCGCGGCTTCTGCGCCCGCTCCGATGCTCGCCTCGCCGTCGGCGGATATCGTCCCCGTGCTTCTGGCCATCGTGGCCGAGAAGACCGGCTATCCCGCCGACACGATCAATCCCGACATGGACCTCGAAAGCGACCTCGGCATCGATTCGATCAAGAGGGTTGAAATCCTGTCCGCCGTGTCCGAAAAACTGCCCGGGGCCCCCAAAGTCAAACCTGAACACCTGGGCACGCTGCGCACGCTCAAGCAGATCGCCTCCTACCTAGGCGAGGCGAACGGCGTCCCAACGGTCACGTCGTCTGTCGCCGCCGCCGAGCCTCTGGAGCCGGCCGTCAAGCCCGTCGATGAGCCGGGGGCGATCACACGATTGGTCGCGGAACTGGCGTCTCCGGGCCCCCGGGACGCCTTCCCTCTCGATAAATCCTTGACGATCGCCGTCACCGAGGATTCCGGCTTGGACGGAGCGATGATCAACGAGCTCCGCGAGCGCGGCTTCCAAGTCGAACCGATCGCCGTCGACGACCCCCGACGCCTGCCCGCGCAACTCGGCGCTTTGATTCTCGTCGCTCCCGCGCGGCCTGCCGCCAAGGGGTGTCCATGGACCGGCGACTCCGAGGTTTGGCTCAAGCAGTCCTTCCGTCTTGTTCAGGCCGCCGGCCGCTCTTTCGCCCTGCGCGGAGTTCGGGGCCTGGTCGTGTCCATCACGCGCCTTGATGGAGCCCTCGGCCTGGAAGGGGGACGGGATCAGGATCCTTCTTTCGGCGGCCTCGCGGGCTTAATGAAGACCGCCGCGCGGGAATGGCCGGGTGTTCGCTGCCGGTCAATCGACGTGTCTCCGTCTTTGCCCGTCGATTCGGCGGCCAAATTGCTGGTCAAAGAGATCGCCTTCGACGGTCCCGTGGAGGCCGGCCTCGACGAAAAGGGTCTTCGAGTCGTGGAGTTGGTCGAGCGTCCTATCGACGCGGGCGGGCGCGATCCTCTTGCGCCGGGCGACGCGGTCATCGTGACCGGGGGGGCCCGGGGTGTGACCGCCGAATGCGCGCTCGCGCTGGGCAGGGTGTTCAAGCCGCGACTCGTCCTGGTCGGCCGTTCGCCGCTTCCCGGCCCGGAGCCCGCCGGATTTGACCATGCGGTCAATGAAGCCGCCCTGCGCAAGGCGATCGCCGCGTCGCAGCCCGGTCTGTCTCCCAAGGACATCGGCGCTCGGGCCAAGGAAATGATGGCGGCGCGGGAGATTCGCGCGACCTTGGCGCGATTGAGCGAGGCCGGCGTCGAGGCGCGCTACCGGAGCGTCGACGTTCGCGACGCGGCCGCGATACGAGCGCTCATCGACCAGACCGTCGCCGATTTCGGCCCGATCCGCGGCCTCGTCCACGGGGCGGGCGTTCTGGCCGATAAATCCATTCTCGATAAAACTCCCGCCATGTGCGACGCGGTGCTTGACACGAAGCTGTCCTCCCTGAGGCATCTGCTTGACGGCGTGCGCCTCGAGGAGTTGCGCCTCATCGCGCTTTTTTCCTCGTCAACGGCGCGTTTTGGCCGCGCGGGGCAGGCGGATTACGCCATCGCCAACGAGGTCCTCAATAAGGCGGCCCAGGTTCTCTCCGTTCGTCTTCCCAAATGCCGCACGGTGTCTATCGGCTGGGGACCTTGGGATGGGGGGATGGTCGACGCCGGCCTCAAGAGCCTGTTTCTTTCCGAGGGGGTGGGAGTCATCGAACCGGCGTCGGGAGCCGCTCATCTGATCTCGGAGCTGCGCGGGCGGGGCCCGGCCGAAACCGTCGTGATCGCCGAGCGTCCGGGCGTCAAAGCCCCGATGCCCGTTGTTTTCGAGCGAGATCTCTCGCTCGAGGCGTATCCCTTCATCTCATCGCATGTGCTCAACGGCCGCGCGGTGCTTCCCTTGGCGGTGTCGTTGGAGTGGCTAGCCCACGCCGCCTTGCATTCACACCCCGGGTATTCTTTCATCGGCTTTGACGATTTGCGCGTGACCAAGGCGATCACCGTGTCGCGCGGACGCCAGACGCCGCTGAGGGCCCACTCCGGTCCCGCCGTGAAGCAAGACGGAGTTTTAGCCGTGAGCGCCGAGCTTCGTGGAGAGAGAGGAATCCTTCATGTCCGGGCGCGAGTGGTGCTGGGCTTGAAACGGCCGGCTTCGCCCTCGGCCGAGCTTGTCGTCAGCGGTCCGCGCTACGGCCGCTCCATGGACAAGGTCTATTCGGACGTTTTGTTTCATGGTCCCGATATGCGCTTCCTCTTGTCCGTTCCCCATTGCGGCCCGGAGGGGATCGTCGTGGAGTCGAGAACGTCTCTGCCGCCCGCGTCCTGGGTTCGCCTGCCGATCCGGGACCGTTGGCTGGCCGATCCGGCCGCGCTCGACGCCGCGTTTCAGGCGATGATTCTCTGGACCGAGAACCAGATGGGGGCCCCGTGCTTGCCCAGCTTCGCGGCGCGCTACCGCCAGTTCGCGCAACGATTTCCCGAAAGGGGCGTGCGGATCGTTCTCAAAGCCGTTCGTCGCGCCGATGGGCTGGCCACGGCCGACGCCGAGTTCCTCGATGAGAGCGGAGGGCTCGTGGCCCGGATGCAGGGTTTGGAGTGCGCGTCCGACGCCTCTTTGGCCGAAGCTTTTCGCCGTAACGTGGTGGACGCATCAGCATGACAGGAGGGCTTATGAGAGTTATTGTTTTGACGCTGCTGTCTCTAACCTGCTTGGCGGCGGCCTGTCGGGAGCGTAAAGTCGTCGAAACTCGACCGGATTACGGCGCGTCCCAATCCGCGTCCGAAAAAGCCCACCAATCCTTGGACCAAGAGGCCGGCGCCGGCCGATGACCGCTCGGTCTTTGTTGGCCCTTCTGGGTGCGTGCGCGGTGCTCTCCTCCTGCGCCGCCTCTCGTCGGGGAGAGCTCCAAAATCCGGCGAGCGCGGTTTGGGCTCCAGCCGCCCCGGGGCGATCGGTCGGGCAGGCTGAATCGGTCGAACCGGCCGGCAAAATCTTAGGAGTGGACCCGGACGGCTGCACTTGGCTCGAGGGCGCGGCGTCGGTGGCGGTCGGATCCCAGGAGACGCGTCATCAGGCCCGGGCCGCCGCGATGGAGCAGGCGAGGGCGGCGGCGGTGCGGGACTTCCTCGGCGTCGAGGTCAAGTCGAAATTCATGGACTTTCAGCAGGAGGGCTTGCGTCGCGAGTCTCGCTTGACCGAGGCCATACTCGAGACAACGCGCAACGGGCGCATCGTCAAAGAGGCCGTGCTCGAGGAAGGCTACCGGGACGCCGCCGATTGTCCGGGCTGTCTCTACCGCATGCGGATCAAGGCGTGCGTGGTGCCGCGAGAATCCGGCGGGGACCAAAATTTTCATGTCGCGCTGACCGTGTCCAGCCCTCGTTTTCGTCATGGGGAGGATGCCGTGCTGTCCGTGACGGCGACGCGCGATTGCTGGATTTATCTTTACAACGTTTACGACTTGGGCGTCGAGAATCGGACCGCGATGCTGGTGCCTAATGACATTGTCGGAGAGATGCGCCTTCAGGCGGGCCAAACGTGGGAATACCCCGACGAAGAATCCAAAAAACGGGGAGTCCGTTTAATCGCCCAAATGCCCGGGAAGGGAGATGACGTGTCGGCCGAAACGATCCGCGTCATCGCGGCCAAGGCCGCTCTGGCGAAATCCGTTTTCAATCCGGCCGACGGAGGCTGGCTGGGGGTCTTGCGGCGTCTGCTCAAGGCCCGGGTCGAGTGGGCCGACGACGCCCAGGCGTATACCATTTACAAACAGTGAGCTCTCAATTGGAGTCGATCGCCGTTGTTGGGGCGGGGGGTCTGTTTCCCGACGCGCTCACTCCCGAGCGGTTTTGGGATAACCTCGTCGCCGGGCGCTGCGCGTCCCGGGTCGTTCCGGCGGGTCGGTGGGGCGTTGCGACCGAGAGCGTATTCGATCCGGCTAAAGGCGCCCCTGACAAGGTCTATTCAAAGAAAGCCTGCTTTATCGAGGATTTCACTTTTGATCCTCACGGGCTGGATCTCGATCCGGAATGGGTTCTCTCTTTGGACCCGGCGTTCCATTTGGCTCTGAGCGCCGCGCGCTCGGCTTTGGCCCAGGCCAAGCTGTCCTCGGACCAAAAGGCGCGCACCGCGGTGATCATGGGGCAGTTGGTCTTGCCGACCGACGGTGTGGCGGCCTGGTCGCGAGAGCAGTTGATGGGAGCCTTCGAACGCGATGCCTTGGGCCAGGGATCGGGGCGCCAGAAGGCGCGCGTCAATCCCGCCAATCGATTCGTGGCCGGTCTGCCCGCGGGGGTGACGGCGCGAGCGTTCGGTTTGGGCGCAGGGACGTGGACATTGGACGCGGCCTGCGCGTCGTCTCTCTACGCGTTGAAGTTCGGGATGGAAGAATTGCGGGCGGGCCGAGCCGACGCGGTTTTGGCCGGAGGCCTGGCCCGCCCGCAAAGTCTTTACACGCAAATGGGCTTCTCGCAATTGCGCGCGCTTTCGCCCTCGGGGGTGCCGGCGCCTTTCGATGCCTCCGCCGACGGTCTTGTCGTCGGCGAAGGCGCGGGTCTATTCGTCTTAAAGCGCCTGAGCGACGCTCAGCGCGATGGCGACACGATTCGAGGCGTTTTGCTGGGCGGGGGCTTCTCCAACGATGTGGGTGGAAGCCTTCTGGCGCCCAACACGGTCGGACAGCTGCGTGCCATGCGCGCGGCGTATCTCGAGTCGCGGTTATCGCCATCCCAAATCGATTTCATCGAGTGCCACGCCACCGGAACGCCGACGGGTGATCCGATCGAGGCGGCGAGTCTCAAGGCTCTTTGGGGGGAGCGCGGCTGGACGGCCGGGCAATGCGCCCTGGGCTCGGTGAAATCCAATATCGGCCATTTGCTGACGGCCGCGGGATCGGCCGGATTGATGAAAGTGCTGCTGGCTTTCGAACATAAGACGATGCCTCCCAGCGCGAACCTGACCCGAGTCAATCCTTCGATCGATTTGGAGTCGAGTCCGTTTCGCATTCCGAGACAGGCGCAGGCCTGGTCGCGGCGCGATGCTAAAACGCCGCGTCGAGCGGCGCTCTCCGCATTCGGTTTCGGAGGGATCAACGCCCACCTCATCGTCGAGGAAGCTCCACCGAGGCGAACGGCGGCCGCGTCCGTTTCCCCGCGCCGAGCGCCGCCGTGCGCGCAGGCGATCGCCGTCGTGGGCATGGACGCCCGGTTCGCCGACCTGGCCGACCTGCGTTCGTATCAAGAAGCCGTTTTTTGCGGCGCGGAACGAGAGAGCGTTTTCGCCGAGGACAGGTGGTGGGGGGTGGATGTTCCCGCGGGCTTCAAAGGCCGTTTGATCCGGTCGCTGAGCGAGGACGCCGCCGCGTTTCGCATACCGCCCAAGGAAATGGAAGAGATGCTGCCGCAGCAGCTGTTGGCTCTTCAAAGCGCCCGCGCGGCGATCGCAGACGCGCGTTTGGGCGAGGAGGGCAGAGAACTCGCGGGCGTCTTCCTCGGCGTCTCCTTCGATCTTTCGATCACCCAATACGACATGCGCTGGTCGTTGGAGACGCAGGCCGATTCCTGGGCCAAGGCCAAGGGGTGGACGCTATCGCCTTCGCAGCGCGCGTCCTGGCTGGCGGCGTTACGCGAGGCCGCGGGTCCGGCGTTGAGCGCCAACCGCGTGATGGGGGGCTTGGCCTCCGTCGCGGCCAGCCGCATCGCCCGCGAGTTCCGCTTCGGAGGCCCTAGTTTTACGGTCTCGGCCGAGGAGAACTCGGGACTCAAAGCGATCGAAGCGGCCGTGCGGGCCTTGCAGCGCGGCACGATCGACGTCGCGTTGGCCGGGGCTGTCGACGTGGCCGCAGACGTCAGGGCGCTGGCGGCCTCGCACGCGCTCAAGCCCTTTACGCCGACGGGAAAGCCGCGCCCGTTTGAATTGGAAGCCGACGGATCTACGCCGGGCGAGGGAGCCGCGACCGTGGTTCTCAAGCGCCTCGAGGACGCCGTGCGAGAGGGCGACCGGATCTACGCCGTGATCAAGGGCGTTGGGGCGGCGTCGGGCGCAGGCGCGCACGAGATGGTTGCAAGCAGCGAGGCGTGCGCGCAGGCCCTGCGCAGGGCCTACGAAGAAGCCCGGGTGGACCCCAGCACGGTCGGGCTCATCGAATGTCACGGCTCCGGCGACGTCAACGAGGATCGCAACGAGGCCGTCGCGATGACTGAGTTCTTCGGCACGGCGGAGGTTCCCTTGCCTTTGGCGCTGTCGACGTCGAAGTCGATTATCGGGCATGCCGGCGCTGCGGCCGGCCTGGCGGGCCTGGTGAAAACCGCTTTGGCGTTGTACCAGGAGATTCTTCCTCCGGGGCCCGCGCTTCTAAGCCCGATAGCGCCGTTAGCGGCCGCGCGCAGGCGCTTTCATTCGCCTCGACGGGCGTCCTATTGGCTCCGCAATAGAGCGGAAGGGCCTAGACGCGCGGGCGTGACCTCGATGGGCGTAGACGGCGGCTGCGTGCACGTCGTTCTCGAGGAATTCGAGCGCGCGGGCGGCGACGTGCTTGTCGAGGATGAGCGGCGCCAGCCTCTCGGGGCTCGCGACGAGGCCTTGTTCGCCGTCGAGGCCGCGACCGCCCCCGAGTTGATCGCGGATTTGGAGGCTTTCATCGGCTGGGTGGGCGAGCAGGACGCTCGCGAGGGGGTCGAGGCTTGCGCCAGGCGTTGGTGGATGAAGCGCGGCTCGTCGCCGCGCGCGGCCTTGGCGTGCGTTCTCGTTGCCCGCGACTGGAAGGAAATTTTGGCGTTGTCGCGCGCCGCCCTTGACGGGCTTAAGGACAACCCCGAGAGGCCTCTGGCCTCGGAACGGGTGTTTGTCACCACGCGCAAGCCTCTCGAAGGGGGAGTGGCGTTCGTGTTCCCCGGTTCCGGCAATCACTACTTGGGGATGACCGGACCTTTGACCGCTCAGTGGCCCGAGATTGCGCGCCGCCAAGATTTGGAAAACGGCCACCTTCGAGATCAAATGACTCCCGCGCGCGTGGCGCCTTGGCGGCTCACATTCGAACCGGGCTGGCAAAACAAAGCGGAAGCCGAGCTCAATGCGGACTTTCATGCCTTGATTTTCGCCTCCGTCTCCCATGGCACGGTCACCAGCGACTTGTTGCGTAGTTTCGGGGTGGAGCCGTCGGCCGTCGTGGGCTACAGCTTGGGCGAGACGGCGGGCCTGTTCGCCACGAGGGCGTGGACTTCTCGCGACGAGATGCTTCGGCGCATGGCGCAGTCAAGCCTTTTCACCTCGGAACTCGCGGGGCCTTGCGAGGCGGCGCGCCAGTTTTGGCGGCTGCCGGCCGAGGAAAAGGTCGATTGGGTGCTGGGGGTCGTCGACCGGCCCGCCGAGGCCGTCAATCGAGCGCTTAAGGGAGCCGAGCGGGCCGCGTTGTTGATCGTGAACGCTCCCGTCGAGTGCGTGGTTGGGGGCTATCGGTCCGCGGTGGAAAAGCTCGTGGAGGGGCTCGGCTGCGTATTTCTCCCGCTGCAAGGGGTCTCCACCGTCCACTTCCCCGCGGCGAAACTCGTGGAAAAGCAATACCGCAGCCTCCACCTCTTCGCGACCCACCCGGCCCCCGGCGTGAGGTATTATTCGGGGGCTTTCGGCGGATCGTATGAGGTGACCCGTGAATCGGCGGCGGACTCGATCACGAGCCAGGCGATTCGATCGGTGGACTTCGCGGCCTTGGTGAAGGCTGCCTATGAGGACGGAATACGGACCTTCATCGAACTCGGCCCGCAGGGGTCGTGCACGCGGATGATCGACAAGATTTTAGGACCTCTCACGCACAACTCCCGGGCCATCGACGGCCGCGGAATCGACGAGGTGTCGGGAGTGCTCAAGCTCTTGGCGTATCTGATCAGCGAGCGCATTCCCGTCGATCTCACCCCCTTGTACGGCACGCGCACCTTCTGCGTCGGTCACCGGGCCCCGACGGCGGCCCCGGCCCAGCTGGTGCGTCTTCCCTTGGGAGGGCGCGCGGGCTGGGTGTCTTGGCGGCCGGCGTCCTTGGAGGTTCCCGTCGCCAAGGCGCCCCGTTCGGCGCGTGAGGCGCCGCCCATTCGCGCGTCGATGAGCCTCGAGGCTCATCAGGCGGCGTCTCCCGCCGCCACCCAAGGCCTTGTCGGCGCGGCGGCTTTGACCGCGCGGGCTCACGAGATGTACTTGAAACTGAGCGCGAACTTCTCCCGCCTTCAAACGGGCAATCTCGCGCGTCAGCTCTCGCTTGCCGGCGCCAGGACGGCGCTCGCGCCCTCGCCTGAGGTCCGCCCGTTGTTTTTGGACCGCCGCGCCTGTCTGGAGTTCGCCGTGGGCCGTATCGGAGCCGTCTTGGGAGAACGATTCGCGCATGTGGATGCCTACCCGTCGCGCGTGCGCCTGCCCGATGAGCCCCTGATGCTGGTTGACCGCGTCATTTCCGTGAGCGGCGAGGCGAATTCCATGAAGTCGGGCTCCTGCGTCACCGAGCATGACGTCATGGCCGATGGGTGGTATCTCGACGCCGGTCGCCTGGCGACCTGTATCGCCGTGGAAGCCGGTCAAGCCGACCTTTTTCTTTCGGCGTATCTGGGCATCGACTCCCGGACCCAGGGCAAGGCGGTGTACCGTCTGCTCGACGCCATCGTGACCTTCCACGACCATTTGCCCCGCGCCGGTCAGGTCATCAAGTACGACATCGCGATCGACGGGTTCGGCCAGCACGACGACATCTGGCTTTTTTTCTTCCGCTTCGAGGGCACGGTCGACGGCAAGCCCCTGTTGACGATGAGTAAGGGCTGCGCGGGGTTCTTTTCCCACGCCGAACTGGCTCGGGGGCGCGGCATCGTTCTCGCCGAAGGCGAAACGACGCCGGGTCCCGGCGTAAGGCCGGCGGATTGGAGGAGCCTGGCTCCTTTTGACGAGACGGCGGCCTTGGACGATGAGAAGCTACAGGCGCTTCGTTCCGGGCGTTTGGCGGAGGCCTTTGGGCCGGCTTTCGGGGCGTTGCCCTTCGTCCCCGAGACGCTGCCTGGCGGGAAGATGAAGCTTGTCGACCGGATCTTGGCGCTTCAACCCGATGGAGGGCGCTACGGACTGGGCCTTGCCGTCGGTGAGATGGATATCCATCCCGACGACTGGCATTTGGTCTGTCATTTCAAAGACGACAACGTCATGCCCGGCACCTTGATGTATGAGTGCTGTCTGCACACGCTGCGCGTGTTCTTGCTGCGTCTTGGCTGGCTGGGAAAAAAGGGCGAGGTCTGGCACGAACCCGTGCCGGGGGTCGCCAGTCGGCTTAAGTGCCGGGGGCAAGTCTTACCGTCGACGAAAAAAGTCCGCTACGAGTTGCACGTCAAAGAGCTCGGCTACGGGCAAGACGCAACGCCCTATTGCCTGGCCGACGCGTTTATGTACGCCGACGACCGCAATATCGTGCACATCACGGATATGAGCGTGCGCGTGTCGGGAACAGCGCGGGAGGACATCGAGTCCTTGTGGTCGGGCTCCGTTCCTCGAAAGAAAACGGCTTTGTACGGCCCCGAGACGATTTTCGCATTCTCCAACGGCAACCCGTCACAGGCGTTCGGCGATCGCTACAAGCCTTTCGATCGCGAGCGGGTGATCGCCCGTCTTCCCGGTCCGCCCTATCAGTGCCTAGACCGAATCATGGAGGTGCAAGGAGAGCCGTGGGTTCTCAGAGCCGGCGCGGCCGCCACGGCCGAATACGATGTGCCGCCCGAGGCCTGGTACTTCAAGGAAAACGGGCAGGCGACGATGCCTTTCGCCTTTGTGCTGGAGGCGGCCCTGCAGCCCTGCGGCTGGCTGGCGGCGTATTGCGGCTCGGCGTTGACGAGTCCCGATGATTTGTCGTTCCGCAATCTGGGAGGGTCCGCCGTTCAATTCGCCGAGGTCACTCCTGAAACGGGGACGCTCGTGACCAAGGTGGTCATGACCAAGGTCGCTTCCTCCGGAGGCATGATCATTCAGAATTTCGATATGGCGATGACCGACGCCTCGGGGAGATTGATATACAAGGGCCAGACGGAATTCGGTTTTTTCACCAAGGCCTCCCTGGCCCAGCAAGTCGGCCTGCGCGCAGCCCGTCCGTTTATTCCCGCGGCCGGACAGACGCCCCGGGCCTTGTCTTTGTCGGTCGGAGCGCCGGCGCTGCCGGGTCCGATGCTTCTTCTTTTAGACAGCGTCGAACAATACGACGGAGCCGGTCCCGGAGGCCTTGGCGCTTTGATCGGCCGCCGCGCGGTCAATCCTCGCGAGTGGTTTTTCGACGCTCATTTCTACCAAGATCCCGTGTGTCCCGGATCGTTGGGGCTCGAGTCGTTTATCGAGCTGATGAAATGCCACGCTCGCGACCGCTGGCCCGGAGAGGGCCGTTTCGAGAGCATGGCGCTGGGCCGCGAGCATCGCTGGCTTTACCGGGGGCAGTACACTCCGGCCAACAAGAACGTCGAGATTCAGTGCTGGATCACTCGCGTCGACGAAGCGGAGAAAACCCTGACGGCCGACGGCTATTTGAGCCGCGACGGGCTGATCGTCTATGAGATTCGCGATTTCACTTTGAGGGTGCGTTCTTGAGATATTCCAAAGTCTTTCTAGACGCCATGGCCTATGAGCTCGCTCCCAACGTGGTGACGTCCGGCGAGCTTGAGCGTCGGGTGGAGCCCGTGTATCAGGCGTTGCGTTTTCCTCTTGGGCAACTGGAAGCGTTGACGGGCATTCGCGAGCGTCGTTGGTGGGACGTGGGGTTCAGGCTGTCCGAGGGTGCTGCCCGCGCCGGGCGCAAGGCGCTGGAGCAGGCGGGCGTGCCGGCCGCTTCCGTGGGAGCCTTGGTGTACGCCGGAGTGTGTCGTGAATCCAGCGAGCCGGCGACCGCGTGCGCCGTCGCCGCTCGATTGGGCGTCGCCCGGGACTGCTCGGTCTACGACATTTCCAACGCGTGTTTGGGCGTTTTATCGGGGATCGTCGATATCGCCAACCGCATCGAGCTCGGACACATCAAAGCGGGGCTGGTCGTCTCCTGCGAGTCGGCCCGTGAAATCAACGAGAGCATGATCGCCTCGATGCTGAACACTCCCACGATGGAGCATTTCAAGCTCTCCATCGCGACGCTGACGGGGGGCTCTGGAGCGGCGGCCGTTCTTCTCAGCGACGGCTCCTTCGGCCCGGGCGGCCCCCGGCTATGCGGCGCGGCGGCGCAGGCGGCGGTCGAGCACTGGGACCTATGCCGTTGGCAGCGAGACGACATGAGGACGGACGCCCCGGCGGTGCTCAAGCACGGCGTCGAACTCGCCCGCGGGACTTGGCGGCGCTTCTTGGACGATCTCGGTTGGAGCGCCCAAGAAGTGGATAAGACGATTTGCCATCAAGTCGGCGGGCCCCATCGGGCCGCCGTGCTCAACGCGTTCGGCGTTCCCGAGGAACGCGATTTCACGACGTACGAATATTTGGGAAACATTGGAACGGTCAGCCATCCGTTGACGGCCGCCTTGGCCCACGAGAGGGGGTTTTTTCA
>JBBTHA010000156.1:0-11782 GCA_038060535.1 Elusimicrobiota bacterium | reverse complement strand
TGGCGCCGGGAAGAAAGCCCAGGTTGTACTTGATCGAGCCGTAGTTCATGCCGTAAAGCACTCCGGCCGCTCCCCCCAGAGCGCCTCCGACGAAGAAGGTCATGGCGATGATGAAATTCGGGTTGATCCCCATCAGGCCGGCGGTTTGAATGTCATCGGAGCAGGCGCGCATCGCCTTGCCCATCTTGGTGTGCTCGATGAAGAAATGAAGAAGGCCCATGAGAACGAGGGCCAGCAGCAGGATCAGCAACTGCAGCGTGCTGATCGTCGCGCCGAACAGGGGAATTTGACCGATCTCCACCGGCTCGGGGAAGGGAAGCGACTGGGTGCTCACCCACAGGAACACCCCGTTTTGAAGAATGATGGAGACCCCGATCGCCGAGATCAGGGGGGCCAGCCGCGAGACGGTGCGCAGGGGGCGATAGGCAAAGCGCTCGATGGCCACGTTGATGAGCCCGGCACCCGTCATGCTTAAAATGAACATGCCGATCAGGCCCGCCACCCCCCCTCCAAAAAAGGACGGGGAGACGGTCGCCAAGCCCAAGGCCATGAACGAGCCCAGCATCAGCACTTCGGAGTGGGCGAAGTTGATCATCGTCAAAATACCGTAAACCAAGGTATAGCCGAGCGCGATGAGCGAATAGATCGCGCCGAGCGTCAAGGCGTTGACGATCTGTTGAGTGAGCACTCGTTATTGAACGGAGAAGAAGGTTCTATCCTTGGCGCGGGCCCGTGTCATCGTCACGATCTTATTGAGCGTATCGCCTTTGTCGTCGAAAACCGTCTCTCCAAGGACTCCGGTATATTTTGTCTTCGCCAACTCGGCGATGACTCGGGTGCGGTCGGCTGCGCCCACGCGCTCCATGGCCGCAAAAATAACTTGCGCGGCCTCATAGCCGAAGTGGTCGAAAGGTTTGAGATCCTCGCCGCTGCCGGTCCAGCGCTTTTTGTAGCGGTCCACAAAATTCTTCGCGCTCGCCAGTTCCTCGACTGGAACGCCCACGATGGAGAGGTAGGCGCCGTCGGCCGCACTCCCGGCCACGTCGAAAAGACCCGGCGTCTTGGATCCGTCTCCGGAGATGAAAATGAAGGGATCCTTCATGCCCAATTCGCGCATCTGTTTGAGCAAGAGACCGGCCTCGGTATAGAGGCCGCCGAAGTAAACTCCCTCGGGATTGGACGAATCGCTCTTGATCTTGGTCAGCAAGGCTTTGAAATCCTTGTCGCCGACGGCCACCCCGTCCTCGCTGACGATTTTTCCGCCCGATTCAAGAAACGTTTTTTTGAATTGCTCGGCCAATCCCTGTCCGTAAGGCGTCTTGTCGTGAAGCAAAGCCATGCGCCGCTTGCCGAGCTTTTTATAGGTGAAAAGCGCCGAATAGGAGCCTTGGACGTCGTCGGTCGGCACCACACGAAAAACGATTCTCGGTCCGCTCCAGTCGGCCGAGCGCTGTTGGGCCGTGACCTCGGGATTGGTCGCCGCCGGCGAAATCATCGCTACGGGCGCGCGCGCGTACACCTTCGCGGCGGGGATCGCGCAACCCGAGTTGTAGTGGCCGACGACCGCGACGATGCGCTGATCCGATACGATCAGATTGGCGACGTTGACCGCCTCCTTGGGGTCGGCCCGATCGTCAAAAGGAGCGGCCACGAGCTTATAAGGGAAGCGTTTGGCCGCGTTGGCCTCTTCGACAGCCATCTCCACGGCGCGACGCACGCCCTGGCCTTCGGTTCCCATGTCTCCGGTCAGGGGCATGGCGATGGCGATCTTGACCACTTTCTCTTTCGGGGCGCAGCCCGCCGCGGCAAGCAAAACAACCCCAATCACGCATAGACGATAAGTCATGATTTGCCCTCTTTGATGAAATTATATTGATCCGCTGGATTATGCCTCATCGCGCATTGATTTGTCCATCACGGGGTTTTTTTATCGTCTTGGCCCGTCCATGGTATAATAGGAGAGATGATCAACACTCTCTTGTCCGGCTGGCTAACGTCCAGCCGCCGCAGAAAGCCAGCCGACGTGCTTGAGAACATCCGCCCCGGCGCACCCTCCGCGGACATGAGCCACGATGCGCCGCACAGCCTCAATGAGACGATTCGCCGTTCCCAGGAAGCCCTGCTGCGCCAGCAGAATTCGGAGGAAGGCTACTGGTGCGGTCCCATCTTCGGGGACACGACCATCGATTCCGACACGATCATGCTCCTGAATTTCCTGGGGAGGGGCAATTCCGTCAAGGTCCGCCGCCTGGCCAACCATTTGCTCAACATGCAGAACTCCGATGGCGGCTGGCCCATCTATGGCAACGGCCCCTCCGAGGTCTCCGCCACGGTCAAAGCCTACTGGGCCTTGAAGTTCGCCGGACACGCCCCCCAGGAACCCAGGATGGAGGCCGCTCGCAAGCGGATCAAGGCCTTGGGCGGCATCCACAAGACGAACACCTACACCAAGTTCTACCTGGCTCTTTTCGGCCAATATGATTGGCGGGGCGTGCCCACGATCCCTCCCGAGATCTTGCTGTTCCCGAAATGGTTCTATTTCAACCTGTACGAGATGTCGGCCTGGACCCGCTCGATCGTCGTTCCGCTGTCTATCGTGTGGGCGTTTCAACCGGCCATCCCTTGCCCTCCTCATGCGACGATTTCGGAGCTCTTTCCGGACAGCCGCCGTCATATCCCCCTCTCGGAGGCCGTCGCTCCGCACCGATTCCTCTCGTGGACGACCTTCTTTCTCATGTGGGACTCCTGGCTCAAGGCCATGGAGGGCAACGGGGGCCATTGGATTCGCGTCTGGGCGCTGCATCTGGCCGAAAATTGGATGCTGGAACGTCTGCAGGATTCCGACGGCTTGGGGGCTATTTATCCCGGCATCGCCAACAGCATCATGGCCATGAAATGCCTCGGCTACCCGGACACCGACCCCCGCCTTGTCGCTCAACTCCAGGAACTCGACCGCCTGGAAGTGCCGGGAGAGGATTCGACGCGCTATCAGCCGTCGCGCTCGCCGGTTTGGGATACGGCCATCACCATGATCGCGCTGGCCGAGTCCGGGCTCGATCGCGCTCACCCGGCGCTCGTGCAGGCCTGCCACTGGGTCCTGTCCAAAGAAATCACGCTACGCGGCGACTGGGCAAACACGAACCCCTCGGGCCCCACGGGCGGATGGCACTTCCAGTTCAACAACTCCTTCTATCCCGACATCGACGACACCGCCATGGTGCTCTTGGCGCTGCGTCACGTCCACCTCGAAGAACCCAACGCGCATATTCGTGAAAAATCCTTTCTCAGAGGCTTGAACTGGCTGCTGTCCATGCAGTCCGTCACCGGGGGCTGGGCCGCCTTCGACAAGGAAAATACCAAGGTCATCCTGGATAAAATCCCGTTCGCCGACCACAACGCGATGATCGATCCTCCGACCTCCGACATCACCGCGCGCGTCATCGAGCTGCTTGGATATATCGGCTACGATTCCTCCTACTCATCGTGTACCAAAGCCATCCGGTTTCTCAAAGACGAGCAGGAGTCCGACGGCTCCTGGTACGGACGTTGGGGCGTCAATTACATTTATGGGACCTGGCAGGCTCTGCGCGGCCTGCAGGCCATCGGCGTCGACATGAAGCAGCCTTTCGCGCAGAAAGGAGCGGCCTGGTTGAAATCCGTGCAGCATGGAGACGGCGGCTGGGGCGAGACATGCCAGACCTACCACGACGCCTCGCTCAAGGGCAAAGGCCCCTCGACGCCCGCGCAAACGGCCTGGGCGATCATGGGCTTGATGGCCGCCGGCGTCTATGACGACAGCCTGGCTCGGGGCGTCCAATACCTGTTGTCGACGCAGCGCCCGGACGGCACCTGGGACGAAACCGAATTTACCGGAACGGGGTTCCCGAAGGTGTACTATCTCGAATACACGATGTATCGCAATTATTTTCCCCTCCAAGCATTGGGGAACTATCGCACCGCTCTGATTCAGGGCCGCGCACGCGTCTGAGCGCCGCTTACTGAGAGGAAAACAGCCCATGGCCATGTCAATGCAAGCGCAATTATCGGTGTTTAAATACCTCGTCACGCAGAAGATGAAGGGAACCGAGAAATACCCCCTGGTCATGATGCTCGAGCCGTTGTTTGCCTGCAACCTGGAGTGCGCGGGCTGCGGCAAAATCCAGTATCCAGTCGACATCCTGCGCAAACGCCTGTCCCCGCAGGAGTGTTTCGACGCGGTCGAAGAGTGCGGCGCTCCCGTCGTCTCCATCGCCGGCGGCGAGCCCCTCATCCACCCCGACATCCAGGAAATCGTCGACGGCATGATCGCCCGCAAGAAACCCGTCTATCTGTGCACCAACGCTCTGCTTCTCGAAAAGAATCTGCACAAGTTCAAGCCCTCCCCCTATCTGATATTCTCCATCCATCTCGACGGCGTCGAAAAAACCCACGACCGGATGGTGTGCCAACAGGGCGTCTACAAGACGGCGATCTCGGCCATCAAGCTGGCTAAATCCAAGGGGTTCTGCGTGATGACGAACTCGACGATTTTCCAAGGAGAGGACGCCCAAGAGTTCCGGCGCTTCTTCGACGACAACATGGCGATGGGTCTCGATGGGATGATGATCTCCCCCGGCTACGCCTACGAAAAAGCCCCCGAGCAGCAGCTTTTCCTCAAGCAGGAGCAATCCAAGGCCTGGTTCAAGGAAGCCCTCAAGGATTGGCGCAAGAAAGGATGGGCCTTCAACCACTCCCCCTTCTACATGGATTTCCTGGAGGGCAAGCGCCAATACGACTGCACTCCCTGGGGCAACCCCTTGCGCAATGTCTTCGGCTGGCAGCGGCCATGCTACCTCATGAGCGAGGGTGGCTATGCCCGTTCCTATCGAGAACTCCTGGAAACGACCGACTGGAGCCGCTACGGCCATAAATCCGGCAACCCCAAATGCCTCAATTGCATGACGCATTGCGGCTTCGAACCGACGTCTGTGACCGAGGCGTTTTCCAGTCTCTCCAGCTTCTTCGAGCTGGTCGCCGACTTCGCCGCGATCAAGGCCCCAAAGAAAGTGCAGCTCGCCTACGATCGAACCGGCTCTTACGACGAACAGGTGGCCAAGGTGGAACAAACCGCTGCGGGCAAGAAAGGCTAGTGGACACGGCATTCTTGACTGGGGCGACTGGATTTGTGGGCGCGAATCTCTGCCGCCTTCTCGTCGATCGGGGGGTGGCCGTCAAAGCGCTCGCCCGCAAGGGCGGCGACCGGCGCAACCTCGCGCAGCAGCGCGTCGAGATCATCGAAGGAGACCTTCTCGACGCGGCGGCGATCGCTCGCGGAGTCAGCGGCTGCCGCTACGTCTTTCACGTGGCCGCGGACTATCGACTGTGGATCCCCGATCCCGAGACCATGTATCGCGCCAACGTCGAAGCCACCGAACTCGTGCTTCGAGCCGCGGCCAAAGCTGGGGTCGAAAAAATCGTCCACTGCTCCTCGGTGGCCGCCATCAAAGTCTCCTCCCAACGGGTCCCGGTCGACGAGGAAAGCGAATACTCCGACATGGGAGAAATCATCGGCCATTATAAAAAGTCGAAATACCTCGCCGACGTGCTCGCACGGCGCCTGGCGAGGGAGGAAGGCCTGCCGATCGTCACCGTCAATCCCGCCGCGCCCATCGGCCCCTTCGACATCAAGCCGACTCCGACGGGCCGCATTGTCGTCGATTTTCTCAAGGGCCGCATCCCCTCATACATAGACACGGGCATGAACGTCGTGCACGTCGCCGACGTGGCGATGGGCCACTGGCTGGCCGCGCTCAAAGGACGCGCAGGGCAGCGCTACATCCTGGGCGGCGAGAATTTGACTCTCAAGGCGATCCTCGACCTCATGGCCGAGGTCACCGGCCTGCCCGGTCCGAAGTTTAAAACCCCTTATCCCCTCGCCTACGCCTTCGGCGCCGTGGACACGGCCTGGGCGCGAATTCGCGGCGGCGAGCCGATGGCTCCCCTGGACGCGATTAAAATGGCCAAACACTACATGTGGTTTTCCTCGGCCAAGGCCGAACGCGAGCTGGGTTATACCCGGCGTCCCGCTCGCGTCGCGCTCCAGGACGCCGCGAATTGGTTCCAGGCCAACGGCTACGCGCCCTCGAGAGTTCCCTCATGAGCGCAGCGCCCGTGCTCATCACCGCCGCCACGGTCTGGGAGGCCGGGCCCCTCGCCAAAAACCTTTCCCTGCGCCCGACGACACCCTCCCGATTCGAGGGACGAGTCGGCGCGCGCCGGCTCGTGTTGATCAAAACCGGGATCGGAGCGGTCAACACCGCGCGAAGTCTCAATGGCGACGCCGTCATCGGCGATTACGGCCTTGTCATCAGCGCGGGCCTTTGCGGGGCGATGCAGCCCGACGTCAAGCGCGGAGACATCGTCGCCGATGTGTCCGGAGTGGACATGGACATCGTCGCGCCGCTCAGGGCGACGGCGCAAGCCCTCTCAAGGCCCTTTCATTTCGGCAAAATACTGCACACCAACATCGTTTTAGATCCCAAGTCCAAGACGACTCTCGGGCGCGACCATCGCGCTTTGGCCTGCGACATGGAAACCGCCGCCGTCAGGCGCTGGGCCGACGGAAAGATCCCCGCCATAGGAGTCCGGGCGGTGCTCGACGAACTCGATGAAGCGCTCCCCAGCCAAGCTCCCGAGGCGGAGGACATTCCCTCCCTGGCCCGATACGGCTTGACTCATGCCGCGACCCTCCCCTCCTTGATGCGAACCGGATGGAGATGCGCTCGGGCGATGAAATCATTGTCCCGCTTTCTGGGCGCTTACCTGGAGGCGCTGTGAAACCTGTCCTGAAACTCGCCCTGGAAAAGAACACCGCCTTGGTCGATGAGGCGATGGAAGCTCTGCTGCGGCCCAAGCCGGACCTCCCGCGCTCCGTGCGCCGATCCATGCGTTACTCTCTCTTCGCCGGCGGAAAACGCCTGCGCCCGACCCTTGTTCTTGCCGCGGCGCGTTGCTGCGGTCTGGAGGCGAGAAAAGCCCTCAAGACGGCCGCGGCGCTGGAGATGATTCACACCTATTCGCTCATTCACGACGACTTGCCCGCGATGGACGACGACGATCTGCGCCGGGGCAAACCCACCAACCACAAGGTCTTTGGCGAGGCCATGGCCATACTCGCCGGCGACGGGTTATTGACCAAAGCCTTCGAATCGGCGGCCCTCAACGCCCGCGAGCTCGCTCTCGACGGCCGGACAACGGCCGAACTCATCGGCGTGATCGCCCGCGGAGCCGGCGCCGAAGGCATGGTCGGCGGCCAAGTCGAGGATCTTGCCGCCGAGGGCCTGGGGAAAAAGCGTTCCCGAGGCTCCTCCGCCCGCGCCCTGGAATCGGTGCATCGCCGCAAAACAGGAGCGCTGATCGTCGCCAGTCTAGACGCCGGCGCCGTTCTGGCAGGGGCAAATGCCGCCCAGCGCGCCGCGCTCAGATCCTATGGACGCCGCATTGGACTCGCGTTTCAGATCACCGACGACGTGCTTGACGTGGTCGGGGACAAGAAAAAAATGGGCAAGCGCGGCAGCGACCGCGACAACGACAAGCTCACCTACGCCGCGCTTTACGGCGTCGAGGACGCCCGCAGCAAAGCCCGCGCGCTCATACGCCAAGCCCATGGCTGCCTCAAGGACTTCGGCGCGCGCGCCTCGGTTTTGCACGAGCTGGCCGACTACATCATCGAACGGGACAAATGACCATGGAACTACTCAAGACGATCGACACCCCGGCGGACGTGCGCAAGCTCTCCGGCCAACAACTTCCACAACTGGCTTCGGAGTTGCGCTCCTACATTCTCGAGACCGTCTCCAAGCTCGGGGGCCATCTCGGCTCGAGCCTCGGCGCGGCTGAAATCACCATCGCGCTTCACCACGCCTTCGATACGCCCAGGGATAAGATCGTCTGGGACACGGGCCACCAAACCTACGGCCATAAAATACTCACCGGACGCCGCGAAAGAATGAACACCATCCGGCAATTCGGAGGCCTCTCCGGGTTCCTCAAGCGCTCCGAGTCCGAATACGACGCCTTCGGAGCCGGCCACGCGTCGACGGCGATATCCGCGGCCCTCGGCATGGCGGTGGCTCGAGATTTGAAAGGAGAGACCAACAAGGTGGTCGCCATCGTTTCGGATGGGTGCATGACGGGCGGAGAGTCCTACGAGGGCCTTCAAAACGCGGGCCAGCTCCAGACCGATCTCATCGTCGTTCTCAACGACAATCAAATGTTCATCTCCAACCGCGTGGGAGCCTTGGGAACGTTTCTTTCCAAGCTCCTGACATTGGGCGCCGTGCGCGGCGCCGAGCATTCGATCAAAAAATTTCTCGCCCGCTCCCAGTTTTGGGGTGCCTCAATACTGCGCGTGGCCAAGCGAGCCAAAGTCCTCCTCTTTCCCGGCATGCTGTTCGAGGAAATGGGTTTTTCCTATTTCGGGCCGGTCGACGGGCATGACGCCGAAACGCTGTCGGCGGTCTTCAAGCACGTCAAGCAGCTCAAAGGTCCCATCCTCGTCCATTGCGTGACGAAAAAGGGGAAAGGCTACGCTCCCGCCGAGGCCGACCAGTACACGTGGCACGGCCCCGGGAAATTCGACGTCGCCACCGCTAAATTCTTGAAAAGCCCCGTGACAAAGGCCCCCCCGCCGACCTACACGGCCGTTTTCGGCAAATCCGTGCTCCGTGAGGCCGAGGCGGACCCCCGTATCCTGGGCGTGACCGCCGCCATGCCCGAGGGCACCGGCATGGACATGCTGCGCGATCGCTTCCCTAAACGCTACTTTGACGTGGGTCTAGCGGAGGAACACGCGGTGACGTTCGCAGCCGGACTGGCCGCGGAGGGATTCCGCCCGGTCGTGGCCATTTATTCGTCATTCCTGCAGCGCGCGTTCGATCAAATCGAACATGACGTCTGTCTGCAAAAGCTGCCGGTCATCCTCTGCCTGGATCGCGCGGGTTTGGTCGGCGAGGATGGCCCGACCCACCACGGAGCCTTCGACTATTCTTACTTGCGCATGATCCCGGGCATGACCGTGATGGCTCCCGGCGATGAAAACGAGCTGCAACACATGCTGCGCACCGCCATAGAACTCAATGCGCCCGTTTCAATCCGTTACCCCAGGGGCAACGGAGTCGGCGTGGCCATGGACGCCGAGCCTCGAGCCCTGCCCGTCGGCAAGGGCGTGCGCCTCAAAGACGGAGCCGACGTCACCCTGCTGGCCGTCGGCAACCGCGTTCACCCCGCCCTCGAAGCCGCCCAACTGCTCGAAGACAAAGGCTTCTCCGCCGGAGTCGTCAACATGCGCTTCATCAAACCGCTCGACGTGGAGCTGCTCAAGGAGTGCGCCGCGAGGACGCCCCGCCTGGTGACCATTGAAGACAACGTTCTTCAGGGGGGCTTCGGCTCGGCCGTCCTTGAAGCCTTGACCCCGGGGCGCGCCGAGGTTCTGCGCCTGGGCATTCCCGACACTTTCGTCGAGCATGGAGCGCCTCATCTTCTGTATGAATCCCTCGGCCTGTCCGCGCCAAAAATCGCCGAACGCGTGGCGGCTTGGCTCCCCCAAAAATCCCGCGCCACGCTGCAACCTTAGGAGATCGAAATGCCAATGCAAACCACCCCGGTCGTCCAGGTAGAAAAACTCGTTCTTGCCAAGATACGAGGCTTCTGCGCCGGCGTCGTGCGAGCCATCGAGGTCGTGGAGCGCGCCCTCGAGCTGTGCGGAGGCAAGGTTTACGTCCGCCACGAGATCATTCATAACCGATATGTCGTCGATGAACTGCGCAAGAAAGGCGCGGTGTTCATTGAGGACCTCTCCGAGGTTCCCGAGGGCTCCTGGCTGATTTTCTCCGCCCACGGCGTCGGCCCGGACGTCGTCGCCGCCGCCCGCTCGCGAAAACTCAAAATCATCGACGCGACGTGCCCGCTGGTCACGAAAGTCCACCTCGAGGCCATCGCGCTGGCCAAAGGCGACTACACGATATTCCTCATCGGCCACCGCGATCACGTCGAGACCATCGGGACTTTGGGCGAGGCCCCTGGACATATTGTCGTCATCGGCGACGTCAAGGAAGCCGAGTCGATTTCTGTCGACAACCAGGAGCGGCTAGCTTATCTCACCCAGACGACCCTGTCTCTCGACGACACCCGGGAAATCGTCGCGGTGCTCAAGAGGCGTTTCCCCAAGCTGATGCCTCCCAAAAAAGACGATATCTGTTATGCCACCCAAAACCGCCAAAACGCGGTCAAAGCCATGGTTCCTCGCGTCGACCTTCTGCTCGTTCTAGGCGCGCCGAACAGCTCCAACTCCAACCGCCTCTGCGAGGTCGCCCGCTCGAAGGGAATCAGCTCTCATCTCATCGAGCGCGCCGCCGACATCAAGGACGAATGGCTCTACGGCGTCAAAACCCTCGGCCTAACCTCGGGCGCGTCGGCTCCCGAAATTCTCATTCAAGAGGTGGTCACTTTGTGCAAGGAACGCTATAATGTCCGCTCGGTGGAGGAGCTGGAAACCGTCGAGGAAAACGAACACTTCGGCCTGCCTTCCGAACTCGTAAGAATGATCAGCGAGAACAAGCGATCGTGATTCCAGGACAATGGCTGCAGCCGCGGCACGCGGCGCGCGAAATATTCGAGAAGGATTTTGCCACGATCAACCCAAGCAGCATGGACGTCGCCTGCCCCGGCTGCAAGGAACTCGTCAAGCTCACCCGTCGATCGCCCTTGGGCAGGATCGGCGGATGGTGCAAAAAATGCAATCGAGGTGTGGGAACATGACCCAAACGATTATCGAAGAACTCATCATAGAAAAAAGCCCGACGGAAACACCCCTCCAGGAATCTCCCGACGACGCCGTCGACTTGACCCGTTTGCCCAAACGCGCGCCACCCTCCAAAGGACTCTGCCTGCGCTGCGGGGAAAACAAACCCATCAACCGGCTGATGCTGTGCTACCCTTGCTGGGTCAAAACGCGCCTGGAAAAAGACGGCTGGAAGGAAGGCGAACCCCATCCTGAACATTGCGGCTGCGAAGGGCTCAAGGGCCACCCCAACCGACGCTCCGAAGGGAACTGAAGCCTACTTAAAGATCGTCTTTCGGTAGTGCGTCAACTCGGCGATCGACTCGTGCACGTCGGCCAAGGAGAGATGCTGCTTGTTCTTTGAGTAGACGTATTTGGCATCAGGATACCAGCGCGAGGCGAGCTCCTTGATCGAGGAGACGTCGATCGAGCGGTAGTGAAAGAAATCGTGAAGACGCGGCATGTACCGCACGAGAAATCGCCGGTCTTGACCGATGGTGTTGCCGCACAGAGGCGATTTACCCGGCGCGCACCAAAACGACAGGAATTCAAGCGTTCGCGCCTGGGCGTCAAGAATGCCGGTTGAAGACTCGCGGCAGCGCTGCGTGAGCCCCGACTTGCCGTGCTGCTCCACGCACCAAGGATCCATGGCGTTTAAGATGTCGTCGCCGTGATGAACCGCCAGACACGGACCTTCCGCCAACACCTTTAAATCGCCGTCGGTCACGACGGTGGCGATCTCGAGAATGACGTCTTTCTCGGGATTCAAGCCCGTCATTTCCAAGTCCAACCACACCAGATTTTTATCTTGCTGAGACGGCATGCGTCTTATTGTACAAAAGTTAGCATTCGCATCCGCATGCCAGTCTTGTCCCCATGCGTTGTGGTCCGAAGGGGAATATCCTATTTCTGTCGAACGAAAGTTGATATGTCCTGTTTAGCGAAAGTTGAAATGTCCGGTTC
>JBBTHA010000155.1:0-15097 GCA_038060535.1 Elusimicrobiota bacterium | reverse complement strand
GACGCGCGCGAGTTCCTCGATGGCGATGCAGTAGGAGGTGTAATCAAGTCCCGAGCCGCCGAATTCCTCGGGGACGATGAGGCCGAACACGCCCAACTCCCCCATTTGACGGGTGAGCTCGACGGAGAATTCCTCCTTTTCGTCGAGTTCGTGGGCCTGAGGCTTGATTTTCTGCTCGGCGAAGCGGCGCACGGTGTCGCGAATTGTTTTCTGCGCGTCGGTCAGCTCGAAATCCATGGAATCTCCCGGTGACGGCGTTATTGTAGGATATCCGCGCCATGAAGACTCACCGGGCCGAGCCCCATGAAAAGCCGCATCACGCGCACTGGCCGCTGGAGGTCCTGCTCTTCGCGTTTGTCTTCGCGCTCGGTTGGCGCTCGGTTCACGCGCCGCAGACGTGGATTCACGTCAAGACCGGCGGGGGGATCATCTCCGAACGGGCCGTGCCTGTCCTAGATCCCTTCAGCTACGGCTCGGCCGGGGGGGCGTGGACGACCGATTCCTGGCTTTTTGACGTCACCGCCGCGCGCCTCGACTCTTGGGGGGGGCCGAGTCTTCTCATCGCCGTCAAGAGCTTCGTCGCCGCGGCGGCTTTCGCCTTGCTTTTGCCGATCAACCACGCCAGTCCTTTGACGGCGGCCACACTGCTTGCGTTTGGCGCGTGCGCGGGGTGGGCCGGACTTGTGGAAATTCCCGCGATTTTCGACCTCCTATTTTTCGCTCTTTTCCTCCGCCTGCTGCGTCCGCGCGACCCTCTGAGCTGGGTCCAGGGCATCGCGGCGGTCTTGCTGACGGCCCTGTGGGCCAACGTCCACGGCGCGTCCGCTCTGCTGGCGGTTTGGTTCGCGGGACTTAAGACGTTTAAAACGTCTCTACGCACGACGACCAGCGAGCGGCTGGGATATTGGTCGATGCTGGGGGCCTGCCTGTTGGCGTTTTCTTTCAATCCTCACGGCTGGAGTCTGGCGGGACGGACATTCTCGGACGCGTCGGCGGTGGCCGGAGGGTGGCCCGCCCCGTGGCTGTCGCTCTACACTGTTTTCATCATCGCGGGGTTGGCGTCTTGTTGGATGACGCTGCAGCAGGAGTTCGTGATGACGATGGCGGCCGCGACGGTCATCTCCCTGTCATTGGTGCTTCCCGGGATGCGGCTGCTGGCCATTTTGGCGTCGTGTCCGGTCATCGCGCTGACTTTCGGACAGCGCCTCAAGGGGCGAGTCGACACCCTGCCTCGCGTCCTGCGCTGGTCGGTGTTTTCAGCGCTTCTGTTCGCCGGCTACAGGCATTTCATCAGCGAGCCCTTCTCTCACGCGCGGGGCTATGGTTTCCCGCGCTTGGCGGGGGCCGTTCACTATCTGGAGTCCAACGGCGTGCGCGGGCGGATGTTCAACGAGCCCGACGCGGGGGCCGAACTGATTGGATTGTCCCGCCGCCCGGTGTTCATCGATGAGCGCGCCGGGGTGTATGCGGATTCCTTCAGGACCGAGGCCGCGGCCTGGCCGCGTTCATTCCGTCAGCTCGACATGGTCTATCGTTTCGATTACGCCGTGCTTCTCAATCGCCGCGCGGGCGCCCCCGCGCGGATCATCGATGAGGATCCCGCTTGGCGGCTGGGCTATGCCGACGACCACGCCTTGGTTTATCTCAAGACGACCGGTCTCAATGCGGAGCTGTCCCGGCGAAGCTCGCCGAGACTTTTTTCTCCCAATCGTCCGTGGCCCGACGAGCTCGATGCGTCGCTCACGGACCCCCATAAGGCGGCTCGAATCCTCCGGGAGCTCGACGCCTGGATTGTGGAGGAGCCGGACTGCATCCAGGCGCTGATCTGGAAGGCCTACGCGCTGGCGCGTCTGGGGCGCTCCTCCGAGTCCGATCGTTATCTGGATTTCGTCCGGGAGCGGCCTCGTTTCAAGAGAGACGGAGAACTGCGGGCCGCCTATGCGTTCGTGCTCAAAGCCCGGGGGCGCGTCCAGGAGGCGGCGCGGTGAACTGGACAAAGCCGGCGGGTCCCTGGTATACTCGGAGCGCTTTGAGGATGAAAACCCCTCTTTTCCGTCGTTTGAACGCCGCTCTTGTTTTGGCTGCGGCTTTCGGCTGCAGCCCTCCGAAATACGCCCAGTATGAATCGGTGCGCCAGGACTTCTCGGCCTCCGTGCCGTGGGGGTGGCAGGTGATGACCGACCAGCAGGGGGATGCGTTTACGCAGGTCAATTTCATCGGCCCTTTCGATCCTGATTTTTATTTGGGCGCGCCGAGCCTGAGCGTGCGCTGGTATAAGCGCTACAGCCCCCATCGCTTGCGGGACGGCCGTCTGGAAATGTATGGAGGGGTCGATGACTTCATCAATCAAAACCTGAAGGAGGTTTACGGCCCGACGTATTTTTTCGTCGATCCCAACGACAAGCCGGCCGACGGCCCCTCGGAGGTCGCCTTGAAGAACTCCGGGTTGAAGGCGAAGTACTTCACCGTTCTCTCGGCCACCCCCGCTCCGGAATCCATGCATTGGGGCGTCACTCTTCAAAGCGGCACGGGGAAGCCTCATATTCTGCGCAAGCACGCCTATGCCCTCGTTCCCGTCGAAGGCGGCTTCTACGTTCTTTGCTATCCGGCGACGCAAAAGGGCTACGACCGCTACTTGGATCGTTTCCTGGGTTTGATGGGATCCTTCTCGCCGCGCACGGCCGGTCCGGGCGGCGCCAAGATCCGTCCAGGAACGTCCTGAGCGGCCCGCGCGCCCACCGATGCCTATGCCGTGTGCCCAGAGATGCCGATCGACGACTCGAGATATCAGGCTGAGCGTGTTGATTCGGGCCAAGCCGGAGTTGATTTATCGATCCCTCACCTCCGCCTGCGAGTTGACGCGCTGGTGGCTTCTGGGGGCGGAAACCGACGCGCGCAACACGGGCCGCGTGCGCATGATGTGGCCGCGCATGCGCGGCGTCGCGGGGTGGCGCTGTCCGGGCTTCGGCGAGCGCGAGGGGGTGTTCGTCGATCTTGAGCCGGCGCGCAAGGTCGCCTGGCTCTGGAAGCCAGTGCGCGGCGAACGACACGCGCCGCCGCTCATCTCGATTTTCATCCTTCCCGTCCGCGGGGGCGGCGAGGTCACCGTGCTTCACGCCGGTTTTCCCGCCGCTTCAAGCGCCGACCGGGTGTACCGCCACTACGCCCTGGCCCTGGAGGACGGCTTGGCCAAGCTCAAGCTCTACCTTGAGACCGGGCGCACCTGCAAGATGGAGCTCATCGATCTTGAATCCGCCCGCGTCCTGACGAGGGCCAGACGATGAACCTCGCGGCGCTTTTGTTGGCGGTGATCGCCGGCGCGGCCATGGCCGGCGTCGCCTTTTATTTGGTTTTCTTCACCGCGCGGAAAAACGAAGAGGCCGGGCGCGCCCAAATGCGCGAGGATTTCCGCCAGCTTCTGGACTTGGCGGAGCAGAAATTCGAGACCGAGCGCCTGCGCCAGAAAAGCGAGCTTGACGAAAAGAAAGCCTCCGTTGAAAACGTGGTCGACAAGCTTTCCGAGCGCCTGAAGAACTACGAGGAGATGGTTCGGCGTTTCGAGGCCGACCGGACGCAGAAATACGGCTCCTTGGAAAAAGGCCTCAAGGATGCGGCGGAGCAAACCTCCAAGCTGGCGGCCTCCACCGAGGGCTTGCGATCGCTGATGGATAATTCCCGGGCTCGCGGCCAATGGGGAGAGCGCATGGCCGACGATATCCTGCGCGCCTCGGGCCTGCAGGAGGGCATTCAATACCGCAAGAACCGCGCCTTGGACACCGCCGCGACCCGTCCCGACTTCACTTTCCTGCTTCCCGAGGCCAAGACGCTGAGCATGGACGTGAAATTCCCTCTCGACAACTGGCTGCGACTGCTTCATGCCTCGAGCCCAGAGGAGCGCCTGAAGTTCAAAAAAGACTTCGAGCGCGACGTCAAGAACCGGATCAAGGAACTTCAGGGACGCGGCTATGTCAGCGTTCAGGAAGGGACGCTGGACTATGTCCTGCTGTTTATCCCCAACGAGCAAGTCTACGCCTTCATTCAGGAGTCCTTTCCGGGCCTGGTCGACGAGGCCTTGGTCCAAAAAGTGGTTCTTTGCTCGCCTTTTACCCTCTATGCCGTGTTGGGCGTGATCCGCCAGTCGTTCGACAATTTTCACTTCGCCCAGGCCACCCAGGACGTCCTCAAGCTGGTCTCCCACTTCGCGGCGACCTATGAGATCTTTAAGGAGCGGTTTTTGAAGCTCGGCGAACAGGTGGGCAAGATGCGCGAGCTCTACGATGATATCGAGCAGAAATCATTCAAGCGCCTGGACGGCGCCGTGCAGAAGATCGACCGCGTGCGCAAAGGCGAGGAGAAGTCCCAAACCCCCGCCCTGCCCTCCGAACTCGGCTGATTCGGATCCAAAAGATTAGCCCCCCGCCCGATCCGGGCGGGGGGCTTTGTCAGCCCGTTGCTCGCTCTCAGTTAGAGCTTGATGACCCCGGCAGCCTTCGGGCCCTTTTCGGTCTGCAGGAGATCGAATTGGACCGCCTGGTTCTCGGTCAGGGAGCGGAAGCCGTCGGCGAGGATCGCGCTATGATGGACGAAAACATCGGCGCTTCCGTCGTCTGGAGTGATGAATCCGAACCCCTTCTGATCGTTGAACCACTTCACTTTGCCTTGCATGCTCATGTGTGTCGGCACCTCTTGATTGCGGCGTTTGCTGACCTCTCGGCGAGGCCTCCCGTCGTCGAAGCGACGAGAACGACTAAAATTATAGCATGACGATTCGTCCGTCAAGTGTCATTTACTGCTGATTTAGCCCTCTATTTTTATGTCTTCTCAGAGGGGGGGTGACGCCTCTAAGCCTGACGGCGCGCCTTGGCCGCGTTCCAGCGGGCTTTTTCCTCGGGCGTTTCCAGGAGCAGGCCGGGCACGGGAGAAGGGCGTCCATGGGCGTCGACGGCGACCATGGTGACGAGGCAGGAGTTGGTGTGAACCCGGCGGCCGCCGGGCATGTCCTCGGCGTAGACCTCGACGCCGATCTCCATGGAGGTGCGGCCGGTGTAGTTGATCCGGGCGGCGGCGATCAGGAAAGTGCCCACGCGGATGGGGACCAAGAATTCGACGCGCTCTATGGCGACGGTCACGCAGGGCTTCCCGGCGTGGCGCATGGCGCACACCGAGGCGGCCTTATCGACCATCTGAAGGACCTTGCCTCCGAACACGGTGCCGTGCATGTTCGCGTCCGGAGGGAACATCAGGTCGGCGACGTCGGAGACGGAGTCACGGACGGATTTGGGTGATAGAACCGGCTCGGTTTTTTTAGAGGCCATAGTGGGCGGGGCGGCGGTCTTGGAATAGGTCGCAGGAAGGGTGAACCTTCTTGTCCTTGGCGGTCCATGTTTGGACGGAGACGACGGCCGCGGCGGGGGCGTCATGACCCAAACGGGTGAGAAGGGAGCCGTTGGGAGACACGATCTGGGACTGGCCGATGAAGCGCAGACCGCGCTCCAGACCCACGCGATTGGCGGTCGCCGAAAACACCCGATTTTCCAAGGATCTTATTTTCATTCCTTCCGGTCCCCAGGGAAGGACCAGGTTGGAAGGATGGGCGATGACTTGGGCGCCCTTGAGGGCCAAGGCGCGGGCGCTTTCGGGAAAGAACCAATCGAAGCAGATCATCACCCCGACGGACGTTCCTCCGACCGACTCGGTCCAAAAGCCCGTGTCGCCCGGAGAAAAGAATTTTTTTTCCCCGCCGAACAGGTGCGTTTTCCGATACACCCGGCCTGTGTCGGCGGTGACCAGGATCGCGGAGTTATAAAGCCTGCGGCCGGCTTTTTCCGGGAATCCCGCGACGATGGCGCAGCGATTTTTGGCGCAGTAGGCTTTGAGCAGGCCGGCCATGGGGCCGTCGGCCGTTTCGGCGCATTTGGCCGCTTCCCGTTTCGTTTTGAAATGATAGCCCGAGGCGAAGAATTCGGGAAGAACCCAGAGATCCGCGGGCTGGCGGTCCATCAATTCGAAGCAGGATTTAATGTTTTCCGGGACGCGGAGAAACTTCGGCGAGTTCTGGACGACGCCCAGGCGCAATTCCATGGGGCCCGATCCTACCAAAAATCACCGGTCCATGTTCGACCCGGGAGCGGGTCGAAGGACGATGGGCTTATCCGAGGCCGGCACGGCCAAAACGCGAGACGCGGCGTTATCGACCCCGGAGTCCTTGTAAAGCACCATGAGGATTTTTTTTCCAGGACGCAGAGAGACGATTCCGCAGCGAGATTGGCAGACAAGGAAAATGGCCATTTGTTCGGGGAAAGCGACGGACGGCGGCGGTCCTTCCAGCCCGGCGGCGGTCCAGGCGGCGCGCAGGGAGTCGGCGTCTTTCAAAACGAGAGCCGTCGGGGGAGGAAAGCGGGGGGCGACGGGCTCTTCCACAACGGAGGCGCTCTTGTCGAGGACCTTGACGATTCCCATTTTCTTTTTTTCCAGCTCCAGGGTCTCGTGAAGACGTTCGTTGATGGCCGAACGTTCCTCCTCGCTGCGAGCGCTGAAGGAGTCGGAGCTGGGAGCGGCTTCCACCGGACTTCCGAGCGCGGGCTGGGCGGCGCGGGAGGGAGTTTCCGGTGACGGGGGCTGAGCGGCGTCGGAGGGGCCTGCCGCAGACGCGGAGGCGCTCATCGATGAAATCGCTTCGCTGAAATTCAGTTCGGGAGAGGGACTGTCGGCCGCGGATTTGACCGCGACGACGTCCCCTTGCCAGCCGGAGCGGGGGGCGGAAACCTCCTCCGGGGGCCGTGTTTTATCCCAAATCACCAGGCAGACGATGGCCGAAGACAGGGCGAACGCCACGGGCCGGTAGGCGGGAGGCAGCAAAATCCAGTCGCGGCCGGGAGCCGCGCCCAGAAGCTGGTCGAGGCGTTCCATGAGTTCCTGGGGCGGTTCGGCGACGGGGAGTTTTTTGAGCGCGCCAGACACTGCGCGCAGCGACTCGAGTTCCCGCTTTAGGTCTTGGGAGCGGGCGAGCTGCGCTTCGATGGAGGCGCGTTCGATGCGAGACAGGGAGCCGTCGAGATAGGCGGAGAGACGCTCGCGCAGGTCGTCGTTCATGACGCGCGCTCCGGGCGCAGGAGGATTTGGAGTTTCGCGCGAGCGCGAAACAGGAGCGACTTGACTTGACCGAGGCGACACTGCAGCGCGTCGGCGATGTCCTCATAGGAGCATTCCTCGATCTCGCGCAGAACGACGACGGCGCGTTCATCGGCGTCAAGACCGAGGAGGGCCGCCTGGACCGGGTCCGAGGTCTCGTTTTGTTCCAAAGGGCCGCTTCGCGAGAAGAATCCCCTTAATTTTTCGCGGAGAACGCGTTTTTTCCACGCTTTGACCATGACCCGGTACACCCAGGCACTGGACCCGGCCTGCGTGTGAGACGCTCGAAGTTCCGCCAAGGAATTGGCCAAGACGTTTTCGGCCAGATCCCGCGCCTTGAGGCGGTGCCCGGTCAGCCTGAAGGCCAGGTTGAAAACGCGTCCGGCGTGGGCGTTGAGAAACGCCCTCTCGGAGGCCGTCTTTTGAGAGTCGGAGGAAGGCAGACGAGTCTCCTAGTCGGCGTAGACTGTCAAATTCGCGGAGGTCTTGAAGGGAACGCCGGTCAACGTCCGAATCCGATCGACCTCGACCTGGCCGGATTTGGCCGTCATGAGCAGGCCCTCGGCGGTGATCTCGAAGGTGGCCAGTTCCGTGACGATGGTGTGCACCACCCCTTTGCCGGTCAGCGGCAGGGTGCAGCGAGGAAGAATTTTAGGCTTGCCGTCCTTGGTGGCGTGCTCCATCGCCACGATGACGCGCTTGGCTCCGGCGACCATGTCCATGGCCCCGCCCATTCCCTTGACCTTTTTGCCCGGAATCATCCAATTGGCCAGATCGCCGTTGGCGGCGACCTCCATGGCTCCGAGCACGGTCACGTCCAGATGTCCGCCTCTGACCATGGCGAAGGAATCGTGCGAGCCGAAATAAGAGCAGCCGGGCAGTTCCGTGACGGTTTCCTTGCCCGCATTGATCAAATCGGGATCCTGCTCTCCCTGCCGCGGGTAAGGGCCGTAGCCGAGCATCCCGTTTTCGGTGTGCAAAGTGACTTCCACCCCGGGAGGAAGGTGGTTGGGGATGAGAGTGGGGATGCCGATGCCGAGGTTGACGTAGGAGCCGTTTTCAAGAAGGCGCGCGGCCTGTCGGGCGATGACGACGCGGCAATCCGTGGCTTCAGACATGGGCGGCGTCCTTGCGCACGGTCAGCTTCTCGATGGGTTTGAGGAATTTCGCGCCGGGAAGCACCCAATCGACGTAAACCCCGGGGGTGTGGATATGGTCGGCAGGCAGCACGCCGACGTCGACGAGCTGCTCGACCTCGGCGACGACGCAGTCGGCCGCGGTGGCCATGACCTGGTTGAAATTGCGGGCCGTTTTCCGGTACACGAGATTTCCCAGCGCGTCGCCTCTCCACGCCTTGATGAAGGCGAAGTCGGCCCGCAGGGGCTTTTCAAAGACGAACCAGCGCCCGTTGATTTGGCGCGTCTCCTTTCCCTCGGCCACCGGGGTGCCGTAGCCGGTGGGAGTAAAGAAGCCTCCGATGCCGGCGCCCCCCGCGCGCAGACGTTCGGCCAGGGTCCCCTGGGGGGTCCATTCGACTTCGATTTGCTTGGAGAGGGTCATGTCCTCGAAGGCTTTGCACTCGCCCCCGTAGGACATGATCATTTTTCGCACTTGACCGTTGCGCAGAAGAAGGCCGATACCGAAGTCGTCGAGGCCCGCGTTGTTGGACACGAGCGTGAGATTCTTGGCGCCGCTTTCGCGCAGCGCGCCGATCAGGTTCTCGGGAACGCCGCACACCCCGAATCCCCCCAGCAGAACGGACGCCCCATCCTGGACCCGGGCGGCCGCTTCGGCCGCGGTGGAGACGGTCTTGTTCATCAGCTCCCGTCCTAGACCGCGGCGAGCGCCTTCTTCTTGGCGCTCTTGCCGAGGACTTCCTCGCGCAAGGCCTCGGCTCTGTCCGTTTTCTCCCACTCGAAGCCCTTTTCCGTGCGGCCGAAATGGCCGTAGGCGGCGGTCTGGCGGTAGATCGGACGGCGCAGCTTGAGCGTGTCGATGATTCCCTTGGGAGTCATGGGGAAAAGCCTGCGCACCGCGGCTTCAATGCGCCCCTCTTCGGCCGCGCCGGTGCCATGCGTGTCGAAGTAGACTCCGACGGGCTCGGCGACGCCGATCGCGTAGGCGAGCTGGACCGTGCACTCGGAGGCCAGGCCGGCGGCGACCACGTTCTTGGCGATGTAGCGAGCCATGTAGCAGGCGGAACGGTCGACTTTCGTCGGATCCTTTCCGGAGAAGGCGCCGCCGCCGTGAGGAGCGCGGCCGCCGTAGGTGTCGACGATGATCTTGCGGCCCGTCAGGCCGGTGTCCGAGGCCGGCCCGCCGACGACGAACTTGCCGGTCGGGTTGATGAGAAAGCGCGTCTTTTCGTCGATGAGGCGCTTGCCCAAAACGGGGCGGATGACGGTGTCGATGATTTCCTTGCGCGACTTTTCGGTGATATGGTCGCCGGACTTGTCGAGAATCTCGGGTCCGTGCTGGGTGGAGAGCACGACGGTGTCCACGCGCACGGGCCGGCCGTCCAGGTATTCCACCGACACCTGGCTCTTGCCGTCGGGTCCCAGATAAGACAACTGGCCGCTGCGGCGGACATCGGCCAACTTGCGGGTCAGCTTATGGGCGAGCATGATGGGCAGCGGCATCAGCTCGTCGGTTTCGCGGGTGGCGTAGCCGAACATGATGCCCTGGTCCCCGGCTCCGCCGGTGTCCACGCCCTGGGAGATGTCGGGCGATTGGCGGCCGATGGCGCTGAGAATCGCGCAGGAGGCGGAGTCGAAGGCGTACTCCGGGCGGGTGTAGCCGATGTCCTTGACGACCTCGCGCACGAGCTTGTCGACGTCGATGTAGGTCTTGGTGGTGATCTCGCCGCCGACGATCACCAGGCCGCGGGCGACGAAGGTCTCGCAGGCGACGCGCCCGGCGGGGTCGTCGGCCAAGACGGCGTCAAGGACGGCGTCGGAGATTTGGTCGCAGACCTTGTCCGGGTGGCCCTCGGTGACCGACTCGGAATTGAAGAAAAATTTGCCCTTGCGCTGCATAGCCCTGTCCTCCGCTGCCGTTTTCAGGGGCGGTGTCCGCCGGCGGCAGGCGGGCATTGTAGCAAAAATCCTCTGCGCTATTGAGCTTTTGGCGCGGGAGCGTCGGGCTTGAGAACGGCCTTGACGGTGAAGGTTTTCTTCTCGCCTTTTCTCCAGACGTTGACCGAGGCCGTAGATCCGGGAGCCAGCTGGGCCGTCTTCCAACGCAACTCCAATGTATCCTTGACCGGAGCTCCGTTGATGTCCATGATGACGTCGCCAGCCGCCAATCCGCTGGCGACGTTCGGGCTTTGAGCGGGAACGTCGGTCACCAGGACTCCCTTGAGCGACTGGGGCGCGCCGACGGCAAGGCGCGAAGTCTGGTTCAGCGGCGTGATGCCGATTCCCAGAGAGCCCCGCACGACCTTCCCGTTCTTGATCAGGGTTTCGGAGATGTATTGCACCTGGTAGGCGGGGATGGTGTAGCCGATTCCCATGAAAGTCCCATCGGGACTGAAGATGGCTTCGTTGAGGCCGAGAAACTGCCCGCTTGCCTCATGGAATAAAGGGCCTCCTGAACTGCCGGGGTTGATGGCGGAGTCCACTTGAATCACATCTTGGTAGTCGGAGATGGGACTCATGCCCTCTTGCACATGAAAACGGCTGATGATGCCTCTGGTGACGGTTTGGAGGTGGCCCATCGGCGAGCCGATGGCGATGACGGAGTTGCCGAGCCTGGCATTGATCCTTTTACCGGCTTGGCCGGGGCGTTTGTCCGTCCAGGAGATGGTCTTGTAGTCGGAGCCCTCGACCTTGAGCACGGCCAAGTCGGTCGCGGGATCGGTTCCGATCAGTTTGGCCGGCCGATGGCTGCCGTCGTTGAATACGACTTCGAACTTGCTGCCGGATTCCACGACGTGGTGGTTGGTGACGATATAGCCGTCCTTGCTGAGGATGGCGCCGGAACCGGAGCTGCCGCCTCGAGGGGCGCGAGGATCGGCGCCGTTGGGTTCACTGCCTTTAGGACCTTTCTTCTCTTGGAAAAAAGGAGATTGGAATGATTCCCGAGCCGCGGCTTGTTTATTGTTTTCGTTTAAGACCAAAATCGCGACCGTGGCCTCGAGATTGTCCTCTATGAAGTCGGCGGCCTGTTCCTCGTTGTGCACCCGCCGGGCCCGGGGAGCGGGGCCAGAAAAGCCGGCGTCCCGCTTTTCCTGCAGCAGTTGGTCGAGGCTTGCGGCGAAGTCGTCGGAGTTGTAAGCCAGGGGCGCGGCCATGGCGGGGGTGTTGAGGCTGAGGGCCAAGAAGCCGGCGGCAAGTCGTCGAAACATTTTCATGAGGAACTCTCCTGATGCGGCATGGCTGATTATAGGTCGGGCCGACGAACAGGGTGAGGTCCAAAGGGCCCATGTCCCGGGAGATAATGGACCTATCGGTTTTGCCCGAGCGCAGCATCGAGCCCGGCGACTTGGTAAGATGGTGGGGTGAGAATTCACTTCGTGGGAGTGGCGGGAACGGGCATGAGCGCCTTGGCCCAGCTGCGCGCGCAAGAGGGCGCGGAGGTGACCGGTTCCGATCGCCTGGCCGATCGCGAGGCTTTGGGGGAGACGCGCCGGCGCTTGGAGGCGGCTGGAATCAGGCTGTTCGCCCAGGACGGCTCCGGGATCGACGAACGCACCGGCCGCGTCGTCGTTTCCACGGCCATCGAAAGCGACAACGCCGACTTGGCCCGCGCCAAGAAGCTGTCGACGCCCACCGTCCACCGGGCCGACGAATTGGCGGCGATCGCTTCCGGGCACCGCTGCGTGGCCGTGGCGGGAACAAGCGGAAAATCCACCGTGACGGCCATGGTGTTCCAGGTGCTGGAGGCGGCGGGATTGTCTCCGTCCTTGGCGTGCGGCGCGAACCTCCCGGCCCTGCGCCGCCGGGGGCTGATCGGCAACGCCTGGCGGGGGCGCTCCGATCTGCTCGTCATCGAGGCCGATGAAAGCGACGGGACGTTGACGCGCTATAATCCCGAGCTGGGTCTGCTGCTCAACATCAGCAAGGATCATAAAGAGCTCTCCGAGCTCGCGACTCTGTTTCGAACGTTTCGCGCGCGGTGCAAATCGTTCGTCGTCAACGCCGACGCGGCTTTATCCGAGTTCGAGCCGGGGAGCTTGACCTTCGGTTTTGGCGCGGGGCAGCTGCGCGGCCGGAATTTGGAGTTGACCCCCGAGGGCTGCCGCTTTGAAGTCGAGGGCGTCGCCATGACGGTCAACGCTCCGGGACGCCACAACGCCGAGAATGCGCTGGCCGCGGTGGCGGCGGGTCGCCGGCTGGGCGCGTCTTTGGAGCAGGCGGCGGCGGGCCTGGCCGCCTTTGAGGGCGTGGGCCGGCGCTTCGAGGTCGTGGGTTCGGCCCGCGGGGTGGAGGTCGTCGATGATTTCGCCCACAATCCCGAGAAAGTCAAGGCGGTTCTCTCCGCCGCCCGCCTGAGATCCAAACGAGTTCTGGCCGTTTTTCAGCTCCACGGATTTGCGCCGGCCCGCTTTCTAAAGGAAGAGTTTCTCGATGCGTTTTCCCTGGCCCTGCGCCCCGAGGACGTGGTGTGGCTTCCCGACATCTATTATGTCGGAGGCACGGCCGCCAAGGATGTGTCCGCCGCCGACTATGCCTCGCAGCTCTGCGCGCGCGGCGTCAAAGCACGCCACGCCGCGCGCCGCGACGACATCGTCGATGAGATCGCGCGCCAGGCCCAAGCCGGAGACCTTGTCCTGGTCATGGGGGCGCGCGACCCCAGCCTAGGCGACTTCGCGGCGCGGATTTTGGCGCGCTTGAAGGACGGTGTTTGAAGCTCCGCTAAAAATAAAATAACATATTAAAGTTATTTATCTTGACAAAATAACATAACTGTGTTATACATAAGCATTGATCTTCACGAGATCTCTTCGCCTGGCCCCGCTGCATCGAACCGCGTTTTTGTTCGGGCCCCGCATGACTGGCAAGACCTTCCTTCTGCGGGAGTTGCCCGCGGACTTGGTCGTCGATCTCTTGGACCCCGAACTGGAGCTCCAACTCAAGCAGTTTCCCCGTCTTTTTTGGGAACAGATTTTCGCCCTTAAAACAGGAGCTTTGGTCGTGGTCGATGAGGTGCAGCGTGTTCCGGCGCTGCTCGACTACGTGCAGAAAGGCATCGAAGAAAAACATCTGATATTTGTCCTCTCGGGGTCCAGCGCGCGCAAGCTGAAGCGCGGCGGTGCCAATCTCCTGGGTGGACGCGCGAAAGACCTGAAACTTCATCCTTTGAGCAAAGCCGAATTGAGGGAGCATTTTGATATCAAAGAGGCCTGTCAGTTCGGGACGCTGCCGAAGGTGGCCCAATGCTTGGTGGATCGCAATGAAGACGAAGCCAGGTCTCTCCTGCGCTCTTATATCACCACCTACGTCAAGGAGGAAATCCAGGCGGAGGCGCTGACGCGCAACATCGGCGCTTTCCAGCGCTTCCTTCAGGTGGCCGTTCAGGGAAACGCCCAGGTGCTGGAATTCGCCAACATCTCCCGCGAGTGTTCCGTGCCATCGAGCACCGTAAAGGAGTATTACTCGATTTTAGAAGACACGCTGATGGGAGATTATCTGTGGCCTTGGGACCGTAGCGAGCGTAAAAAAGCGCGCCCAAAATTTTATTTTTTTGACTGCGGAGTCGTTCGGGCCATACAGAATAGGTTGAATGACCCTCCGACTCCGGCTGAAATGGGTCTTCTCTTCGAAACATGGTTCGTGCGCGAGATCCGGCGGTTGAGGGATTACGGAGATAAGGCGCACGAGTTTTCATTTTGGAGAGAGGGGAAGCACGAAATCGATTTACTCATTATGGGCGGTCACGGACCGCTGCTGGCCATCGAATGCAAATCCGGCCATGACACGATCGGCGACCAAACCCTTAAAGCGTTTCGCGCGCGTTTTCCAGAGGTCCCGTTGGTGGTTTCCTCTCTTTATGACCATGTGCCGCGCCGGCTTGAAAAGGGAATCGAGATTTTGCCTTGGACTATGGTCCTGGATCGATACCAGGCATTGTAAGAAAATCCGCTTATGCGCGAATGTTGAGGACGGCGGCTTCGTAAACCGAGATGTTCTCGCGCACGAAGCCGTTGGGGCCGATGATGCAGTTGGTCAGATGAACCTTTTCGCCCACGGTGACGTTGTCGAATAGGATGCAGTTCTTGAGGGTGGAGCCCGCGCCGACGACGGCGCGATCGCCGACGACGGTGTGGGGGCCGATCACGGCGTCGGCCGCCACGCGACAGCCCTTGCCGATGACGACGGGCGAGGACAGCTTGGCCTTGGGATCGATGATCGTGCCTTCCTGAACCCAGACCCCGCGGCGCATTTCCACGCCGGGGATGTGAATCATGACCTTGCGGTCGAGGCAGTCGATCTGGCATCGGCGGTATTCGGAGAGGTTGCCGACGTCGCACCAATACGATTCGGTCTCGTAGGCGTAGATGGGCTTGCGCCGCTTCAGGAGCTTGGGCCAGAGGTCGTGGCCGAAGTCGAACACCTTGTTTTTCGGCATCAGCTTCAAGACCTCGGGCTCGAAAAGATAGATGCCGGTATTGACCTTGTTGGAGAAGACGTCGCCCCAGGAAGGCTTTTCCAAAAAGCCCTTGATGCGCTGGGCGCCGTCCATGAGCGTGACGCCGTACTCGAAGCGGGCGTCGACGCGCTTGACCGCCATGGTGGCTATCGAGCCGCGGCGCCGGTGGAACCTCCACATGGCGCCGAGATCGATGTCGGAAAGCCCGTCGCCCGACATCACGAAGAATGGCCCGTCCTTGAAAAACTCCTCGGTTTTTTTGATCGCGCCGGCGGTTCCCATGAGCTTGGTCTCCTGGGAGTAGCGGATTTTCAAGCTCCAGCGCGAGCCGTCGCCGCAGTAGCCGCGCACCTGCTCGGGGTGCACGTGGAGATTG
>JBBTHA010000154.1:0-25971 GCA_038060535.1 Elusimicrobiota bacterium | reverse complement strand
TGTAAATTCCCGCGATGAGAAATCCGATTAAAAGGCTGCCGCAATCGCCCTTGAAAATCTTATGCCCGCGCGATATGTTCCAGGGCAAATATCCCAACACGGCCCCGATCAAGCCCGCGGAGGCGAAATTCACGTACAGTTCCTCGGAGGGCATCGAAATAAGCAGGAACCCAAAGGCCGCCGTCGCCGCTTGGCTCGCCGACAGGCCGTCCATGATGTCGACAATGTTGAAAGCGTTCGTAAGGCCCACCACCCAGATCGTCGTGACCGCCGCGGCCACGTAAGCCGGCTGAATAAAACGCACGCGCAGACCGAACAGAATCAAGAGGGCGCAAGCCAGTATCTGCACCATGAACTTCGGTTTATAATCCACGCCCTTCGGCCGCTTAAGATCGTCGACCAAGCCGAGAATGAAAACCAGGGTGCCCCCCAACATCAGCGCCCGCAGGTTATAGAGAGTGCCGGGGGGGAACGCCGTCAGAAATCGCAAAAACAGCATCGTGGCCATAAATCCGGCCCAAATCGCCACGCCGCCGAACACCGGAGTGGGCTCCTTGTGCGTCTTGACAGACGACGTCGGAACGTCTAGAAAACCAAAACGCAGGGCGACCAGGCGAACCAGAGGCGTCAGGAAAAATGAAACCGTCGCCGCGCACGCAAACGAGGCGATCAGCAGCCCCACGTCGGCCCTCATAAACGACCGACCACGCAGCCGCGACCGGTGAATTCGCTTTTCAATTCCTTTTCCAGTCCCGACCAGTTGGCGGCTCCTTGGGAGGTCAACTCGCCCAGCCCTCCGCCCAGACGCGAAGCCTCGCGCGGCACGATCAAGACCCGCGTAAAGCCCTCCGCGCGCAGATCGCCAAGCAGGTTCTCGGTCGAGAGGGCGCCGTTGGCCAGGGTCACGAAGTGGTTGGGCATGTGAACGGTGCTGGGAAGATGATCCACGGTCAGATAATACCCCCGCTGCTCGCCTACGACGAGTACTTTATCATTTACCGTCGTTTTGTCCCGAAGCCAGGCCGCACACTCATAATAATCGAGCCGCCGAGTTAAAAACTCGTCGCGGGTTTCCAGAGCGAAGGCCGTCGATCCCGACCCGAAGTTCGCATGCACGAAAACAAATAGAAAAAGGTGGGCTCCGGTCATGATCCCCAGAGACGCCCCCACTATGCCGCGGGCGCGAGCGCTCAGGCTCTCCCAATAGGCGACTAGCCCGCAGGCTCCCAGCAATGCCATCAAGGGGACGAGCACCGTAAGAAACCGTAAGACGACGCCGCTAAAGAACCATGCCGCCCCCCACAACGTGCAAAATAAGAGCAGTCCGTTCAGGGCCTTGTTTTTCGACGCCGCCCACGCGCCCAAGGGTAGAAGCCAAAGGGTGATGTCCCAACCTAAATCGCCGAGAACATCCATGCCGCCGCCGAAACGCAAGGGATTACGGAAAAGGAGAATGGGCAAGGAAATAAGACTGCGCAAGTAGCCGTTCGCGTGTCCGTACTCGGTCAACACCCGGAAGTAGCCGGAAGCCAGCTCCGCGTTCCAGCCCACGCCGGTATTCTCGAACCAGCGGTATAGGAAGGGAAAAACAGGGTTGCGAACGCAGATCCAATTTTTGACCAGCCACGGCGAAAACAAGGCCGTCACGACGCCGACGAAGAGAAATAAATCGGCGGCGCGGGTGCGGCGCTCCCGGGACGCCGCGAGAGCGAACAGCAGGCGCAATCCGAAAGCGGCCGCACCGATGCCGGCGTAGTATTTCGTGCCCAAGGCCAACCCCGTAAAAATCGCCGACAACACCAGCCACCCCCGCGGCTCCCCGCCCGCCGGGGCCAGTCTTCGCCAGCGCTCGTAGGACAACGCCGCGGCCGTGATCCACAGCATGACAAGAGGCTCGACGTACGTCGTGGAGGACATGAGAAGGACGGCGGTGTGCGTGGCGACGAAAACCGAAGCCACCGCGACCGCGCTCATCGGCGCCTCGCGCCGCCCCAAGGAAAACAGCCACAGTATCGAAAGCAGCGTCGACAACCATATGAACATCTGAGCCAAAAGGTCCGACCCGAGAAGAAGCGCCAGCGTAAACAACATTTCCCCGTTCTGGGGAAAATGGGCATAAACGATCCCGGAGGGCGCGAATAGGCGACCCTCGCGAACGTAGGACTGAGGCAAAGCCAAATGGTAAACCAGAGAATCATATTGGTGCGGGGGAACCAAACACATCCACAAAGCCGCAAGCAAAGGAACCGCGACCATGACAACGGCAACCGGGCGCTCCCTCAAGAGACTGCGATCTGGAGCCAGCGATTCCAACGCGGGGCGAAGTTGAGCGTAGCCCGCGATCCACAGCCCGGCCAAAAAAGCCGACGCGGCCCATGGTCGGTACAGCCCCATCGCTCCAAGAGCAAAGGCGCCCAGCGCCAGTATCCCGAGTCCCAAGGTGGCCCCGACCAGGGTTTTTTGGGACTCGCTGACATCGCTTGCCCCCAGGTGCTCAAGCAAAGCCCGGCCTGAACCCGTGGCCAAAAGCACGGTCAAAACCAGCAACACGAGGGGGACGAGCCCGGGGCGCAGCGCCGGCCAGAGCGAGTCGGCCGCCGTCGCCGCCCCGAGCGCCGCCGTGAGCAATGAAAACGCGGCGGCTGCGCGGCTCATTGTGTTAATTTTGGCTCGAAAATCGAGAACCTCGCTACGCCGCACGCCTGCAATATGAATTGCCCCAAACAGAACAAGGCCGATAGACCGTACTCGCAAGAACGTCTGAAATTGATCGAAGAGGCCTCGGGAAAATAGCGCGCGGCGACAGGCACGTCGCCCAGACGCTGCTTCAAGTAGGCCGCCTGAATGAGAAACTGTTGATCGAAAACGAAATCGTCGGAGTTCCTTTCCCACGGCACGGTTTCCAAGCATTTACGTGAGTAGGCGCGCAGGCCTGAGTGCCACTCGCCAAGATTTTGCCCGGTCACGAAATTCTCAAACATCGTGAGGATGCGGTTAAAAATGTACTTATAAACCGGCATTCCTCCGTCGAGAGCTTCCCAGCGGGTGCGGATGCGATTGCCGCAGACCATGTCGCAAATATCGTTGCTAATCAGGCTGGCCATGACCGGAACGAGGCGCGCGTCATACTGATAATCCGGGTGGACCATAACGACGACATCGGCGCCTTTTTTAAGGGCCTCGGCGTAGCACGTCTTCTGGTTTCCGCCGTAACCCTTGTTTCGCTCGTGTTCGATAACGGTCAAACCCAGTTTCCTGGCCAACGCCACGGTCCCATCCTTGGATCGATCATCGACAAGAATGACCTCGTCCACGGTTCCCGCAGGAATGTCCCGAATGGTCCGTTCCAGAGTTTTTTCAGCGTTATAGGCGGGCATAACGACGATCACCTTGGTCTTGGCCATTGAGGAGAGATTATAGGAAATGCTCAACGCCTCAGACGCCACACCCGAAGCCACGGACCCTCGATTCTCCCGGGCTCGAAAGGAAATTCCCGGACCAGGTCGGCTCCGGAAGCCAGCTCCGAAAAGAACGTCGCCAGCTCCGGCGAACGCCGTGGATCGGCGCCAAAACTGGACGTCACGACCCATCTCGCCCGCACCGCGCGCACCGGGTCCAACCCCGGGCGGACGTCCAGAAAGTCAAAATCGGCCTGAGAGGCGCTCACATGCTTTGGAGAAGAGAAAAGATCTCCCGGGGAGCGCTGAATGCGATACACGCGCCATCCCCCGCCCGGATGACGATCGGACATGGCCCGCCATAATCGCGAGCGGGCCGAGCCCGCCGCCGCCGTGCGCGCGGCCAGATCGGCGCATTGCTCTTGTGAGGGAAGAGCGCGCGGCGAGGCGTGAGGTTGATCGAGAAGAATTGTTTCACCCGCCGGAATATGGGATGCCATCCACGCCTGCGCCTGAGCGCGGGTGTCGGGCTGGCGCAATCCCGCGACGAACTTCCACGACAGCAGCAACCCGGGCACCGCGACCGCCGCCGCGACCACGGCGCGCCGCAGGGGTCCCGAACCGCCCAGTATCGTCAACCCCTCTGCAGACAGCAACGCCAAAGCGGGAAAGACCCCAAGAAAATATCGCTGCCACGCTCCATCGGGGCTCATCGCGAGCACTGCCGCGTACGCCCCGATCGGGACCGTCAACAACACCGCGCGCCGCGTTCGACGCCACGCCAAAGAGGAAAGTCCGAGAATCGCCGCCGCCCCCGCGGGCGAGCCGTCTCCTCCGAAAGTCCACAGGTTGTACGCCACGCTTTGAGCCATTCCCCAACCGTCATGCGGCCGCAGGCGGCCGAGATCCGCGTAATCCGCCCAGTCCTCCAGGAAACGACGGCAATCAACGGCGATATAGGGAGAGCCGGCGAAAAAAACGGCCCCGGCAAGCGCGATGGATTGAAATAGCCACGCCGCCGGTGCCGGGCCGCGCTCCCGCAATAGCCAAGCCAAGGGAACGATCAGAGCCGCCGGAGCGGCCGTGTACTGCGTCGAACAAGCCGCTCCGCACAACGCTCCCGCCCCGTACAACCACCCGCGCGCCCCGCCCGACTGGAAGCGTAACGCGCAGCTCCACGCGCATGTCATCCAAAAAAACATCAGAGAGTCCGGCTTGGCCCCATGCGAAAGATCGATCAGTAAGGGGCAAAAAGCGAGAACAAGAGCGCCGTACGGCCAACGAGAGTCGTTCTCGCGTCTCTCGACGCGAGCCAGAACATACAGGCCGAGAAGCGAGGAGGCCGCCGAGACGCCCCGCGCGATCAGGTAAAAACTCGTGGGCTCAAAACCGTAAAGCGCCGCGAAATCCAGGGGACTCTTGCGTAGTCCGAAAACGGACCAGATCACGAACCACACGCCGTAGAAAACGGCGAGCAGCGTAGGCCACAAGGTCGGGTATTTGAACGATTGGGGACGCAAACTGCCGCCGCCGAAAGAAACAGCGAGATTGATGAGGTGCGGTTCATCGGCATTGAGAGTGTGCGGCAATCCGTAGCCTAGGGAAGCGAACCTCAATCCCGCGGCCGCGATCGCGATCGCCGCCAGCGCCGCCCAAGCCATGGGCGAGACGGCGCTGAGTTTTTTACGCATGCCGTTCCCAAGCCCGCCTCAACGCGGCCGCGCCGGAGGCCGCCAAAAGACAGAGAAACGGCTCCAAGGGGAGTCGGTAGCGAAGAGAGGTGAAGAAAATAGAGTGGACGGCGGTCAGATAGATGAAGACAGCCCACACCGGGGCCCAGATGCCGCGAGTCCGGGCCGCGCTCGCTCCGACCAGCGCGAGCGCGAACACGATCACGTAATAAATCCCCAAACACCAGCGCTGCCATAAGGTGTAGGGGTCATACAGCCAGGGACGCCAATACAGCAACGTCTTGCCCAGGACAATTCGACCCGCGGCAAGCGGATTGTTGCGGGCAAAATCGAGCGTCTTTGAAAAAAAATAGGCGCCCCTTTCCAGTGAATCGGTAATCCCCAGCCGCGTCGCCTCCGCGTCCATCTCATAAGGGCGGCGGCGTATCTCCTCGCGGTCAAGGGTAAATCCTTCATACAACGTCCAGCCCATCTGTCCTGACATGGGCACGAGACGGCCGTATTGGAAAAGGTTGCGCGCCGTCCACAACCCCGTTGGGATGACCCAGCCCAAACCGAGCAGCGCGCAAAAACCGAAGGCGCGCCACGCCCCCTTGGCCCTCCAGATCGCCAAAAACAAAAATGCCGGGTAGGCGGCGAACATCGAGCGGCATAGAACGCACAGCCCTCCCCACACGCCCAAAGCGACGTTGCGCGACGATAACGGCTCATCCCAAAGCGCGAGCACGCCGAGAAAAAAAATCAATTCCATCGCCACGAATGTCGTTTCCGTCTGCAGATGCGGAGTGAAGAAAATAAGGGCGGGGTCCAACGCGGCCCACACGGCCGCCACGCGCGCCGTCTTCTCGTCAAGAAGACGCGCGCCGATGCGGGCGACAAGAACGACCGATCCCGCGCCAAGAACGCATTGAAGAAGCAAGACCGGAAGGGGATTGGGCGACCTGAATAGGCCCAAGACGGCTGCGATCAGCGCTGTGTACAACGGCGGGTGCGTGGCGTCGAAAGCGGGCATGGGTGCCCAGCCGAGCCACGACTGCGCGAGGTTGTAGTATAAATCTCGCCCATAAACGTCACCCATCCCCTTCCATTGGAAAACAGCTAAAAATCCAAGCCGCAGGGCCGCCGCCAAGGCGAACACCGCCACCTCGAAGCGGCGACGGTCGTTAAGACGCCCTAGAATCGGAACTTGAGCAGAGTCCATAAGGCTATCACCCCGTCGTGCCAACGTATTTTCTTTCCTTCCTCGATGCGCCGAGGGTGATAGGAAATCGGAACTTCGTTGATGGCGATGCCCCGGCGCAGGACCTTAGCCGTGACCTCGGGACAAAATTCAAAACCTTCGCACCTTAAATCCAACGAGCGCAAAAGCTTCGTGTTAAACACCTTGTAGCAGGTGGGTTCGTCGCTGACATGAGAGCCGTACAACAGGTTCGTCCACCATGACAACACGCGTCCTCCCCAGTAATAACGCGCGTAAGAACGGCCGTTGCCGGCCTTGAGAATGCGCGAGCCGTAGACCACTTCCGCGCGCCCCTCCTCGAACGGCTTGAGAAGCGCCGCGTAGTCGGCGGGATCGTATTCCAAATCGGCGTCCTGAATAAGAACGAGGTCGCCTGTGGCCGCGGCCAGGGCCGTGCGGATGGCGGCGCCTTTTCCTAAATTCTTTTCGTGCGCGATCACCTTGGTGCTCCCGCGAGCCGAATTCCTGGCTGCGGCGGCGGTTGCGTCGATGGAACCATCATCGACGACGATCACCTCGAGATCCCGCCCTGGATTGCGGCCGTACACCGCGTCCAAACAACGCGCGATGGTCCGCGCCTCGTTATAGGCGGGAATCAGAACGGACACTTTCATCGGCCCTCCGCCGAATCATCGTCCATCCGGTGATTATAGCGGATCAGCGAAGTGGGAATGACGCGCCGTTGGCGACATGGACCGTTTCCCTGACGCCTTCGGGACCGACTTCCACCGACAACCGATGATGCAGTCTGCGAAGCGGACCGGGAAACAACGGGGATCCGCCGCCCCCGCTGAGCACGTACGTCACCCCGTCGCGCACCAGCCTCCCCAAACCATGAAGATGCCCCATATACACCCGAGCGACCCCCCGTTCGGACATAAGCCTCATGAATTGCTGCGCCCCCACGCGAAATCCCCCGACCCCTTTGAAGGGGCCGAAATCGGTCCATTCTCCCAGAGGCGCCGGCGGAACGTGGGTAAAAACGATCGTGCGTCCCCCGGGTTTGACCACACCCTCGAGCCAGGACAGCTGCGCCTGGGTCAGAGCGCGCGCGCTCGAATCGACAACGACGAAGCGCCAGCCGCCCCGGTCGAAGGCATAATCCGTCAAGCCGAACACCGTCCGGTAAACGCGATCGTTGGAGACGCCATGAGGCCTGTGCCGGTCATGGTTCCCGATAACGCTCAAATACGGGGTTTCCAAAGAAGCCCCGATCAGGCCGCGTATGAATATATTGAACTGCCTGATCAGGCCCCGGCTGACCATATCGCCCAGTTGGATGATGAAATCCCCCTTCAATTTATCGGCGCCAGTCAACAACTTCCAAAACACTCCTGGGGTGTTGAAAAATCGGCGCGAAAACCAAAAACGGCCGGGCTCGGCGTCGCCGATCACGGAAAATCGAAAGGTTTCCCCCTTGGGACGCGGCGTCCTCTGCAATCGCGCCAGCTGCACGGGCGTGCTCAACGGTTCGGAGAGGCGGCGCAAAGCCTCCAATTTGCCCCGCGAAAGGATGACGTCTTCGAAAACGGCCTGGGTTTCCGAAGCCCCATCCCAACGAGACGCCATCTCCAGACGCGCCCTTTCGAGAGAGGGAGCCTCGGCGTCCTTGGGCTTGGACGGAGAAACAGCGAGGACCGGAGGGGTCGGCACGACCAAGACCGGCGCCAAGGCCGGGACCAGCATGGGAGACGGCCCGCTGAAAGGCGCCAGGGAAGCGATCGGCGGCACGGTCAACGCGACCACGGGGGCCGTCCGGGCCCGGAACACCTGAGCCGGAGCCGCGACCGATACGATAAGCACGCAACCGAGGACGAAGGTCATGATCTTTCGCGATTATGTCAAACGGCGGAAACGAGGGCTCGGGCCGATCGGGGCGGCGATTTGGGGACAGGGGGCCCAGGCGCGATTAGGTCCTAATGAATTATATATTCTAGCCGTTGGCTATGAAATCGTTGATCTGTGTGTTTTTCCTCGCTCTGCGCTCTCATGCGCATGAAATCTTTCCGATCGCTCCGGTGCACGTCTGCCTGCGCGTGGAACAGGACCGGATCGTCGCGGACCTTCGAGTCGACTCCATATTTTGGATCGCCGAGATCGCGCGCCTTTCTCCCATGCCAGCCACTCATTGGCCCCCGGAGGCGCGCGCGCGTGTGGAATCCTACGCCCTTGAACATTTCCGTCTTTCCTCCGACGGCAAGGCCTTGAAGGGACGCCTCACGCGGGCGCGCTACCTCCAACAACCTTGGGAGGTCAACGAAGAAGGGCGTTTTGACTTGCGTCTTGAATATCCGCCCATTCCGGAGACGTCCTCGTTGAACGTAACCGCGACGTTCTATGAGGAGTACCGGCAATTAGTGGCCGAGGAATACCGCGGCCGTTCCATTCCCTACTCCGACAACTATCGCACTCACCTCAACATCCCCGGCCGCAAACGTCTGCGTGTCACCCTCACCCCTGACTTAGCCTCGCAGGTGGTCGCGGGCTGCGACGCGCGGCGCCCCGCATGGGCCATGGCCCTGGAAAGTCTTCGATTGGGCGCAGTGGAGGTTCTTTCGAACGTCCCCGGATTCATGGCCATGCTCGCTGTCGTTCTCTGTCTGGGAGCCCGCCCCCCGACGCGTTGGACGCTCCTTGGCCTTCTCTTGGCCTTCACGTTCGGATGTGTCGCGGGAGGCCGCTTCAACGCTCCATCATGGCTCGTGTGGCTGGCCACGCTCTGCGCCGGCCTCGCCGTCGGCCGCGGACGCCTCGCGCTTACCGCCGCCATCCTGGCCGCCGCTGGTCTCGGCCTGAGGTGGCAGGCCGACGCCGGTCCCGGTCTTCCCCACTTTACGTTCGCCTTCCCCTTTTCCTTGGCGGGAGGGTTAACGGCCGGCGCTTTCCTGTTTTACGGAATTTGGTTGGGCGTTCAATTCGAATATCGGCGCCTCGCCGGGATCTCGGCGGCACGCGTGGACGCTTTATTCGCCCGACGAATGCGCTTGATCGCCACGGCCCTGATCCTCATTGCCGCCTTCGGCCTATGGCAAGCACCGCGTTGAAAAGAAGCGGGACTATGCCGTGGGTCTTGATCGCAGCGGCGCTGCTTGGCCGATCCCTTTTTTTGGCGTTCGCGCCGACACTGGCCGTCTCCGTCGACCTTCGTCATTGGCTCGACGTTGGTCTCATTCTCAAGGCCGGCGGCAACCCCTACGTTTCGACTCCTTACCTCAATTGGCCGCCTCTGTGGATGGGAATTTTATGGACTCTATTAAAAGTGAACGCCTGGACTCATATCCCGTTTTTTCGATTGATACAGTTTTTCTTGATCTTGACAGACTGCCTGGTCATTGCCCTCCTCTCTCGCGGCCTCAAGAGGCGCTTCCCCTCGGTGGCCGTTGAGCTCCCGATCTGTGTCGGCTTGGCTCTCAACCCGGCGTCGATATTCCTGGCTTGCCAGCATTCGAATTTCGACGCCTTGGTGGGCCTATTTGTTTTGTTGTTTTGTTTTTACCTCAGCGATTTTGAGCGCAATCACGCACACACGGACTGGTATAAGGCGTGCCTGTTTTTGGGATTGGGGATATTGACCAAAACCGTTCCCCTCATACTCGTGCCGCTTCTGCTGCCCGGACTCAAGCGTCTCGACTTGCGTCGGCGTCTGGCGGGACTTCTTCTGGCCCTAGGACCCGCAACGCTCGGTGTCGGCATTTTATACGTGCGCAATCCCGTGGAGATCGCCGCGAACGTCCTGTCCTATCGCTCTCAATCAGGGTGGTTCGGCCTGACCGGTCTTCTCGGCCCCCTCGCCCCCCTCTATCAAGCGGCGTCGCCCCTCGTTCTGGCCGGCGCCGCGGCCTGGGCTGGACTGCGCGCTCTCAAAGGACCGCAAAGGACCGAGGACATCCTTTTGACCGCCGCTCTTCTGCTCGTCTGCGTTCCCGCCCTCGGCCCCGGTTACGCCCCTCAATACATCGGCTGGTTTCTTCCCCTTTTGATCGCGCTCTACGTCGTTGACAAGACACGCTCCTGGAGACTTCTTCTCGGCGGCCTCGGAGCGATCATCGCCGCGACCTACTCCTACGAGTACGCCCTCTGCGACTCCCACGGCGCCTTCCTCCTGCATATGGTCACCGACCCGACCTGGGAAGAGGCGGGCCGGCGCTACTGCGCCCGCTTGCGCAAACTCTCCTGAGATTTCCTCTCTTCGCGGCTTACCTGATATTTCTGAGCGCCGGCGTGCTGAAGCTTCTGAGGGCCGGCTGCCCTCCGTCAAATCTTGAGTCGCGCCGTTAAAAAAGCCCAGGAAAACAGCGCCCGGCTGGGCAAATCAACAAAAGCCGAGAACGCGCCCGCCATACGGGCGTCCTCCCGGGCGCTGCCCCATAGCATGAGGAGACACACAGCGGCCCCCGCACGCCATAACGCCGCGGCCAGAGCCGGCCGAGAACGCGTCGCCGTCTCTTCCTCAAGACGCATTCCCACCGAGTCCCAAAAAAGACGAACGATCACCGCGGTCCACACGACGACCACGAAGTACATCACGGCGTCGGGAAGGTCCAGTCCGACGCATAGGCGCGCTCCGACGCGCGCTCCCGGAAGCCAGACGGCAAAGGCGGCCAACAGGGAAAATCGTCGATCTCGAAAGGAGCTCTCTTTCGCCCGGGAACGCGTCAAGGCCATGCGAAGCAGCGCCCAGGTCGCGGCGCCAAATAATACATCCCCCAACAGCCAACTCGGACTCAGCAGGCGTTCGGCGTTGTAAAAATTGAACACGGTTTTGACCGCGTAAACGCAGGCCGCGCCGATGGCTCCCAAGGCCAGCGCAAGGAAGAGAGGCCGGCGGTCCGTGAGGGCGGGAACTTTGGATTCGGGACGCAAGACACGAAGCGCGTGCAGGCTCACGACGGCGGTCATGCCGCCGTCAAAGCAGGCCTCGATGCTGCCCAGCCAGTCGATCCCGAATGGAAAAAAACCATGCTGGAGGTCTTTGGCGTAGATACCGCCGTAAAACATCGCCATGGCCGCTCCCGTCAGAAAGACCTCTTCATCCCCGACGTCACGTTCAGAGCGTATCGCCTCCAGCAGAATGAACAGCCAGAAAAAAGGGAAGTAGAGGTGCCACAAGCCGATCGCGCCCCAGCCCAGACGAGCGACATCGCCTCCGATTAGAAGCGCAAAGACCGCCGCGCCGGCCGCGCGGGTCAACATAACGGACTAGGGACGCACCGCGACAGCGTCGATTTCCACCGAAACCCCCTTGGGAAGAGCCGCCACCTGCACCGTCGCCCGGGCGGGAAAAGGAGCGGAAAAGAAGCGGGCATACACTTCGTTCATGCGCGCGAACTGTCCCAGGTCCATCATATACACGGTGGTTTTTACGACGCGCTCCATGCCCAAGCCCGCCGAATGCAGTATCTCCCGAATATTAGCGAGGCACTGTTCGGTTTGTTCGGCCACGTCGGAGGAGACAAGAACGCCGTCAGGCTTCAGGGGGATTTGACCTGAAACGAACACGAGGTCGCCGGCCGAGATTGCCTGAGAGTATGGACCTATGGCCGCGGGGGCCTTCGTCGTGACGATGGGTTGGCGCGTCATTCTCGTCACCTCAAAGCCGACATCAAGGCGGCGTTGGTTTTGTGAAGACGCAGCATGTCCGTCAAAGCCTTGATCGCCTCGATGTCTCCCATTCCGGCGACGAGGCGCCGCAGTTTGTACACCCCCTCGAGGTAATCGGACGGAAAGAGCTTTTCCTCCTTTCGCGTGCCGGAGTCCCGCACCTTCAACGCCGGGAAAATGCGCATTTCCGCCGCCTGCCGATAGAGCACCAGTTCCATGTTCCCCGTGCCTTTGAATTCTTGGAAGATGATGTCGTCCATCTTCGAGCCGGTATCGACGAGGATCGTGGCCAGGATCGTCAATGATCCAGCGCCTTCGAGCTTGCGCGCCGCGCCGAAGAAGCGACGGGGAATTTCCATGGCCCTGGAGTCCAGGCCACCTGACATCGTGCGGTTCCCCGTCGCGAACTGATTGTAAACGCGGGCCAAGCGCGTCAAGGAGTCAAGCAGGATGAAAACATCCTCGCCGGCGACGACTTTTTCCAGCGCCGCGCGCATCAAGTCCTCGGCCAAGCGCTTGTGTTTGTCGTAGGATTGGTCGGAGGACGACGCCCACACCTCGGCGGGCACGGAACGTTTGAAATCCGTGACCTCCTCGGGCCGCTCGTCGATGAGAAGACAATACTGACGGATTTTGGGGTCAATGGCGTGAACCGCGTTGGAGATCTGCTTAAGAAACGTCGTCTTGCCCGCCTTGGGGGGAGCGACAATCAGACCGCGCGTTCCCTTTCCAATGGGAGCCAAAAGATCCATGGCGCGCATCGAGGGGTCGGTGGATCCTTTCTCCAATTGGAGCCACTCGAATGGGTCGACCGGAACTTTAGCCGCGAACACCTGCTCGACTTCCGAACGCTGAGGAGCTTGGGGCGTCTGGGGAGGCCGCGGAGCGCCGTTTTGGCGCTGCCCTCCGTGAAACTGCCCGCCCTGACGGTGACCCTGCTGATGACCTCCGCCTTGGTTCTGGTTGCGGCCCCGGCCGCCTCGGCGACGCCTACGCCGGCGGCCTTGGCCGTCGCCGTGGTGGCCTTGCTGCCCCGAAGGCCCTGCCGGGTGGGATTGCTCGCGGGGAGGCTGTTCGCCGCCTCCTGAAGGCGTTTGCCCGAACTGTCCGCCTTGTCCCGTCGTCTCTTCATTCATCATCTCATTATCCTCTCGAAATCTTCGCCTGCATCCACATCTCTTCCGCCCCCGGAAATTCCCCCGGCCAGCGAGTATCCAACGCCTTCAACGCATGCCCAAGGAAAATAGAAGCTGCTGGCAGAACATCCTCCGCGCGCCGCCCGGGCCGGGTCGCGTCTACGAAGACGTGGCCCCACGGCAGGCCTTGCGCCGAGCCGCGCGCAAAATCCACCACCGAACTCAGCACCGCTCCCACGGCGGAACCAGGAACTTCATACGCCTCGGCCCTCTCGCGCAAGCGCCCGCTCGGCCAGTGCGTCTCCCAGTCCGGGTCCCGCAGCTCGGCCAAGGCGGCCAGGGCGCGCGCCGTCGAGTCTTTCTCGGCCACCCAGCGCATCATCAAGCACATCTCGGCTAAGCCCCGTAGGATCGGCAAAGCCTCATTGGCCAAGCCCCGCTCGCATAAGACCATGACGGCGTTGGCCTGGGCGATGGCGCGGGCGGCCATGATCATCAGCGCTTGGTCGTTGGGATCTGAGGCGGACATGCGTCGTCCGACGCGGGAGAACCCCGCGTCGACTTTCGTTTTCGCTAAACCCGTCAGGGCTATCATTTCTTTCATTAGTCGAATGGATGCAGTTGAACTCGGCCCGCCTCTCGTCCCAGCATCCGGCGCGAAAGGCGTTTAAATCGCTCAGGCGCGTCGGAGGCGTAGAATTTTCGGCAACCGGCACGTCCCCGTGGAGCCCGCAAAGACAGCTCCGAAAGAATTTTTTCCGTCTCCGCGGCGGTTTCCTCGGCGGAATCGATCAAGCGCACCGAGGGACCCATGATGCGGGCCAGAACGGGTTTTAAATAGGGGTAATGCGTGCAACCCAGAATCAGCGTATCCACCCGGCCCTTGAGCAGGGGCGTCATGTATTGACGGGTCACGGCGTCAACGACGGAGCCGTCCCACCAGCCTTCCTCCACCAGCGGCACGAACAAGGGACACGCCTGTGAAAGCGTGCGCGCCGTCTTTGAAATCACGGCGATCGCCTTGGGGTAGGCGTTGGACCGGATCGTCGCTTCGGTGCCGATCACCCCCACGCGTTCTCCGCGGGAGACGGCCATCGCCGCCCGAGCGCCCGGATCGATGACACCGACAACGGGAATTCTCACCACGCGCCTGATCGCGGGCAAAGCCCATGCCGACGACGTGTTGCAGGCAACAACGAGGAGCTTGATTCCGCGCGAAGCGAGAAATCGAGCGACCGTTGTCGAAAAGCGCGCGATCGCCTCCGGCGACTTCGAACCATATGGAACGTGGGCCGTGTCTCCAAAATAGATCAGCGACTCCTCAGGCATGCGCCGAGCCAAGGCCCGGAACACGGTCAGCCCTCCCAACCCAGAGTCGAAAACTCCAATGGGCGCGCGATTTTTCATTGCAGCCACCCCTGCCGGCGCGCGTAATCGGCGGTGCTCGCCGCCAGACCCTCGGCCATCGTGCGGCGGAAACGCCGGGAGGCGAGCTTGGCCTCATCGATGGGATGGCTGAGGAAAGCCATTTCCACGAGGATGGCCGGGGCGTGCGTACCGCGCAGGACGTAGAACGCGGCTTGCTTGACTCCCCGCGAGGCGATGTCGACGCGCCCTCCGATCTTCTTGGCGGCCAACGCCGCGAATGCGGCGGACTCGTTAATCATTTCGGTCTTGGTCATGGCCAACAGGATCATCTTCGCCATTTCATCCTGGGGATTCTTCCCTTCGTATTCAAGAACGGCGTTCTCAGCGACGGCCAGCTTCTCGGCCTCGGGATCGGAGGCTGTTTCTGAAATCGAGTAGACCTCAAAGCCGTTCTTATGCTTGCTGTCGGCGGCGTTGCAATGGAGGGAGATGAACAGGTCGGCTTTTTTGGAATTGGCGAGATCGGGGCGATCGGAGAGGGGAACAAACACGTCGCTCTCGCGGGTCATCATGACGTCGAAATCCCCCCTCTCTCTAAGAACGCGCGCCAGTTCCAAGCCCACGGCCAAGTTCACGTCTTTTTCGTGAGTTCCCCTCCGGCCAATCGCCCCGGGGTCCTTGCCGCCATGACCGGGGTCGATCATGATCAAACGCCTGGGGCGAACTGACGCCGGCGCCAAGGAGGGCGGGGGCGCCCCCAGGTTCGACGGCTTAGCTTCCGAAGACTCTGGCTTCGTTATCTCCGCCTTCCCCGTTTTTTCGTCGGCGGCGACGTCTTCGGGAGGTTGAACGCCTGGAGCGTAGACCTCAATGACGGCGCGCCGCGGTCCGTTCTGTTCGAAGACCCGCCAACGCTGGTCGTTTTTCGCGAAACGGACCGAAAGACGGACCAGCTTGGGCTCCTGCCTCAGCGAGTACGAGAACAGCACCTCATCGTCCGGCTTGGAGGTCTCTTCAGACTCCGCCACCCCGAAATCCACAACGAGATCAACGCCCCCGGTGCCCCGAGCCACGGCGCGATATGACGCCCCTGCGGCGAGCTCGACACTCACGCGGCTGCGGCCGGAGTAAGAAAACATCCGCACCGCTCCAACGGTGCCCTGACGCTCCACGATGAGAGTCCGGGTACGTTCGTCATGACGCGTTTCATAACCACTCCAGCGGGCGAACTCCGCGTCGGTTAAAAACGATAGGGGAATAAACGCTTGGGACGCGCGAACGATGACGGGTTGGAGCAGCTTCATGTCCGTCTCCCCCGACGAAGCTTGAGTCGAGCCGACCAACAGCTGCAGCGACCGCCCCCTTAATCCCAGACGAAGACGGCCGGAGACGGGATACCAATATAACTGCCCTCCGTAAAGCGCCGCGACTTTTTTTGCGTTGAGATACGAGGTGCCGTGGGCGCGGTAAATCTCCACCGCCTCCTGGGGTTTTCCAGACACGACGACGGCAAGCTCATCAGCCCTCGCCGGCACGAACGCAAGCAGGGATATCAAAAACACCGCTGACAGCAGGAGTTGATTCTTTTTCATCTCACTCAAGGACGATGTGGTAATCCTCCCACTGAAGATTGGCGTCGGCTTGGATGCGTATGGCGCGTTGAACGTTCTTCTCGATGACCCTGAGCTGCGAACGGAAGGCCTCAGCGACCGTGGGATGGAGGCTGACGCGAATCGAGCCTCCCGGGCGTCCGCCCGTCATCTCAAAAATTTCGCGTTGGATCTTGATGCGCAGCGTTTCCGACGACAGGACGCGTCCCGACGCCCGGCATTGGGGGCAATCCACGGTCAGAAGACTGGCGGTGGACATGCGCTTGCGCTCGCGAGTCAATTCAATGAGTCCCAATCTCGTGATCGGCAGGATGCGGATCTTGGCTCTATCTCTGCGGCACGCGTCGGCGAACGCCTCCATAACCTTGGCGCGATTCGACGCTTTACGCATGTCGATGAAATCGACAACGATAATTCCGCCGATATTGCGCAGTCGAATTTGCTGGGCGACAATCATCGCTGCCTCGATGTTCGTCTGAGTCACCGTCTCTTCCTGGGATTTGGAACCCGTGAAGCGCCCCGTATTGACATCGATGGCGCACAAGGACTCCGCCTCTTGGATGACGATGGACCCGCCGTTGGGCAAGGACACCTTGGTCTCACGGATGCTCTCGATCTGCTTTTCAAGGTTAAAGGCTTTAAAAATAGGAGTTTTCGCTTCGTGCAGTTTCACTCTGTCCTTCAATTCCGGAGCGAAACCCTCGACGAAATCCACGACCTCTTTGTGAACCTGCTTGGAGTCGATCATGTACACATAGACGTGCTCCGAGAGGATGTCGCGAGCGATCTGCAGTGCCAGATCGAGATCTTGATGCAAGATCGCGGGAGCGGGCTGATCGGCGAATTTCTTTTGAACCTGCTGCCAAAGGTTCTGAAGGTATTTGACCTCGCGCTCGAGTTCCTCCTGGGTTGCGCCCTCGGCTTCGGTGCGCACGACCACGCCTTTGCCGCCCAGATGCGCCTTGACCAAACTCTCGACGATGACCTCCAGACGGCGCCGCTCCTCGGGATCGGCGATGTGTTTGGAGATCCCGACGTATTCTTGGAAGGGCGTGAAGACCAGATAACGACCCGGCAGGGACACATCCATGGTGACTTTCGGCCCCTTGGTGCTGATCGCTTCTTTGGCCACCTGAACCATGATGGTTTGGCCCTTCTTGAGCGTTTGATCGATCGGCGCATTCTTGTCGCCTAGAACGTCGGAGATGTACAGGTACGAATTCTTGTCGAAACCGATGTTGACGAATGCGGAGGAAATTCCCGGAAGGACGTTCTCGACCGTTCCTTTGTAGATATTGCCGACGATATTCTGGGAGCTCTTGCGTTCCCAGTGCAGCTCGGATAAGCGCCCGTTCTCGATGATGGCAATGCGCGTCTCCTCGAAATTTGTGTTCGCCAACACCTCGCGCTTGAGCGGCCCGCGAACACCGCGGCCGGAGTTTGTTCTCTCCTGGGCGAATCCCCCGCGATCCTCGCGCCGGTCCTCGCGCCGGTCCGCGCGCCGTTCCGGACCGCGACGCTCGCGTCCGAAATCCCGGCGTCCTTGATCACGACGCTCTTGCCCGTGGCGTTCATAACGGTCGCGCCCATCTCGTTGGGGATGTTCGCGCCCCTCGGAGCCCGACTTCTCTTGCTGCGTGTGACCGGAGTTGGAATTCGACTGGGACTGGCCCTGATTTCGGTCTTGTCCTTGTCCTCCGCGTCCCCCGCGGCGGCGGCGACGGCGGCGACGACCCCCTTCTCGCGGTTGGGCTCCCGTCGGAGGAGATGCGTCCTGGCTCGGATTTTGTGTCACGGACGGAGTGGGGGCTCCCGGAGAGGCCTCGGGCTCGGGGTCTTCTTCGAATTCGGCCCCGTCGGCGTCCTCCTCGCCGTCAACTCCTGCCTCACCGTCCTCCCGGGTTTGTGCGACGTCCCGATCCGATTCCACCGGGTCATCGGCACGGGGATACATCTCCTCGCGAGCCGGCGCGGGAGGCTGAGGAAGAGGCTCCTCCTTCGCGGGAAGGGGCGTATCTCGCACCTGCACGGGTTCCGGAACTCGTTCAATGAGTTCGGCGGGAGAGGGCGACGTCGAAAGGACAGGATCGACAAGCGGTGCGGCGGGCGTTGGAATCGGTTCGTTTTCGTTGGACACAGGTTCTCCGGTAATCAAAGCAGCGCGTATCGACGCGCATAGATATTGGCGACGATGCCCAGCGTCCACAGGGTGACGAGCAGGCTCGAACCGCCGTAAGAAACAAGAGGCAAAGGCACACCAGCCACAGGCATAAGACCCACACACATGCCGACGTTAAGAATCAGCTGAAAGGCCAGCGTCGAGACCAGCCCCGCGCAGACAAGGTAGCCATAACGGTCGCGCGCCAAACGAGCGGCCGTCACAATCCGCCACAGAACGAGCATATACAGCCCCAAGATCAGCGAGGATCCCAAAAATCCCATTTCCTCTCCGACATTGGCGAAAACGAAATCGGTGTGCCGCTCCGGCAAAAATCCCAGCTTTGACTGGGTCCCGGAAAAAAGGCCTTTGCCCCACATCCCCCCTGAACCGATCGCAATCTGCGATTGGATCACGTTGTAGGCCGCCCCTTGAACATCGGATTTCGGCGAAATCCACGCGACCAGACGGTTGCGTTGGTGACCCTTCAATCCGCGTTGAACAATGATCCCGGACAACAACGCGGCCGAGAGCAAGACCGGGATCGCGACGAATGCGGCGGGTTTGACCTGCACTCGCATCCAGGTGGCCATGCGCCAGGAAATGAAGCCGATCGCGCAGAAAACAAGAATCGTCGCGAGAGTCACCCAACCCATCTGCGCGGTCGCGAGAACTATCCCGGGCAGACTGGACTCAGGAGCGTAAGGATAGCGCACCTGACAGAACGTATAGACGAGAGGAATAATGATCGCCACGCCCCCGTAGCCGAAAATCACCAATAGTTGGAAGAGGTTCGCTCCCGCGCAGAACAGCATCCCGAATATCGCCGGCACGAAGGTCAGCGCCGTCGAGAAGTCCGGCTGCTTGAGAATCAACAGCATCACGGGAACGGCGAGGCCCAAGGTGCCCAACACCGTCGCCAGGTCGCCGATGCGGCGCGAACGGCGATCGAGAAAGTCGGCCAGAGCGAGAATGACGAGCGTGCGCGCCATTTCCGCCGGCTGAAAGCTGAACCCCAAAACGTGGACCCAGGACCTTTGTCCCCGTGAAATTTTTCCGAGAAGAAGGGTCGCCGCCACGATAACGATCGCCAAGACGTACACAAACTTCGATTGGTCTTGGAAAACTTGATAGTTGAAGGCTAACGTCATCGCGAACAACGTCACGCCCACGGTAAGGGCGATAAAGTGCTTACTCAAGATTGCATCGTAGAAAAGCGTCGTGCTCGCGGCCGACAGCATCGCCAACGATCCGGTCACGATTAGACCTGATATCGCGGCGATGAACGTCCAATCCACGCGTCCCGTCATCCCGGACTGGGCGCGCACGGCTCGAATCATGGTCATAGAGGCCTCCCGTTCAAAGGAACGGCCGGAAGGACTCCAGCGGGAATAGGAAGCCGAGGCTGCGGCGGTTTCTTCTCCGACGGATCGGTCATGCGAAAATGAGCCAAAATCATTTTTCGAGCCACAGGCGCGGCCATCGCGCCCCCATGGCCTCCGTTCTCGACGAGCACTGAGATCGCTATCGACGCCGGTTCCCCGGGACGAGCCGCGTACGCCACGAACCAGGCATGATCCTCTCCGTGAGGATTTTGCGCCGTGCCCGTTTTTCCGGCCACGATCAGACCCGGAATACGGGAACCCCCTCCCGTGCCGGAAGAAATGACGACCTCCAACCCGCGCTGAACCGCGTCCCACGCCTCGTCCCTGGCCGCCACCTGGCTGAGTCTCTCCGCGCTTTGAATATAATCAGGCCTTCCATCGGCATAAACCACCTTCTGGATGTAGTGCGGGCGCCAGACTGTGCCGCGATTGGCCATGGCCGCCATCACGACCGCCATCTGCAAAGGAGTCACGGTCAACTCGCCCTGCCCGATGGCCAGATTCAAAGTGTCTCCGTCATACCAGCTCTTTCCTGTTTTCTTGCGGGTCTCGGGACCGAACAGGTGTCCGCTTTTCTCGGGCAAGCTCGGAATCAATGTCTTCGAGCCGAGACCGAAGGCGCGCGCGTAGCGCTCGATGGCGGCTCCCCCGGTTTTAAGTCCCAAGGTGTAAAAGTAGACGTCGCAGGACAAAGCCAACCCCATCAGCCAGGAGACGCTTTTATGGCCCTTATGCTCCCAACAGAGAAAATTCCGCCCCCCCAAGGAGAAATGGCCAGGACAAAACACCGTATCGTGGGTCGCAACCCGATTTTCATTGAGGGCGGCCAGCCCCGCGATGGGTTTGAATGTCGAGCCCGGGGGATAGGCGCCGGATATGGCGTTGTTGAATTCCGACAGTTCGGTGACCGTGTTTTTCACTTCCTCGGGGTCGGCGGACAGAAGGGCGTTCGGATCAAAGTCAGGATGCGAGCTCAACGCCAAAATTTTTCCGTTGCGAGGATCAATGGCAACGACCCCTCCCCGACCGGTCGAAGTGGCGCGCAACCCCTCGTCAGCCGCACGCTGCACCGCGGCATCAATGGTCAAATGCAGATTGCTGCCCGCCTCCCAAGGCATTTTTCCGAGGACGCGCTTCAGTCTTCCCTGAGCGTCAACCTCCATTCTCAAGCCGCCGTCCCGTCCACGCAACTCCTCCTCAAAAAGCCTCTCGACCCCGAGCCGCCCCGTACGCGCGTCCACGCGATACCCCTTGGGTTTACGCTCGCGCCATTCACGTTGGTTCATCTTCCCCATATATCCGAGCAGATGGCTGGCGAAACGTCCAAATGGATAGTAGCGGCGAGCCTCGACGACAAGATCGACTCCGGGATAAATGGTCTTGAGTTCGGCCAGACGAAACATCGTTTTCGTCGGCAGATTTTCCGCCAAGCGAACGGCGCTTTTCTCCTGGACGGCTTGTTCAAGATCCTCCAACAGGTCGCCCGGCTCGCGCCCCAGTTGACGCGCCAACTCGAAGGCCAGGGGGCTTAAGTCGGAGCGGCCGTGCTCGTTGCTGGGAAGAAATATCAAGGAAAAAGCTGGTGAATTCGTGGCCAAGACCACGCCATCGCGATCGAAGATGCGCCCGCGCGGAGCGTTCTGATGAATCATCTGGGAACGATTTCGCTCCGCCGCCAAACGCCACTCAGCGGACTGCACAAGTTGCATTTGGGCCAACCGGAGGCCCAAGATGATTCCCAGCGTCGCGACCGCGTACCACACTATTTCCAGGCGCTCACGCGGCCCGGCGATGTCGCGGCTCATCGCTCTCCCCCAATCTCCCAAAGAAGCGACGCGACCGCGATCGCCCCCGCATTCAAAAACGGGGTGGCGATAATCACCACCGGCCCGCTCCACTCAAAGCTCTTCTTGAAAATCAAACCGATCAAGCCGTGGCAGAGGAATGCGGCCCACGTGATGATAAACGTCATGGTGGCCAACGGGCCCGCAGCGCGCAAATCAACTTGGCGTCGCACAACGCCCACTCCATAGGCGATAAGCGTCAAGGTCAGCGCGCTCGCGCCGAAAAGCTCGGCGCGAGCGACATCAAGATACAATCCCCACACAAATCCAGCCAGCATCGCCGTCACCGTTCCCCGTCTCGCCGCGACGAGAACCGTCAAAACGAGGAGGAACTGCGGCCCGGCGCCCCAATACGCCAGATGGGTGTTCCACCACCATTGAAGACACATGGCTCCAACAAAAATAATGGTCGTCCGGAAAACCGACCTCATGGCGCGGTCTCCAAGGAAGCCGCGAGCTTCGCGTGAGCAGGCGCCGATGAACGCAACACGATCAATTCCTGCAGGGAAGACGCGTCGGCGGCCGGCGAGACCTCAACCGACTGAAACGCTAAAAAAGGATCGCGCGGGTTAACGCGCGCCACATGTCCAATCAAAACATCGGGCGGGAATGTGCTGCTTGTCGGGGAAGTGTATACGAGATCCCCTGTGGAGAGCTGCACTTCCGCGTTCAAGTAATTCATGCGCAAGTTCGGCCCGTCTTGACCCTGCACCAAACCTTCGAGAGTCCCCAAAGACAAATAAGCGGCGACGGAGGCCCCCTCATCGGTCAACAGTAAAACCGTGGAGGTGTTCGGCCGCACATCGACGACGCGCCCCGCGGCGACCAGCTTGCCGTTGCGCGGACCGAGAACAGGATCATTGAGCGATATCCCCCGGTCGGACCCGGCGTCAACGACCACGCTGCGATACCAATGAACCGGATCGCGCTCAAGGACGTGCGCCCAAACTGGCGAACGCACGCCGGGAATCTTCAGCGCGAGCGCTCGCCTCAGGCGCTCGTTTTCCAAAGACAAGGAGGAGACCGTGGTCGTCAGCCATTCGTTGCGGCGCAGTTCCGCGTGAAGACGTTCGTTCTCGATGTCCGCCTCCAAGAGACGGCGAATACGCTCAGGGGCCCCGGCCAAACGGGCATATCCCGCCTCGCCGTGATAGGAAAGCGGGTCGAGCACATACCCCATCGCCGCTTTGAGCGAACGCACCGGCGTCGATAAGGGCAGCGACAGAAGCAGAAGCGCTAGCGTCGAGAGGACGCCCAGCACGTAATTGGCAATTCGCGTTTCGCGTTGCATGTCCGCCCGGCTTCAGGCCGGGAATACGACGGACGCTCCTAATGTGATTGCGGCCGGGATGTTTTTAAGATCGATCCCGATAGGACGTGACGAAATCCGGGCGCCGATCATCGATATGATCGAGCTCCTCAAGAAACTTACCCGTCCCGAGCGCGACGCAGCTCAATGGGTCCGCGGCGCGATGTACGGGAAGTTCGGTTTCCTGTCGAATGAGGTCTGGAAGACCTCTCAACAAGGAGCCGCCCCCCGCGAGCATGACTCCGCGGTCCACCAAATCCGCAGCCAGTTCCGCCGGAGTTTCCTCCAGCGTATTCTTGATCACATCGAGAATCAGCTGAACAGGCTCCATGAGAGACTGCCGCACCTCCTCCGATGTGATTAGGACCGTCTTTGGCAGGCCGGTGGCTTGATCCCGACCTTTAACCTCCATGGTCTTCTCTTCCTTCAAAGGGAAGACCGAGCCGATCTGGATTTTAACCTCTTCCGCTGTGGTCTCTCCGATCAGAAGGTTATACTTACGTCTAAAATGCATGATAACCGCCTCATCCATCTCGTCGCCGGCGATGTCTAATGATTTAGACACAACAAGTCCGCCGAGAGAGATGACCGCGGCCTCCGTCGTTCCTCCTCCGATATCAACGATAAAATTTCCATGAGGCTCCGAGATCGGCAAATCCGCGCCGATCGCCGCCGCCATGGGCTCTTCGATGAGATACACCCGGCGAGCCCCCGCCTGTTCCGCCGACTCTTGAACCGCGCGGCGCTCCACTTCGGTGATGCCCGAGGGGATTCCGATCACGACGCGGGGATGCAGGAGGGACCTGCGGTTGTGGACCTTGCGTATGAAATATTTGATCATTTCCTGCGTCACTTCGAAATCGGCGATGACGCCGTTGCGCAGGGGACGAACCGCCACGATCGACGCTGGAGTGCGCCCGAGCATCCTCTTCGCCTCGGCTCCGATGGCGAGCACCCGCCGGGTCTCGCGGTCGATAGCGACCACCGAAGGCTCTCTCAGGACGATTCCCTGACCTTTGACGTAAACCAGGGTGTTGGCCGTACCCAGGTCGATCCCCATATCGTTCGAGAATAGGCTGAAAAGAAAATCGAGCATTCTTTTACCCTTCGGCGACTAAGAGACGAGCATGATCAAGCCGAGCTTAGCATTATCGCCGACACGCGGCGCAATGCGAAGTATCCGAGTGTATCCGCCGGGGCGTTGAGCGTAGCGCGGGGCCAACACCTCAAATAGTTTTTTGTAGACGGTCTTATCCTGAATCTGGCGGCGCACCATGAAGTGCTCGCCCTTTTTAGCGTTGGTGATCAGCTTTTCGGCGTAAGGCCGAAGCTCCTTTGCCTTCGCGATCGTGGTCTCGATGCGTTCGTGTTTAAACAAGCTCGTCGCCATGTTGCGCAACAAGGCGCGACGATGCGCGCTGGTGATTCCAAGCTGACGACGGCCGAGTGCTTTAGATGCCATAACGGACTCCTATTATATACCGGATCAGCCCATTTGGCCGACCTGCATTCCAAGTGACAAACCCATATCCTTGAGGCGATCCTTGATCTCATCGAGAGACTTCTTACCGAAGTTCTTGACGGCAAGCAGCTCCTCGTCGCGTTTTCCCACAAGCTCGCCGATAGTGCGTATACGGGCCACCTTTAAGCAGTTCGAGGCGCGCGAAGACAATTCGATCATCTCGATAGGCTGATTGAGAATGTCGCGCAGCTTCGGGTCCAAACCTTCGAAGGAGATCGCGGAGCCTTCGGTGGACGCCCCCGCTTCAAAACCTCCGGCCGGAGTCTCGGCGACCTGCTCCTCCTCAGGAATGAAAATATTGAGAGACTCGCGCAGGAGTTTTGAGGCCTGGATCAGCGCTTCCGCCGGGTTGAGGGAGCCGTCGGTCCAAATCTCAAGAATCAAGCGATCGTAATCGGTGACCTGTCCCACGCGGGCGTTTTCCACGTCATAGTGGACCTTGACAACGGGCGCGAACAACGCGTCGACGGGAAGAAAGCCGGCCGCCCACTGATTTTGTTGGCGCAACTCCTCGGCAGGCACGTAGCCGCGGCCCTTGGACACCTCTATTTCCATGTCGATCTTGCCGCCGGCCCCCAGGTGGGCGATAACTAGATCCTTGTTGACCACCTCAACGTTCGCATTTCCCTGGATGTCCTTGGCCGTGACCACCCCTTCCTTGCTCGCCTGGAGGTAGATGGTTTCGGGGCCGTTCGAAAACAGCTTGACCCGCAGTTTTTTGAGATTAAGCAGGACGTTCATCACATCCTCTTTGACCCCGGGCAACGCCTGATACTCGTGCGTGATCTTCTCGATTCGCACGGCGGTGACCGCGGCGCCCTCGAGGCTGGAGAGCAGCACCCGACGAAGCGCGTTTCCGACGGTATGCCCATATCCCCGCTCATACGGCTCGGCGACGAATTTGGCATAGCTGTCCGACATGGACTTCTCATCGACGGAAAGTTTCTGCGGCAGAATCAGTTCTTTGTAGGCCATAATCTCTTACTCTCCAGAATCTCTTAATCTCTCAGTATCGGACGACATCGTCCGCGCTTCTTATCGCGAGTAGTACTCGATGATCAGCTGATCATTAATCGGGAATGAGCTCTCGCCCCGCTCCGGAACGCGGAGAATCTTGGCGGAGAGCTCGTTCTCATTGAACTCGATGAAGCTCGGGCGATTGTTGAGCTTTTTCGCGGTCTCCAGGCTCAGCTTGACTCCCACATTTTCCTTTAATTTCACGTCGACGGAAACGACGTCCCCGGCTTTGACCGGATACGACGGGATGTCAACGTGTCTTCCTCCGACTTTCACATGACCGTGGAAGACAAGTTGCCGCGCGGTGCGAATGGACGTCGCCAAACCCATGCGGCGGATGACATTATCCAGGCGCAACTCCAACGAGCGCAACAGCGCGTCTCCGGAAGCCTCGCGGGAGGCGCTGGCCTTGGCGACCGCGCGCTCGAACGGCCGCTCGTTCATCTGAATCATGCGGCGAAGCTTCTGCTTCTCACGAAGGCGGATGGAGTACGCCGAAGGCTTGCCGCGCTGCGGCTTGGCCATCCCGGGAACCCCGGGCTTTTTCTCCAAGACGCACTTGGTGTAGCACTTGTCTCCCTTGAGAAACAATTTTTGTTGTTCGCGGCGGCACAGCTTGCAGACGGCGTCACTATAGCGGGCCATAAAACTAGACTCTCCTCGCCTTCGGCGGGCGGCAGCCGTTGTGCGGC
>JBBTHA010000153.1:0-35606 GCA_038060535.1 Elusimicrobiota bacterium | reverse complement strand
CTCAAGGACTTCGAGGAGATCAACGAAAAGCTCGCCGATCCCGAACTCAAGCCCGACGACATGGAAAAGCTCATGGAAAAGCAAGGCAAGCTCCAAGAGAAAATCGACGCGGCCAATGCCTGGGAAATCGACGGCACGCTTGAAGTCGCCATGGACGCGCTGCGCTGCCCTCCCTCCGAGCAGCCTTGCGGCACGCTCTCGGGCGGCGAGAAGCGCCGCGTGGCGCTGTGCCGCCTGCTCCTGTCTAAGCCCGACATTCTCCTACTCGACGAGCCCACCAACCATCTCGACGCCGAATCCGTCGATTGGCTCGAGCAGCACTTGGCCAAATACGAGGGCACGGTCATCGCCGTGACCCATGACCGCTACTTCCTCGACAACGTGGCCGGCTGGATCCTCGAGCTCGACCGCGGCGAGGGCATCCCCTACAAGGGCAACTACGCCTCGTGGCTCGAGCAAAAGCAGGCGCGCCTGGCTCAGGAAGCAAAATCCGAGGGCAAAATGCAAAAGGCCCTGGCCGAGGAGCTCGAATGGGTGCGCTCGGGCGTCAAGGGACGCCGGGCCAAAAGCAAGGCCCGCTTGTCCGCCTACGATAAGATGCTCGAGGACTCCCAAAAGGAAAAAACCTACGAGGATCTCGAAATCTACATCCCTCCGGGGCCGCGCCTGGGCGACGTGGTCATCGAGGCCAAATCCATCTCCAAGGCCTTCTCGGACAAGCTCCTCTACGAAAATCTCTCCTTCAAGCTGCCCCCCAACGGCATCGTCGGCGTCATCGGCCCCAACGGCGCGGGAAAGACCACGCTGTTTCGCATGATCACCGGCCTAGACGCTCCCGACTCAGGGACCTTTAAAATCGGCGAGACCGTCAAACTAGGCTACGTGGATCAAAACCGCCACCTCGACGGCGAAAAAAACGTTTGGGAGATCATCTCCGACGGTCTCGACATGGTCACGCTCGGCAAGACGCAAATGCCCTCGCGCGCCTACGTGGGCCGCTTCAACTTCGTGGGACAAGACCAGCAGAAGCTGGTCAAGAATCTATCGGGCGGTGAGCGCAACCGGGTGCATCTGGCCAAAATGCTCAAGGAGGGAGCCAACGTGCTCCTCCTCGACGAGCCGACCAACGACCTCGACGTGCACACCTTGCGCGCCCTGGAGGAAGCCATCCAGGCTTTCCCCGGCTGCGCGGTGGTCATCAGCCACGACCGCTGGTTTCTCGACCGCATCGCCACTCACATCCTCGCCTTCGAGGGCGAATCCCAAGTCGCCTGGTTCGAGGGCAATTACGAGGCCTACGAGGAAGACAAGAAAAAGAGGCTGGGAGACATCCAGCCCAAGCGCATCCACTACAAGAAGCTCACCCGCGGCTGACTCCGCCAATCTCATTGATGCTCGATCCCATAATTCACAAGGGTCCTCAGCGGTGTTGTCAACAACATCCGGCCAATGAATTAGGTGAATACATCGACCATGCAGACGACCAGGCTTTCCGAGTAGGTGTTTGCCCGCCGGATGAGTAAGAGCCGCTATGGGCAGTATTCATATATCATGACGGCATTGGGGCGAGTCCGATGAAAACTAAAGTTAATTTTGCCGCGCTGCTCTTAACGGCGTCGATTCTCCCTTCGAATCTAACGGCGGCATCCGCCATTCTAGACGGCGATGATTTCGGTCCTCCTGGACAATGCGCACAAGAGTTTTTTGGATTAGAAAGTCGTTATTCCATGAGGAGCGTTGGACATGATCCGATTCCCCTCGCGCTGGACGATGTTCACGTCCCCGCGGCATCGGATGGGAAAACAAAGCCCGATCCATCGATGGAGTGGGCTGCCAGGGCGAAGCGGCTAAAGACAATCGCAGGTCCTTCCGAGTGGCACCGCCTCGAAGATTCGTGGGCTCGTTATGCGTCCGCGAGAAATCGTGTTGTTCTGGTTGCGAGGCGAACCTGTACGGGTAAAGGGCTGGCACAATCTCTTGGCACTGACGTTTTTTACCTCGTCGCATCCCCCTTCATAGTCATAAACGGGCTCGCGGGATCGGTCGATGGAGATTGGAAGCATGTGTTCACTGGCATGGCTTATCCGGTGGCTTCCGCTATTGGGTTAGCCGCTGATTCGGTTCTTACCGTCACGCTGCCGGTCAGGAAATTGATATCCGGATTTCGCGCTCATCGGACCAACAAGGCCTTCAATCAATTCACGAACTCCGTCGTCAAACTCGAAGGATTGAACGCGGCGGCGCCGCCTATAGCGACCCCAAACTGAATGCCGTTATGGGGCGAAGGAAAAGGCTAGTACGGATTTTTCGACAGTCTGCTAAGCCAGCACCTGCCGGGCGATGATCAGGCTTTGGACCTCGGTGGTTCCCTCGTAGATCTCGGTGACGCGCGCGTCACGGAAATAGCGCTCGACGGGAAAATCACGCACGAACCCGTTGCCTCCGTGAATCTGCACGGCGTCGTAGCAGGCCTTGTTGGCGATGCGCGAGGCAAACGACTTCGCCATCGCGGCCTCCAAAGTGCAGGCCTCGCCTTGCGCGAGCTTGGCCGCGGCCTGAAAGACGAGCAGGCGCGCCGCGGAGATGTTTATGGCCATGTCGGCGAGCTTGGCCTGGGTCAGTTGGAACTCGGAAATGGCCTTGTTGAATTGCCTGCGCTGCTTGGCGTAGGAAAGGGCTTCCTCGAAGGCCGCCTGGGCGATTCCCACCGATTGTGCGGCGATGCCGATGCGTCCGGCGTCGAGCTGGCTCAAGGCGATTTTAAATCCCCCGCCCACCTTTCCCAAGACCGCCGATTTGGGGATTTTCGCGTCCTTGAACACCAGCTCGCGGGTGTCCGAGGCGCGCAGGCCCATTTTTTTTTCTTTCTTGCCCAAGCTGAAGCCCGGCATGCCTTTTTCCACGATCAAACAGGTGATGCCCCGATTGCCCATCGACTTGTCCGTCGAGACGAACGTCAAAAAAACCGAAGCGAAACCGCCGTTGGTGACCCAGGACTTGATCCCATTGACAAGATAATGCGATCCCTTGTCCGCGGCCGCCGCCACCAACGAGCCGGCGTCGCTGCCTGAACCGGCCTCCGAAAGCGCATAGGCCCCGAGGCGTTCTCCGGTGGCCATTTTCGGCAGAAGGGCCTTCTTCTGCTCGGGGGTCCCGAATTTCGCGATGGCCGCGCAGGCCAGCGAGTTATGTACGGTCGCGCAGACTTGAAAAGCCGCCGAGCCGCGGGCCAGCTCCTCCATGGCGACGGCATAGGCCAAGGGATCGACGCCCGACCCCCCGAATTCTTCGGGAACCGACAAGCCGAAAAATCCCAGCTCCCCGCCTTCCCTGTAGACGCTCTCCGGGATCTGCTCCTGCTCGTCCCAAGTCTGAGCTCCCGGCTTAAGCCTCTTCTCGCTGAAGTCGCGCGCCAAGTCGCGCAGCATCGTCATCGATTCGGTCAAAGTGAAATTCATGGTTTTTTGGGATAGTCGTAGAATCCGCCTCCGCTTTTGACGCCCAGGCGCCCGGCCTCAACCATCTCGCGCAGCAGGGGGGACGGCTTGTACTTCACGCCGCCAAACCCCCTGTCGAGCACCTCCATGATGGCCAGGCACACGTCGAGGCCGATGTAGTCGGCCAGTTGAATGGGTCCCATCGGGTGCGCCATGCCCAGCTTCATGATGGTGTCGATGTCTTCTTTGGTCGACACCCCCTCACGCAGGCACTCGACGGCCTCGTTGATCATCGGCATGAGCACGCGGTTGGAGACGAAGCCGGGGGAGTCGTTGGCGACGGCCGCGATCTTGCCCAGCTTGGAAGTCAACTCCCTGGTCGCCTCCGTGGTCTCCTGCGAGGTCTTGGACCCGCGGATGATTTCCACGAGCTTCATGACCGGCACCGGGTTCATGAAGTGCATTCCGATCACGCGGGACGGGTCCTTGACGGCTGCCGCGATCTCGGCGATGGGCAAAGACGAGGTGTTCGTCGCCAGAATCGCCCCCGACGCCCCCCGAGCCTCAAGCTCCTTAAAGACCGCCTTCTTGAGATCCAGGCGCTCGGGGACAGCTTCGACCGCGAACTGAAAGCCGGCGGCCTCGGCGATAGACGTCGCCGTCTTGAGCCTGCCCAGGGCCGCGGCCTTCTCGGCGGCGCTCAGCGACCCCTTGGCGACTTGCCGGTCCATGTTCTTGCCGATTGCCGCCAGAGCCTTCTCGGCAAGGTCGGGGCGGACCTCCACCAAAACGACCTCGAAGCCTCTTTGGGCGAAGACATGGGCGATGCCGTTGCCCATGGTTCCTCCGCCCACAACGCAGACGCGGGAAATGTCCATGTCATGATGGTATCAAATCATCATGCCGGTTCTCGATGATGAGGACCCCCCCGAAAACGAAAAGCCCCGGCCCGCGGCCGGGGCTTTTCTAACGGATCGGACGATTTACAGCGTCACGACCGGCATTCCTGATTCGGACCAATCCTTCACGCCCCCCTCATAAGCGAACACGTTCGTGTAGCCCATGGACGCGAGCTTTTCGGCCGCCTGCCTGGACGATTGGCATTGCGGGCCCGCGCAGTACGTGATGACGGTCTCCGTCTTGGAAGGAATTTTCTCGGAGGCCAGCTTTTCGGTGATGCCGTCCACCGGAACCCACTTGGATCCGGCGATATTGCTCTCCGGCTTGTAGTTGTCCTTGTTGAGGACGTTCCAGAGTTGGAATATTTCCTTCTTGTCGATCTTGGCCTTGAGACTTGCCCGGTCGATGGTTTGGTACTTCTGCGATGTCGTTGTCATTGTGGTTCTCCTTTGACTGTCACGAAGACGAAAGGGACGCGGTCAGCATGGTCGTGCGCGTCTCAAAATTAGCACTTAAACTGGCTGACTGCTAATAATGTCATTTGCCGTCAAAACTGTCAATCTAAATCTTTGACTGCCAGTTTTAAACCGCTCGCGGGTCGGCGGCGCGCCCCGGCCGAGGCAATCGGCGATCAATTTGATAAACTCAATCATGGCTAAAAAAGTGAAGGCGGACGCCTCGCGCCAACCCTTTCAATACCCCCTGCGGCGACAATTCCAGGAGCCCGATTGGCGCCGCCTGCCGGGATACAAGGATGTCGAGGCCGCGCAGTGGGAAAGCGCGCTGTGGCAGCGCCAGCATTCCGTCAAGAACGTCCAGGAGCTTAAGGGGGTCTTCGGAGCCGCCCTCGACGACTCCATGGCTTCGGACATCATCGCCGATCAAAAAGAAAAGGCCACCATGTCGCTTCTCATCCCCCCGCAGATGCTCAACTGCATGGATGAAAAGAACTTGAGAAACGACCCCGTGCGCCGGTACATGATCCCGATGATTTCCGATCGCCACGAGCAGTGGCCCAACCATCCGCGCGCCTCGCGCGATAGCCTGCATGAATCCGAGATGTGGGCCACCGAGGGCCTGACGCACCGCTACCCCACGAAGGTTCTCGCCGAGATGATATCGACGTGCCCGCAGTACTGCGGGCACTGCACCCGGATGGACTTGGTCGGCAACTCCGTGCCCCAGGTCGAGAAGCACAAATTCATCCAGCAGCCCAAGCAACGCTGGGCGGACATGCTCGAGTACCTGCGAAAGACGCCCATGGTCCGCGACGTCGTCGTCTCGGGCGGAGACATCGCCAACGTGCCCATCGAGCAGCTCGAGTCCTTCCTGATGTCGCTCATGGACATCCCCAACATCCGCGACATTCGCTTGGCCAGCAAGGGCCTGCAAGGCCTGCCCCAGCACTTCCTCCAAGACTCGGTGCTTGGCGCCCTCGAGCGGATCGCCAAACGCGCCCGGCACAGAGGCATCGACATCGCCGTCCACACCCACATCAACCACGCCAACCAAGTCACTCCGCTGGTCGGCAAGGCGGTCCGCAAGATATTGGAGATGGGTTTTCGAGACGTGCGCAATCAGGGCGTGCTCCTGCGCGGCGTCAACGCCACGCCCAAGGACCTGCTTGAGCTGTGCTTCATGCTCCTCGACCACGCGAAAATCATGCCGTATTACTTTTACATGGCCGATATGATCCCCAACTCGGAGCACTGGCGCCTGTCGGTGGCCGAGGGCATGAAGCTGCAGCACGACATCATGGGCTTTCTGCCCGGCTTCGCCACGCCCCGGCTGACCGTGGACGTGCCTTACGTGGGAAAGCGCTGGATCCACCAGGCGGCCGACTACGACAGGGTCAAAGGGATTTCCTACTGGACCAAGGCCTACCGCACGGGAATCGAAAGCGACGACGAGGAGGCGCTCACGCGCCGCTACGAATATCTGGACCCCGTTTACACCTTGCCCAAGGAAGGGCAAGACTACTGGTGCAAACAGCACAAGGCCGCCGTCGCATAACATGGGCTTCGCCTTCACGCCGCACTCGAACATCTCCGGTCTTCTTGTCGTCGAGGGATCGTTTTTTCCCGACGACCGCGGCTTTTTCTTCGAGAGCTGGCGCGCCGATGAGTGGGAGAGGGCGGGCCTGCCTCCTTTGCTGCAAGACAACCTCTCCCGATCCAAGAAAGGAGTGATCCGCGGCCTGCACTATCAAATCCCCCCCAAGGCCATCGGCAAGCTCGTGCGCTGCGCGCGCGGCCGCGTGTTCGACGCCGTCGTGGACCTGCGGCAAGCCAGCCCCACGTTCGGACAGTGGACCTCCCTCGAGCTCGACGACTCAGGCAACAAGATGTTCTGGGTGCCGCCGGGGTTCGCCCACGGTTTTTGCGCGCTCAGCGACGACGCCATCGTCGCCTATAAAGTCACCGATTACTGGACAAAGGACGTCGACCGCGGCATCCGCTGGAACGATCCGGCCGTCGGCGTCAAGTGGCCGGTCGCCCCCGGCGCGGCCATCGTCACTCCCAAGGACGCCGCCCTTCCGTTGCTCAAAGACGCCGACAACCCCTTTTGATGAACGCCCTGGCCTGCCTGCTCGCGGCGTTGACGACCGTCTGCCCCCAGGCCGCGTCCGCCGCCGAAGACTCGCTCGTCCTGTCCCGGCCGCAAAAAGCCTTGCCCAACGAGGTCATCGAGCTTAAGCCCATCGCCGGACACCATTTCAACGTCGAAGCCCCGCAGAAATGCGGCGGCGCCAAGGCGGATTCGGTCACGCCGAGAAAATTCCGCTGCCAAATGCCCGGCTCGGGAAAAATTGAAGTGGTCGTCAGCGTCTGCGACGACGCAAAGTCTTTTTGCCGCCAGGAGCGCTTCGTCGTGTAGATTTCCGTCAAAGAGAAAAAGAAGCTCCACGCCGAGCGCCCGGCCGCGGCGCGCGCCGCGCCGCCCGGGTTCATGCTCAACACGCCGGAGAAGGCCTTCGCGCTCGCGCGCCAAAAACGCGCCCCCCTCTTCGTCCATTTCTTCGGCATTTGGTGCCCCCCCTGCAACATGCTCGAGGAAGCCGTCTATCCCACCCCGGAGTTCCAGCGCGCCGCCGCTCCCTTCGTCAAGTTAGCCCTGGATGCCGACGCCCAGTTGTCTTGGGAGCTTAAAGGGCGCTTTAAGATCGGAGGCTACCCCACGCTTCTTGTCCTTGATGAGCAGGGCCGGGAGGTGTCGCGCGCCGTGGGCTACCGCTCGCCGGCGGCCCTCAAAGCCTTTCTGTCGCGGTCGCGCTCCCTGCTCAAGCGTCCCATCGAGGACGTCTCGCGTTCGCTGGACAAGGCCGCCCCTGACGCCGACGGAGCCGCGCGCGCGCGCGTGGCTGACTGGCGCTTGGCGCGAGGCGAATACGAACTGGCCCTGTCGGCGGCGGGCTCCGCGCCCGAGTCCCGGCGAGAGGCCCTGTTGGCCCGCAAACAAAAGGCCGAAAAGGAAGACGACTCGCCCGCCCTTCTGGCCGTGCTTAAAGAGCTGACGACGGACCTCCCCGAGGACCCCGAACTGACCGAGTGGGCCGCGACCCTCGCGGAGCTCGACAAGCCCGCGGCCGAAGCCTTGGTCGAGGCCGTTCGCGCCGGCGCAAGCCGCTGGACCGCCGATCCCTCCCTGAGCGAATACGGCCTGGTCGCCGGGGATATCCTGGCCACGCAAGCCTATTACTTGGAAACTCTCGGACGCAACGCCGACGCGCAAGCCGCCTGGTTTTCGGCCGCCCTGGCCTACGACTCGGAGGTCTCGGCCTCGCGCCTGACTTTAGCTCGCGGCGCCAATCTCGAAAGGGCCTACTGCCTGCAAAAAGCCGGCCGCCTGGACGAGGCGCGGGCGCTTTACGAGGAACTCGTCGCCGCCTATCCCGGCGAATTCACCTTTCATTACGGCTACGGGCGCCTGCTCCTCGAGCTCAAGAACTACTCCGCCGCCCTGGACTCGGCGCGCAGCGCGGTCAAAAGCGGCTACGGAGACAACTGGCTGAGGGCGGTCGCCCTTGAGGCCAAGATCCTCAAAGCCCTCGACCGAAAGCCCGAGATGATTCGCGCCCTCGACGGCGCGCTGGCCGAAGCCTCCGCGCCCAAATCCACGGCCGTGCGCACCCACCGCTACCTCGCGGAACTCCGGCGCCTGCGCTCAGAGCTTTAACGCTAAGGCTCGGCGATGGCGGGCGTCGGCGAGGTCGGCGGGGCGGCCGCCAAGGGTTTTTTCTCGGCGCGCGCGTAGCCGATCGCGCGCAGCGCCGCCGCGGCCAGCATGGGACTGGACTGCGAGGCCAGCATGTCCTGGAGTTTGGAGGGCAGCGCTGCGCCCTGGGCGTCTGTCCCCTGCGGGCGCGCGTACTCCTCGAACTTCCCGTTTCGCACCAAAGTCCGTGCCCAGGCGTCGGGCGCGGTGAAGTAGGCCTGCTCGTGGAGGGCGCTGATGGTCTGCGGCGGCTCCTGCATGAGGGCCTCCAGCGCTCCTAGAACGTCCTCGCCTCCCCCCAGCCGGGCCGTCTCGACATAGGCCAACAACGCGGCCCAAGTTCCGGTATGCCTTTGTACCCCATTCGCAGCGAGATAGTCCCTGATCACCTGGCCCAAGCCCTGCGTGCGGCCATCGCGAGCGACAACGCCGGCCCAGGCCCGCGCGATCTCGTAGGCGAGCTCCGAATACGAGCGATACTTTCGCATCAGCGCCTCGATCCGAGACAGCGCCTGCGGACCGCTCTGGGTTAAAGCCGCCAATTTGACCGCCGGGATGAGCTTCTTTTCGGTCGCGCTCTCCCATTTGTCCGCGCTTTGAAAGATTTGCAGCAGCTCGTCTTCGCGTCCCCGGCGCCGCATCAGCGCCAGATAACCCTGCGCGTCTTGAATTGCGGCGTCTTGTTCGGCCGCCCCCGTCGCGACATGACCCGCGGCTCTATTAAGCGCGGAAACAATATCCGCGCGCTCGGTGGGAAACATCGCATCGACGCGTTCCCGAACGCGCAGCACCGCCAGCTCGCCCAAACGTCCATAGACGACGGAAAGCGCTTGAACAAGCGCGCCGTGCAGCGGAGCCTCGTAATGCGACCTTTCCCTCACCCGCCGGCTGAGCGTTTCTAGGAGAGCGGCGTCCGCTTCGGAGTCGCCGAATCGCTCCAGAACCAGCGCCGCCGTCATCGCCAACGGCCAATGCGCGCCCACCGCGGCTCCGACCACGTCCCGACCAGGAGCCAAAGGCCTGTCCCAGCCCTTGTCCCTCAGCCAGCCTCGAGCGACCGCCGCTTGCGAGGGCTGCGCGATCATCGCGTAGGCCTCGGCAGCGGCGATCGGGATGGCTTGCCCGTCGCGATCAAGCTCGGACAATCGCGACTGATCGATAAAGCGCATCAGCAGCTCCTGGGTTTGGGCCAGTCCCGCCGAAGATGCGGCGGACTGAGCCGAGGCCGCGGGGGCTGCGGCCGTCTGGGCGGCGGCGGCCGCCGGGGGTTGTTTTTTGATCTCCAGCCAAATCTGCGTGCGCCCGTCCTTGACGGCCGCGCCCATGCGCGCTCCGGGCAGAGCGGACAGCCTGCGGTAGAGATCGAGCAGCGTATGGTCCCAGACCATGTTCCCGCCGGCATTGAGGCTGTCCGCCTTTTGCTGAGCCTGGTCGAAGGATTGCGGCGCCGCCCCGCTGAAATGAGCGCTCAGCCAGGCCAGGTCGGCCGCGGGCATATCGTAGCTCCCCTCAAGGGAGATTTTTATGGAGTCGGCGTCGACGCTCCAGCCGATTTCGACGGGAGCCGACGCCCCGGCCTTGCCGGCGAGCTCTTTGGACAGGCGCGTCATTTCCTTGAGCCAGCCCGAGCCGGGCCCCTTGGGCGCCTCCAGGGGCTCGAGCATCTCCTTGGGCCAGGCCGCCGCCTCGGCGGCGGCCAGGATTTTGGCGAACTGCTCGCGAGCCGCGGCGTCCTTTTTGGAGGGCTTGTTGTGCTCCAGGGCGATGCGCGCGGCGTCGACACGCAGCGCTTGATCGGGAGCAAACAGCACCGCGACCCGTTCCCGCTTGAGCGCGGGCGCGCCAGTCGAGGCTGCTTCAGGCCGGGCCTTGCGCATCCAAAGGTCGAACACCGTCTCGCCGGGCTGCTCTCCCTCTCCGTCTTGGGCCAGGCGCTCGATCATCTTAAACACCGCGGCGGCCACCGTCTCGCTGGCCCCCTGGACGGTCGCCCGCGGGATATTCGTCTCGGGCTTGGGTGAGGCGTGGAATACAACCTTGCCGTCCTTGTAGGCGACCTGGATCAAGCCGCCGCGAACATCCTTCTTGCCGGATTCGGCCTCTTTGAGGATCCACACCGCGAGAGGATTGACGATGTGCTTCTCGATGGCCGAGGCCATCGGCCGCGCGCCGTACAAGGGGGAGTAGCCCTCCTCGGCGAGAAACCCGATTAGAGACTGGTCGAACTGGATATCGGTTTCGTGGCGATCGAGCAGCCTCTTCTGGAACTCCCCGAGTTGGATGCGCGCGATCTGCTCCATATGCTCGGCGCCCAAGCGGTTGACGGTCACCCACTTATTCTTGGACAACGGATCCTCATCGAGCCGGTTGAGAAATTCCGGGCGAAACCGCGCCTTCAGGGCCTGTCCGACGGTCTCCTGGATATCCGCGTCCCACGCCTGGTTGATCTTGACGCGCTCGTTGTGATCGGCGGCGGCTTTGAGCAGGCGCGCGTATTTCTCGCCGTCGATGTTGGCCATGCCCGAGTTGGAGGTCATCACGATGACCGTATTGGAAAAGTCCACGGTGCGGCCCTGTCCGTCGGTCAAGCGACCGTCGTCGAGAACCTGGAGGAGCAGGTTGAAAACGTCGCCGTGCGCTTTCTCGATCTCGTCGAAAAGCAGCACCGAATAGGGCCTCTTGCGCACCGCCTCGGTCAATTGCCCCCCTGCCTCGTAGCCGACGTAGCCGGGGGGCGCTCCGGTCATGCGCGCGACGGTGTGCTTTTCCATGTACTCGGACATGTCAAAGCGGGTCATGGCCTCGGGATCGTTGAAAAGAAACCGTGCCAGTTCCTTGGCCAGGTACGTCTTGCCCACGCCGGTCGGCCCGACGAACAGGAACTTGCCCATGGGACTGACGCCGTTCGAGAGCCCGGCCTTGTTGCGGCGCACCGCGTTGGCGATGGCCGAAATCGCCGGCAGCTGGTTGACGACGCGCTTGGAGATCTCGGCCTCCATGTTGACGTAGCGGGAGGAATCCTCCTCGCCCAAGTTGAGCTGGCCGGAGGCGATCCCCGTGTTGCTCGCAATCACCCTCTTGACGACGTTCGTGGTCACCTGACCCAGACCGGGGGTGATGGCGTCGCGTTCCTTGTAAAGCTGCTCGGCCTTTGAAACGAGCTCGGCGATTTTATTGTAGTGCTCGACGGGCAAGGTCAAAATCGAGGCGACTCCCTTGTCGATCAGCGTCTGGCGCGCCTCGTTGACCGCCACGACCAGAGATCCCCACACTTCCCTTAAATCCAGCGCGATCGTCGCCCGAAGATTTTCCGGGCGCGACAGCTCGGCGGAATCCTGAATCGCCTTGACGGATTTGTCGGGATTGAAATTGATCTTGTCGAACTGGTCGGTCAAGGTCGCCGCGGCCACCAGGACAGAATCCTCGATGACCGCGTTGTGAAGGATTTGCATCCACGTTTTTCTCGCGCGCAGCAGAGAGATCGTTTGAGCGACGTCGGTTTCCTTGACTTCGATGGGCTGCAGACGGCGGCGGAAGCCGTCGTCTTTCTCGATGAAGTTCTTGTAGTGATCGAGCGTCGTCGCCGCGATCAGCGTGATCTTGCCTTTCGCCAAAGGATCCAGGATCGAATTGGCGATTTTACGCCCGTTGGCGTCCAGGAAGAATTTCTGGATGTCGTCCATGAGAACGATCACGTCGTTGCCGCGCGAGGCGGGCCCCGAGTTAAGCTGGGGCAGAAGGCTAAAGAGCGCCGTCAGGGACGAGACCGGGTCCTGGCTGCTGAGCACGCTTTCGATGTTGAGCTTGACGAGCCACCGCCCCTTGAGGCGCTCGAAATCGAGAAACGACTTATCGTCGGCGGCGCTTGCGTACTCCGCCTCTTCGATCATCTCGGCCAAACCCTCGACCACCGCCGTCTTGCCCACGCCCGCTTCCCCGATGAGGACGACGGAGTTGCGCATGCCGACTGGAGACGTCACGATGGTCATCATTTTCTTGACCTGCTCGACTCGGGAGACCACCGGCGGGCGCGTTTCCCCGGGCGACAGCGCCACCGGCTCGAGAACCTTCGACAAACCTTGGACTTGCTCGGCCGTCAGCTTGCTTTTGCCGTCTTTAAGAACGGCGTTTTGAAGGTGTTCGACCCAGGCCTTGAACGGATCGCGACGCGACGGCGCGGCCGGCTCCTCTTGCGCCGGCTGGGAAGCGCTCTCCTGCGGCGCGGAGGAAGCCCCTGGGGGGGCGGTCGCGGGCGGTTGGATGAGATCTCGCACCGTCGCGGAGACCAGCACTTCCTCGACTCCCGACTCGGTGGCCAAAGACAAGGCCGCTTCGACCGCCCGAGCCGCGGTTGGAAGTTGAACCTTCAGGCTGAACCCTTGGCCTAATACTCTTCTATGATAATTGATCCGAGTCAATCCCAGACGTGAAAGCACCGCGGTGGCCGCCTGCAAATCCATTCCGCCTTGGAACCTCGCCCAAATCGCTCCGGGAGCCGATTCGGGTTCGTGCGTGAGGGACACTTTACTTCGGATCCGGTCCGAAGCCGCAGGCACTGGGGCGGCCGCGGCCGGTTGGATGAGATCTCGCACCGTCGCGGAGACCCTCACCTCCACGACTCCCGACTCGGCGGCCAAGCGCGTCGCCAAGTTCGCGGCGGCTTGCTCGGTTCGCGCCATGAGCATTCCCAATCGCCCCAAAACCTGCGAACTCGCCAATTCTCCGCCTGCGGGATAATAGCGCTGGATCAGGCTCTCGACCGCCGCCTGGGTCATCCCCTCTTCGAATTTGACCGAGAGGCTCAGATCCGGTTGAGTGGCCGAAGCCTTGATTTTATCCCGGAGCGCCCAGGCCACCGGCGCGGCGTTGGCAAGCAAGATGTTATACGCCGCGGGGTTGACGTCCACCGATACGACGCCGCTCTCCGCGGCCAAAGCCGAGGCCGCTTCGGCCGCCCGAGCCTCGCTTGGAAGTTGGGCCTTCAGGCTGAACCCGGCGGCCTGCTCCACATAAGCGCTCCGGGGCAATCCCAGACGCGAAAAAAGCGCGGTAGCCGACTGCAAATCGATTTCCCATTGGAACCTCACCCAAATCGCTCCCGGAGTCGGTTCGGATTCGCGCGTGGCGGACACTTTACTTCGGATTTGCTCCAAAGTCGCCGGCACGGGCGCGGGCGCCAATGTCTGGGACCAAAGGCTCCTCAAGGTCATCTCGGTCTCGGGCGCGACGGTGACGCTCTCAAGCGCCTCGTTGTCCGCCAGATACAAGACCTGCGCCGCGGCCTCGGCGGAATTGGGCATGGTCCATGAGACCACTCTTCCCTGTCGAAACTTCTGGTGATTTTCCGTCAAGCTTGAATACAGTTGTTGCCCGGAGGCATCATCGCGCATGACCGCCAAAATGCTCCCCCTGCCGGAACTGCTTGACGAGCGGACCTTGTCGATCCATGGCGTTAACACCGCCTCCGAGAGGGCCGCGTGGGCGTCGGGAAAATTGGACATGATTCGGTGGAGAGTCTCCTCGCCGAATTCCACTCGATCGACGACGTCATAGGCGGCCAGGTGTAGGGCCGTTCTCGCCGCTCCCAGGAGGTCAAGATCGGACGCGGTCACCTGGTATTGCCGGTTGGGGAATTCCGCGTTCGAACTCAGAGACAGTTCGGCCATGATCGCCCGCGCCTGGTCGGCTGTGACGCCTTCCTTGAAAAAGACCCACATGTCGCGATAGCCCAGCGACGAACCCTCGGGGCGAAGCCGCAGTTTTCTCAACGCCGCCTTGCGGCTGACGAAAGGGCGGGGCGCGGTTCCCTCGGGAACCACGCGGGCGCGGACCGACTCGCTGAGTTCGACGTATTTGACGTTCGGCGAATCGACCAAAGCCCGAGCCGCCGCGGCCGCTTGCCCTGCGCTCAGAGTCTGAACCCAGTAGCGATAACCCGTGGACAAGGGACGATAAGAATCGACGTTAAGCCCCAAGTTCATCAGCATCGCGTTGGAGTCGGCGTAGCTGACCATCGGATCGAAATGGATGAGGAGGGTGTTGTCATCGAAGGCCGGCGTATTGATGATGGGAAGAAGCTTGGCCGCCGCTTCCCGCGCGCTTAGGAGGCCGGCGGCAGGGCCAGCCTGGCCGGCTCCGGGAGCGATTTCCGCTATCTTGGCGAAAGCGCGTTCGGATAGACGCACCGTGTTGACGAGCGGTTCGGCGATCAGCGCCAGCGCGTCCCTTGCCGCCCTCTCTAGGCTGCTGGCTAAGAAGCTGTATTTCCCGTCGCTCAGCGTGGCATTAATCCCCAGGCGATTGAATAAGTCCCCCGCGTGAGCCCCAGGATACAAGACAACCGACACTCTCACCTCTGAACCATCGGACCAATTTTCTCTAATGAGCTTGCTCAAGGTCTCCCGGGTGGGGGCCCTCACGTGCAGCGGGTTGTTTTCGACTGGAGGCCGTGCTCGCGAAGGATTTTGCCTACTCGACTCCCTGCTGCCCGAGCGATATCTCTTATCTATTTGCAGCAACGCCGATTCGGCGAGTTCCACTTCCTGGACGCGGCTGTCGGCCGCCAAGGCCTGGGCCAGAAGCCCCGCCTGTTCTTGGGTGCCGACGACGGCGTGCACCCAAAAGCCCGAGTCGCCGTCATTCCCACCGTCATTCGTATGGGAAGCGTTGGTTATGCCCAAACCCAAAAACAACGGGCCGATTCGCTCGAGCGTCGTCGAGCGGTCAAAACGCACCCACAGGCTCAGCGGCTGAACTCCTGTGGAGATATTCGTCACTCTCATCGTCAGCTTCCGTCGCGTCGCTTCGTCGGGAGCCAGGTAATCACGATAAACGTCGGCTTGAGCCTCGACGGCGATCGTTACGGGATCGCTGGCGATCCGCCGGATAATCTCATCGATTTGAGTCATGTCGGGAACCCTGAATGAAAATGAGACGATCCCGCCGTTTGGAACCCCGTCCCCCTCCTGCTCCAGTCCCGATGTCAGACGCCCCAAGTCTTGGGCGGAGACGCTCCGGGGGAGGTGAACCAAGATCACGTTGGGCGCATCCCAACGCCCACGCCGGATTTTCATCAGGTAGGAGAGATCCGGGGCGGAAACCAAAGGCCCGCCCAAATCCCCGATCATGGCGAAAAGCCCCAGGCCGGCCAACAGCGCGGAGACCGGTGCGACCGCCTGAGAAAACAGGGCCGCCGCCGCTCCCACCCCGAGAATAGCGATCGCGGGCAGAAGCGCCCCCCCGCGCTCGCCGTCGGCCTTCGTCTTGCGCGAGGCCTCCTCGAGCGAATCCTTCAGCTTTTCCTTGTTGTGCGGGTCTTTCCACTGCGAAAAGATTTCCTGCTCGGTAAACCACTTGCGCAGGCGCGCGAACGACTCGGCGTTGCGCGGATCCCCCAAGACCATGCGGATCGTCTCCAGGGAATCCTCGGACATGGCCTTCTCTTTCAAGGACCGCGCCGCCTTCTCCGGATATTCCTTCATGAAGGCGTCCAGTTTTTGGCCGTCCGTCAGCGCCTGGAAATCGGACTTGGCCATCATCTCGTCGACCAGGCTTTCCAGCGCGTTCTTCATCGCGTGCTCGGTCTCGTAGGCCGACACCTCGCTGTTGACCTGGGAGCCGAGATCGTCGACGATCTGAAGGATCACCGCGCTCCACTGGCTCATGATTTTCATGAGGTCCTGCACGGCCGCCTCGGAGCGGACCTTCTGGCGGATGCACCAGTAGTCGTAGGAGCAGGGCAGGGCCAAAAACAGAAGGGGGACCGACAAGACCGAGAAAAACGCGGCGTAGAAGGCGCCCAGCGCGGCCAAGCTGACCGCCCGGGTCAAGGCGTTGACCTGGCCGAAGTCGTGGATGTGAAGGCGAGTCAAGAGGTTGGCCGGGCCCTCATAGATGCGCCGGTACAGGCTTTGGTAGCCCATGGGAAGGTTCGGGTCGTGCGTCCAGCGCGCGTACAGGCTCTTGGGCAGCAGGCTGACGAGAACTTTACCCCCGTCGAGCTGAGGCAGAGGAATAAGATTGAAAACAGCCAGCGCCGCGTTCATCTTAAACAGAGTCAACGCCGCCGTCGACAGCAGCCCCGCCGCCGGGAACGCGAGGTAAACCGCTCCGGCCGCCGCGGCCAGGGCCAGATTCGTCAGCGGCCCCAGCACCGTCACCTTCGCCGCGTCCTTTTGGGGATTCTTGAGGTTGTTGAAATCCACCGGGATCGGCTTGGCCCAGCCCAGCACGACCGGGAAGCCCAGCGCCGACATGGAAGCGAGCACGCTGGCCGCCGGCACTATCACCGTGCCCAGCATCGAGATATGGTCCAAGGGATTGATGCTGTCTCGCCCGGCGAGCTTGGGAGTCGGATCTCCCCAGATCCGCAATCCCAGCACGTGCGCCGTCTCGTGCGCGAGGATGGAGAACATCAAGGACGCCGAAATGATCAGCGCCGGCACGACATTGGCCGAAAACAACGCCGCCGCCGCTCCTAACGCAGCCACGGGAGCGACCGTCCTGACCCAACGCGGAGCGGCGCGCTTGCCATCGATGCGCGCGGTCAGCGCGACGGCCTTAGGCGTGGGCAGGGAAAGGTCGTTGATGACCGCCTCCCGCTCCTGTGCCGGGGACGGGGACGCGGAGACGTCAGTGATCTCTCCCTGTGCCGCTCGACCGCCGTCGAAAAGCCGCTTGCCGCCGTCTTCGCCGTCCTCGACGGCACTCTCGATGTCGTTCTCGATGATGGCGTCGACCCAGCGCGGCCCGACCTCTTTCTTCGGGGCGCCGGATTTCTTCTTCTTTTGCGGTTCGGCGCCGGGCTTGGGCTGGGAGGCCGGGGGCTGCGCGGCCAAAACAACGGGAAGCGGCGCGGGTAAGACGGCGGCGCCAAACGGGGCTGCCGGCCGCACGGAAAGTCCCAGGCCGGGCGCGCTCATCAAGCTCCCGGGCGCGCCGACGACGAGCGGCACGCCGACGCGCGCGGCCGGGGCGCCGCCTTGACGGATTTGGGCCGCGGCCGGCAGCACGCAGGACGTCACGGCCAGCGAGGCGCAAAGGATGATTGCGAGCGTGGATTTTAATGACTGAATTAGACGCGTTGAAATCATCCCAATCTCCTAAGCACGAAACGAGGCTGGGACAGTATACGAAGCGATCTGGAGAGTCCGTCCAGGTCCTAAGTCCCACGCGGATGCTGGATTAAGACCCACAAAACGCCGGGCCAAAGGACTGATTCTTCCGATTAATCCTGGGAAATCAGCTAGACGGCCGCGCGCAGGCTCAGGATCACCCGGATGCCGGCGAGGTTGACTTTCCGCTCCATCCAGCCGCGAATGTCGCGCAAACGTCCTAGATCGCCGTCGGTGTAGAGACGTTGACGGCCCCGGGTTCGGGAGGGTCGAAGCAAACCGTGGCGCTCGATCCAGCGCAAAGTCCAGATGGGAATGCCCGTCAGGCGCGAGGCCGCTCCGATGGTGTAGATCGGAGTCGCAGTGGTGCGCCGCAGCGGCCGGTACAGTTTACCCACGCGGCGGACGCCGACCCGGCCTGCGCCCTGGACGATAAGGCGTCGCCTCGGACCGGCATCCGGAGTCTTCGGCGCGGATCTTGGCGTAGGGCGTCCACTGCGCGCCTCGCTTGACGAACATCCACGGCATCAGGTCCTTGGCGATCATCGGCTCAGGTCCTCCTGGCTCCAATGTGCTGGCCACGAATCGAGTATATAATAGGTTTTCTAATATTTGTCAATAGGTAATATAACAGAAAATATTATGGGCTTTCGACGGCGCCGATCTTTTGTTAGGATGTGCGGCCATGAAGACGCTGCAGATCTATCTCGCCGACCTCAAGGAGCTTCTGCAAAGCCGCGACTTCGTGTCGGCCCGCACGTGCCTGAGGGAAATCAGCCCCGTCGACCTCGTCGACGGTTGGGACTATTTTGACGCCGACGAGCGCGTCGCGATTTTCCGATTAAGCGCGCGTCAGAAAGCCATGCAGCTCTTCGAGGAGCTCGACACTCCCGCCCAGGCCGAAATTCTTCAGGGGCTGCAGCGCAAGGACGCCCAGGAACTGCTCAACGACCTCGATCCCTCGGAAACGGGACGAATGCTGCGCGATCTCCCCCCGCATTTGGTTCGCCAATTCAGCGCGATCATGAAGAAAGGCGGCCAAGAGTGCGTCCAGCAATACCTTCAGTATCCTCAACAATCCGTGGGCGCGCTCATGCGCGGACGTTACGTGACCCTCGATGAAAAATGGACCGCGAAAACCGCCGTCGAACGCATCCAATACAGCACCCGCCTGCGCCGCATCGAGGAAACGCACCTCGACACCTTGATGGTCGTCGATTCCAGAGACCGCCTGCGGGGAGTCGTCGGCCTCAAGTCCTTGGTCGTCGCCCCCAAGGACATGCTCGTGCGAGACCTCATGGACCCCTCTCCCCGCACGCTCACGCCCCAATTGGACCAGGAAGAAGCCGTCAAGCTCTTCACCAAATATAGGCTCAAGAGCGCTCCGGTTCTCAACGAGGACGGCGGCCTTCTGGGCGTCGTCGTTTACCGGGATATTTTCGAGATCGCCCGTGAGGAAACCGAGGAAGACTTCGCCAAAATGGTCGGCGCCCAGGCGGGCTTGTTGTCCTGGCCGGCTTGGCGCATCGCCAAAGTCCGCTTCCCCTGGCTGGTCGCCACCTGCATAGGGGAATTGATGGTCTCATCGATCATCAAAGGCCACGAGGAGACTTTGGCCAAAATCGTGGCGCTGGCCACCTTCATCCCCTTGATCGCCGCGATGGGAGGCAACGTCGGATCGCAAACCGCCACGGTCATGGTGCGGGGCCTGGCCACCGGCGAGATCTCGGAGGAAGAAGAGGGCGAGGCCGTGACCAAGGAAATCGCCGTCGGCATGATGATCGGCGCGGTCTACGGTCTGCTCATCGGCTTGTGCGCTCAATTCTTCTACGGCGACCGCTACGGCTGGCAATTCAGCGGCGTCGTCGGGTTTACGATGTTCATCTCCATGACGGCCGCGGCGACCGCCGGATCCATCGAGCCGCTCGTGTTCCGGCGCTTGGGCATCGATCCGGCGACCGCGACCGGGCCGCTGATCACCACGTTCACCGATCTTCTCTCGACCTTGGTGTACTTCACCTTGGCCGCGAAATTGCTTCTCTAGGCGGCCAGTCCCGCGACGACCCGCGCGAAATCCTCCGTCGGTTCGGCGCGCAGAACGTAGCCGGCGTCGAACGTCAAAGACAGCGCATGCAGCATCAGGCGCTTGACCCGACCGATGGGACGCGGGGGCGGGCCGTATTGCGGATCTCCCAGGATCGGGTGGCCCAGCGAACTCAAGTGAGCGCGAATCTGGTGCTTGCGTCCGCTCAAAGGCTCGACGCGGATCAGCGTGGACTGCCGCAGGGGACGCTCGGCGCGCCAGCGCGTGAGGGCGGGCTTGCCGTCGGGCGCGGGAGCGACGCGTCCCGAGCTGAACTCGCGAAGCGCCTTGTCGATTTCGCCGGAACCCGAAAGCGTTCCGGTCACGACCGCCGCGTACTCTTTTTTGACCCGGCGGGTTTCAAATTCCGCGCAGAGGATGCGATGAGTCTCGCCGTCCTTGGCGAAAATGACCAGGCCGCTGGCTTCGCGGTCGAGCCGATGGACGACATAAATCTTGCGCTTGAGCCTGCGTTCGATCTCGAAGTTGAGCGATTCCCCGATGTCCCCCCGTCCCGGAATGGTCACGCGGCCCGCGGGCTTGCAGACGGCGATAATGCGATCGTCCTCGAATACGACCGCGGCCGCTTCGTGAGGGCGGGTGTCCATGGTCCAAGGATACCATCCTCTCGACCTCCTCGCCAGTGCCCCTCCATTGTGAAGAGCCTGCGAAGAGTCTATACTACGAAGGCATGAACTCGGCCAAGATCCTGGTCATCGACGATGAGCACACAATCATCGAAATTCTCGCGCGCGCCTTCGCCTCCCGCGGCCATCTCACCGCCGGGGCCGTAAACGGCGCCGAGGCCCTCACGGCGCTTGGCGCCTCCGAATTCGACCTCGTGCTCCTCGACCAGGTTCTGCCGCAGACGACGGGCATGCAGCTGCTCCAGCGTCTTCGCCCCTTGACGCGCGCGCCCATCTATTTGATGAGCGGAGACAGCAGCGAAGACACCGCCCTCGACGCGTCGTTTCTCGGCGCCGCCGGTTTTTTCGCAAAACCGCTGAACATCAACGAGATCCTCGACATCGTCGACCGCCTGCCCCAACGACGCGCCTGAGTTCCCTTCATAGCCATCCGCTCGGCGGATCGGCTCACTTCGGAGCGATCAATGCGTAGCCGCGTCCCGACACGCTCACCAGCCACTGATCCGAACGCCAGCCGAGCTTGAGGCGGATGCGCCGCACGTGGACTTCGACGGTCTTGAGCGCGCCTTCCGACGGCGCCTCCACGCCCCACACGTCGTAATATATGGCTGAACGTTCCGTAGGAGCCGGCGTGCGCTTGGCCAAATAATACAGCAGTTCAAATTCCTTGGGCGTGAGATGCTGGAAGTCCTTGCCGTCCAAGGAGACCAGTTTCCGCGGGTAGTCCAGACACAGGCTGCCGACTTCCACGCGCGCGACAGGGCCGCCTCGCCCCTCGCCGGCGATGCGCCGCAACAAGGCGCGGCAATAGGCGAGCAGCCTCTCGCTTTTAACGGGCTTGGTCAGGTAATCATCGGCGCCCATATCGAGACAGGCGATGTCCTGGCCCTCCTTGTCGTTGCCGGTCAAAATAATAATCGGCACGCGAGCCGTCGCCGCATCCTGTTTGAGCTGCTGGCACACTTCAAGACCCCGCACCCCCGGCATCACCAAGTCCAGGATCACGAGATCGGGGGCTTCGGACTGCACCGCCAAGATTCCGGCCTTTCCCGACGGGGCTTGCCGAATCTCATAGCCCTCCAGGGTGAGGACGTCGGAGACCGCCTTGCGAAACGACGCATCGTCATCGATGAGAAGGACCTTCAGTGCCATGCCGAGATTTTATATAAATACGGGGTGCAGGCCAAGCAATTTACATTTATGGCCGTCGCCATGGCGGGCGGGCTGGCGGTGGGCTACATCTTGGGTCGGCGCCGCCGGTTTCGGATGGCGGCGGCGCTCGCCGATGAAGAACGCTTGGCCTGGCTGCAGCGCCTCTCGACCATCGGGCAAATGATGTCCGGGGTGGTCCACGAAGTTCGCACCCCTCTCAACACCGTGATTTTGACCGTCGAACACGCCCAAAGCATCCTGGATCGCGGCGGGGATCCCCGCCCTCAGTTGAACGCCGTCACGCGGGAAGCCGATCGGGCTGTCACGATCCTTTCGGACATCCTTGATTTCGCCAAGCCTGCGCCGCTGGATCTCAAACCCCTGGAGATCAAGCCCTTGCTGACGGGCGTCGTCGAGGACTTGAAAATTCGCTTTACCGAGCGAGGCGTTTCCATCGGCATCGAGAGCCCGGATTCGCTGCGCGTGCTGGCCAGCGAACGACACATTCAGCAGGTCCTGACGATTCTGCTCATCAACGCCCTCGACGCCATGCCCTTTGGAGGGAGATTGAACCTGCGCGTCGAATCGCGACGCAGCCTGGCGCGAATTAGCGTGGTAGACACGGGCATCGGCATCGAGCCGGCAAAGCTCAAAGGTCTCTTCGAGCCCTTCGCCACCGGGCGCGCCGAAAGCGGCGGCACCGGCCTGGGGCTCAACGTCGCGCGCTGGATCATGAATAAGCACGGGGGCGACGTGGCCATCGCCAGTCCCGGCCTGGGCAAGGGCACGACGGTGACGCTGACCCTGAAGCTCGCCTGAGGCGCCGCCGATTCCGGCGACGGCGCCGAGATAATGCTAGAATCGCCCCCGAGTCACGGAGGCTGAATGGTTGTTTACCGTAAAAAACGCCGCAAGGTCGGGCCCAGCAAAAACGACGAGAAGGTGCAGCGCGCCCAAACCGCCGGAGATCAAGAACGCGCCGCCGGCACGCTCGCGTCCCGTTTTCCGTTCGTACGCAGCCTGCGCGTGAAAGTCTCGATCGCCACGCCCCAGGGCGTCGTGCTCGAGGAATCGGAGGAAACGTACAGTCCCGGCGACCCGTTCGTACTCGAAGCGGACTGCCCCGGCTCATGCGGATCCGGCGCCTATGATTTCGCCGGGCTCATCTCCCTCGCTCTGGAAAACCACCAAGAGCGCGGCTCCACCCAGACGATCTGCGCGCAAGCGTCCTACAGCGGAGGCCAAGGCAGCGTGTGCGGGTGTGTGGCCAAGTGCGAGTTCTCGGCGGACGTCTCGCCCTCGTAGACTCCTCGGCCGGCGTCCAAGCGGCAACCCTCACTCGGCGCCCCCCGTGGCCGGGCCCGCGAGCTACCTCACGTCTTTGAAGGTTAATCCCGCCAGAAACTCCTTGAAGGACGGCTCCAACGAGCGAATGAGGGCGTCTTCTCCCGTCATCTTGAAAAACCACGTGTCGTCGCCGCGGGCGTAGGTCGCCGCGACCAGACGCTTCTTGTAGCGCTTGTCGATCAACGGCGTTTTCGAGACGAAATTCGACAGCAGCATCGGCCGTCCTCCGGGAGAAATCTTTTTGGAATGCCGGGGCAGCTCCGCCTCGCTGATCGCGTCAAGCTCCAGCTGGGAGCGCCAGCGATTGATGTTGGGCAGTTCCCCTCCGGCCGGACCCGCCAGCACGACGACGGAAATGTCGGCCTGCAGGCCGTCTTTGCCCTCGACAACGAAGCTTCCGGCGCGCATCTGGGAAGGCTCAAGCTCTTTCCAACCCTTCGGCAGGCGCCAGGTAATTCCCCCGTTCGCGGCGGCCGGAGGAGGCGGCAAATCGGCGCCCGACCCCATCTCAGAGACTCCGCCGGCGCCCGCGCTGGGCCTGACGCCGTCGCTGGCCTCTTTAGGAGCCCGGTAGCTGACGATGTCGTCGTTTTTGCAGGCCGCGAAAACAACGACGCACAACAACGCCGCCAAACACGAAATTCGAGATGTGATCATACGGTCTTTTAACATATTCTCGGGAGCGACTCAATCGACCTACCAGCGATAACTCAAGCCCCCATTGACCATGAAGCTTTTGATGTCTTCCTGGAAAGTCTGGGTCGCTCCGGTGTCGGCGGTCCAGGAGTCGCTGATGCGCCAGTTGGCGTGGACGCTGAAATCGCTGGCCCGAAAGCGTCTTGCGCCCGCGGAGATGGGGGCGTAACGGTAGCCGGCGTTGCCGTCGAGATTTAATTTCGCGTTGAATAACGGCGCCGAGACCGAGACCGTGGCGCCGTAATCGGGCCCTTCGGGGTTGTAGAGGTTGTAGACGGTCAAGGAGAAAAATCCGTCGGGCAGACGCGGCAGGCCGCGGCGGCTGAGGCTCACGCGCCACAGCCCTTGGGAAAATTGTCCCTGGGTGTTGGTAAAAGAGAGATCTTCGTCCAGGCCGATGTCCCACGGCAGATTTTGCGCGCTTCCGCCGTAGTAGCGCCAATAGCCGTTGTTGATGTAATTGTTGTTGCCTCCGGCCAAATCGCGTTCGGCGTTGGCATCGATCGGCTCGTAATGATTGGCGCCCGCGCGAAACGACACCCATTGGGTCAGCGGGGAGTTCAACATGATATTGGCGCGCGTCAGCCGGGGTTTGGTGTGCTCCTGAGCCGCGCCGGCGTTGAAGTTGAATTGGGAGGTGCCGTACATGTTGAGCTTGGGACCGAGATCGGCCCGCTGATCGTAGAACAGCGCGAGCTCGTCGGCTTTCCCCGCGTAATTGGTGTGCATCGCGCCCAAAGTCGACGCGAGGTAAAACCGGCGGGGCTCTCCCGTTTCCAGGCTCCCGTAGGCGGCGACGATTTTCTCCCGGTTGGAAAAGCCTTGGGTGATCCTGTCGGGCCTGATGCCGAAGACGCCACCCAGCTTGACGGCGACTGAAACCGGAGCCTCCCATTGTCCGCCGTCGATGTATCCCAGGTTGGGCAGCTCCATGGGGAAGAAGCGCCCCAAACGCAGGAATCCTCCGTCGGAATTCTTGCGCGAGAGCATCAGCCGGTAGACATGCGGCTTGGGATGGCGGAAATCATCCGCCGTAGACGCCGTGCTGGCGTCGCGGTACGTGACGTTGCCAGACCAGACGAAGGACCAAGGCCGGGCGAAAAGACGCTCGATCGAGCCGTCCGCGTCGAGCCGAGAGGCCCCGTACCATGCCGAGTGCACGCCTCTGACCTGTTGATAGAGCTGCCAGCCGCGCACGCGGCCATGGAAAACGTTCGCCGACTGTGTGAGGGCAATTTTCTTGCGGCCCACAACGGGCGGCGGCAAGGAGAAGGGCTCCACCGCCCGTTCGACTGTGAGGGGACCGGCTTGGGCGCTCTGCGTCGAGACGGCGGGAGAGGGCGCCTGAGGCGCCGCTGTTTCCTCGGTCGGCGTCGGCGTTAGCTCGACGGAAACGGGCGCGGGGGTCGATTCGAGCGCCGGACCCGACTGGCTTTCGAAAATCGCTTGATCTCCGGATTTAAAGGCCATATTTCTGTTGATGCTGAGCACGCGCATGCTGGTATGGCCGATGTCGACCCAAACCACCACGGCCAGGCCGATGGGAACCCCCTCGCGCTTGATGACGGCGATATCTCCGCCCTTGAGATAACTGTCGCCAACGTCGATGCTGATATGGTCTCCGGAAATCGCGATAATGCGCCCCTCGATGCGGGGCGTAGAGCCGGCCGTCGGCGCGAGAGGAGAGTCTTGGGCCAAGCAGGAAACGGACAAGGAAAATCCCGCCGCCGCCATGGCGATAACCGACGCGCTTTTCTTGAAAAACGTCGCTCGTGGCAAGGTAATCTTCCCCATTTGAGTTTAACAGCGCCACCCTGGATCGTCAAGGATAGGGAAACCTTCACGCCAGGCTCGAAACAATTGAAACCATTGCGCGGGCGCGCCCTCCTAGGCGGCGCCTCAGTCGCAGCTGCCCCGGTTGCGATGGCAGGCCGTGCACGATGCCGTCGAGTAATTGCCCCCCGGGTGGCATTGCGCGCATGTCGCATTTTCATGGGAGAGCTTCGTGACGCTGTTGTAGCATTTGGCCGGATTATGGACGAAACTGCTCCAGGTCGTGAAGTTGGTGTGGCATTGCCGGCAGGCGCTCGGGGCAAATCCCTGGGCCAAATGATTAACGGGAGACACGGCGGCGTTGAACTCCGCCATGTGGCAGACCTGGCATTGGGCCCCGGTGCCGCCCACGTAGGAGTGCTTCATCGCCGTGCCCGGCCCCCAGAGGGTGGTTGAGTGGCAATTCTGACACGTGGTCGGGAAGGAGTTGGCGACGTGTTTGGAGGCCGGCGTGACGTTGGCCGCGGCAAATGAAGCGGCATGGCAGGTGTAGCAGGGCGTGCTTGTCACTTCATTGTGTTTCATTGCCGTGCCCGGACCCCAGGCGCTGAAACCGCTGTGACAATTCTGGCAGCTTTGGGGGAAACCGTTGGCCGCGTGTCTCGAGGCGAGGGTGACGTTGGCGGAGTCATATTGGGCCTTGTGGCAGTTGTAGCACGGCAGAGAGCCGACGACGTTGTGCAGGGTCGCCGATCCCGTCATGTAGACCCCGGACCAAACGGCAAACCCCGAAGCGGCCGTCGTGTGGCAGGTCTGGCACGCCGGCGAAGACGTGGGAAAAGCGTTGGCGGTGTGATTGGACGCGGCGGTGGCCCTGGCGCTGTTGAATGAAGCGGCATGGCAGCTATAGCACGCCATGCCGCCGACGAACGCGTGCTTCATCGGCGTGCCCGGACCCCATGCCGTCGTCGAGTGGCAGTTCTGGCAGGTATGCGGAAAGCCATTTGCCGTATGATTGGACGCCGGTGTCGCCTTGGCCGAGGCGAAAGCGGCGGTGTGGCAGCTGTAGCAGTCGGGATTGGCGCCGAGCGTCCTATGGTCGAACGCAGCCCCGAGCCATGTCGCCGTGCCGCTGTGGCAGTTTTGACAGGTCTGCGAAAAATTCAGCGCGACATGGTTGGGCGCGCTGAGAAAGGAAGACTGGTGGCAATTGTAGCAGGCGACCGAGCTCACGAGGTTGTGCTTCATCGCCGTGCCGGGACCCCACAAGACGGTGTTGTGGCATAGCTGGCACGCCTGAGGGAAGTCAGGGACGTGAACGGAGGCGGGCGTGATTTTGGCCGCGGTGTAGGCGGCCTGGTGGCAGCCGTAGCAATTAGGATTGGCGCCGAGCGTGGCATGGCTGAAGCCCGCCCCCAGCCAACTCGAGGTGCCGCTGTGGCAGGTCTGGCAGTTTTGGGAAAAGTTTTGGGCGACGTGGTTGGCCGCCGCCTGGTAGCTGGCTTGATGGCAGCCGTAGCAATTGGGATTGGCGCCGAGCGTGGCATGGTCGAAAGCGCCGCCCCCCGCGCTCCGAGGCAGCCAGCTGGTCGTCGAATGACAGCTTTGGCATTGCTGGGAATAATTCTGCGCGCCGTGATTGGGAGCGCGCCGATAATCGGCCGAGTGGCAATTGAAGCAGGCCATTGAACCCGCGGCCGAATGCTTCATCGCCGTCTGCGGTCCCCAAGACGTCGTCAAATGGCAGTTCTGGCACGTTGGAGGAAAACCGTTGGCGGAGTGCTGCGAGGCGGGAGTCGTCTTGGCGCCGGCAAAATCATCGCGGTGGCAGGAGATGCAGTCCGAACTTAGACCGTGAAAATCCTCACCCGTAGCGCCCGTGTGGCATTGGGAGCATTGCAGCGCGGCGTGCATCCCCGTCAGCGGCAAGCGGGTGCGCGAGTGGTCGGCGCGTTTTTGGCCGAGCTTGCCCGTCTCCTTCCAGGAGCGCTCGTCGTGGCATTGCGCGCACGCCGACCCCATCGACGACTTATGCCAGTCGGCATGGCAGGCCGCGCAGCCGCGCGCCCAATAATTGGCCACGACGGAGCGATCGTTATGACACTGCTGGCAGGACAGTCCCACGTGAGCTCCCCGAAGGGCGTAGCGCGTTTCCTTTAAGTGATCGAAGCGGAATTCGGGCAGCAGAACGTCCCAGCGCTTGGGAACGTGGCATTTGCCGCAATCCTTGGAAAATGTCCGGTGGGGAACCAACGGCCCTAGATTGGACGAATCAGGCTCGGCGGCAAGGATGCCCGACGCCCCCAGCAGGAGAGCGAACACGGTGACCGAACGAAGTTGATCACGGAATAATCTCATGGCAGTCCTCGCATTTCATGCGCAGCGGCTTATATTGTGCGGTGCGTTTGCCATTCGGCAGCGTCACCATCGGATGGCATTCCTTGCAGGCCACTTTGACATGGGCTGTGTCGAGCGCGTAGCGCGACTGGACATTATGGTTGAAAATCGTCTTCTTCCACTGGCGCGTGTCGAGGTGGCAGTTTTCGCAGCGATTGTTCCTCTGGACCAGGAATTGCCCGTAATGGACATCGTTGTGGCAATAGGCGCAGTCCTGCCGCAATTTGACGTAGAGGCGGGCTTTCGTCGCGGGGTCCTTGACGTGGCAGGCGTTGCAGGCGGCCTTGACGTGTCCTCCGGTCAGGGCATAGGCGGTCTTGCGATGCATCTCGACAGAATAGGTCGAGGGTTTGAAGACGCTGAGGCTATGGCACTCCATGCACCGGGGACGCGTGGCTAAAAATTGACCGCGGTGCTCGTCGCGGTGGCACAGTTCGCAGTCGCGCTCCGAACGCATGGTGCCGGTCGCAAGCGCGACATATCTCTGCTTGACGGGAAGCTTGGGATCATGGCATTTCGCGCATTCCATCTTCTCATGCGGCTTAATGAGGCGAAACCCCGTCAACGCGTGGGCGGCCCGGTCGGTCCTCTTGTTCGCCTCCGCCCAAGGGACGGCGGTCGTGCCGTGGCAGGACTCGCACTCCCGCTTGAATTTCGTCGAGTGAGGATTTTTATGGCACTCGACGCACAGAATCGCCTTGGTCTTGCCGCGTGAAGAACCCCGCGAGCGATCGAACGGATAGCCCTTCGGCGCGGGCAAGGGCACAGGGGCTCCGGGAGAGGGAAGGATATGACAGGACTTGCACTCCCGCTTGGAGTGGCCCAGCGTCAGCGGATAGATTTTTTCGTGGTCGAAACCCGCGGTCGGCTTGAAGGCGGTTTGCCCGTGGCACTTCAAGCAATCGGCGGCCAAGCCGGCGGCGTGGACGTCTTTGTGGCAGCGCACGCAGGCCTGCGTGAGCCCGAGATAGGTCCGCGTCCTCGGGAACTTGGGAAAATCCGCCAAAGCGAAGGGTTTGGCGAATTTCTCGTGGCAGGCGGAGCACGCGAGGGGTTCATGCTTGCCGTTCAATCGATAATCCGCGTGGGAATGCTTGAACGTCTTGGGATCCTTGCCCTCCCAGGAGACCTGATTGACCAAAGGGAATCCGCGGCCGTTATGCTCCGAATGGCACCGGGCGCACTCGGTCCTTTTCTCGACCTTCATCTTGCCGTGAAAACCCGAGGACGCCTCGAGTTGGCTTCTGATTTCCAAGTGGCACTTCATGCAGCCCGCGGGGATGCCCCGCTTGGCGTGGCATTTGTTGCAATCGCCGATAAACGACGACCCGGCCACCCTCATATGGGGCTCGGCCAAGTCGCCGGGCGAGGATTTATACATGGTGATGTAGGCCGCCAAAGCCGCGACCATGACGATTCCGAAAATCAACGGCGCCTTGGTCGATTTCATCAAGGCGCCGTCGAAAGCGACCAGCCCGTCCAAACATTGATGCTGCCGTGCATAAAAGCGATGAGGATGTGACACGAGGCTAATATGAGCATGACGATGGCGAACCACCGATGGAGAAAGCGCCATCCGCTCATCAGGGAACGCAGCTCATGATATCGCGCCACCCACTGGCATTCCTCGAAATATTTCCGGCCCAAGCGCAAAATCTCCTCGGCGCTGGGGCGCAGTTCGGGGGAGTTCATGACGGCCTGGCGCAGCCTCAAGTAGTTCTCGACATTGGCCCGCCGGTCCTGGAACAGAGCTCCCAATCCGGCGATAAGTCCTTCTTGCGCCTGACCCCCTCCGGGAGTCAGAGTCTTATCGAACGCGTCCATGGGCATCCCCAGCTTCTTGAGGCTGTCGCGATAAACGGACAGGCTTCGACGGATCTCGGCGAGCTCCAGCTCCTTGCCTTGAAGCGACCGCGGGGTATGGGCGTAAATGTAGCGGCCCAGCAGCCCCGTCGCCACGACCACCATCAGCGCCAACGCGGCGATCGTGGCGGCCGCGCTGCGCAGAATAAACGTGGAATGCACGAGGATCAGCAAAGGGCCCAACAAGCCGGTCAGGACATGAAACGACAGCCAAGAATGCAGGCTGCCCAGCCACTCGATCTGGATCAGGCTGCGGCGAGCGAGATAGCCCAAATTCAAGAAGATCATGACGGTCCCCACGAACGCGAAGATAATCCCCCCCCGCCCCGAAGGCCTGAAATAATCATGGGCATGATGCAGAGGCCGGTGCGCGATAGATAGAAGATAGTAATCGGCATGCGGCCACAGGAGCGCGACAAGAACGCAGGCGGCCGCGACTCCGATCCACATGCACGCACGCGCCGATCGCGACGACCAACCCGCGCTCATATGATCTGCGCCGTCGCTCGGGCCTTGCCCGGCGAATCTCCCCCGAAGCGAATGCCCATCCCCTTGAGCAGGGGAAACGGCAGTTCGCCTCCGGCGAATACGAAGACGAAATCATTGGGCAGGCGAAGCCGCTCGCCTCCTCCCTGGGAGGGGCGCACATCCACGCTTTGGGGGTCGACGCGCTCCACCTCGGTGTTGAAAAGCACCTTCACGCGCCCGCTGGAGGCGTACTCCTTGATTCTCTGCTCGTTGCGCGACTTCAAACGGAAGAACTCCCCTTTGCGATAGACGATGGTCACCGTGTTGCCGGATTGGTTGGCCAGGGCGGTGGCGGCCTCGATGGCGCTGTCGCCTCCTCCCACGATGAGAATGCGCAGGTTCTTGTAGGTCGCGGCATCGAAAAGCTGGTAGAGGACTTTATCGAGCTCCTCGCCGGGCACGCCCAATTTCCGCGGGCTTCCGCGCCGTCCCATGGCCAAGACGATGCACCGGCAGCGCAACTCGCCCGCGCTGGTTTTGACCTCGTAATGCGCGCCCTGGCGCGCGACGGCGAGAAGTTCCGTCTTGGTCTTCACGCGCACCTTGAAGGTTTCGATAAGCTTTTCCCACAAAGTGAGCAGGCGCTCCTTTTCATATTCTCCCGCGGGCAGACGCCCATACAGGGGAATCTCCACCGTCTGCACCAAAGTGAGCTTGCGGCGGGGATATTTGCGGATCGTGCCGCCGATGTCATCCTTGGTAATGGTCACGTAGGTCAGTTTTTTCTCGATGGCGCGCAGACTCGCCGACAAGCCCGCCGGTCCGGCGCCGACGATGAGAACGTCGAACACGTCGCGTTCCCTGGGCACGCTCTCCTTTTCGAACTTGAGCGCGATTTCGTCGATAGCCCGGACGCCGTGGTTGATCGCGTGTTTGATCAGCGCGATGCCGCCGAGCTCTCCGCTGATGTAGACTCCGGGCAGGCTGGTCTCCAAGTTCTCCGCTAGAATCGGGATGTCTGGGCGCAGGGCGATGTCGCCCAAGCCCACGGTCATGGCCTCCATGGGGCAGCACTGGGCGCATTTGGCGTGGCCCACGCAGCGCGAGCCGTTGATGACTTCGGCGATGCCGTTGACAAGACCCAGCACTTCCTCCTCGGGACAGACCTCCACGCACGTCCCGCAGCCGACGCACAGCGTGGTTTGCACGATCGGGTGCTGAGCGATCGCCCGGTGCTTCCCGCGCGAGTGCGCGTCCTTGATTGCCGCCAAATTGCGACTGGTGTTTTCCCGCTCGATCGCCCTCTGCCAAACGCTGACCAAGGCGAACGTCGCGATGAGAGCCGTCGACACGATCACAATGAACGGCCAGTCCATGGTTCCCCCATGGGCAAGAATAACAGGGCCTTTGTCAGGGCGCAAGTCCCTTGCCACCCGGTGAACGGGAAACGTTCCCGGGCGTCAAGTAGGCGAGGAGGGAGACGGGCCAGACGAGTCGAGAACGTTCCTGATGGTGTTGGCCAAATTCGCGGAGGTGAAAGGCTTTTCTAGAAACCGGTGCTCCGTCAGTTTCTGGATTTGCGACTCCGTATAGCCCGACATGCAGACGATCTTGACCGCGGGCAACTTGACGAGCACGTGTCCAGCCAAATCAGTTCCGCTCATGCCCGGCAACGACATATCGGTTAACAGCAGATCGATGGCCGGGCGTTCGCGTTCCAGCAATCGGATCGCCTCCTCGCCGCTGGCCGCCGAAACCACCCCATAGCCCAGTCGGGTGAGCACGCGCTCGAGGACGCGGCGCACCGGGGCTTCATCCTCCACCAGCAGCACCAACTCCTTGCCGCTGGAATGACCGCCCTGTTCCCGCTCGCCCTTGGACGCAGGCCGGTCGGTGCGCGGCAAATAGATGGAAAACGTGCTTCCCCGGCCCGGCTCGCTGACAAGGCCCAGATGCCCCCCGTTTTGGCTCGCGATCCCGTAAGCCATCGACAACCCCAAGCCCGTGCCTTTGCCCGCGGGCTTGGTCGTAAAAAAAGGCTCGAAGATTCTCTTTTGCAGCTCCGCGCTTATCCCGGCCCCGTCATCCTGGACGGAAATGAGCACGTGAGCTCCCGGACGCAGGGTCCCAAGAGACGCGCATGCCTTTTCATCGAGCATCAAGTTTTTCGTGCCAATGACGATCTCGCCCCCAAGGGGCATCGCGTCGCCGGCGTTGATCGCTAAATTGACCAGCGCCTGCTCGAGCTGGCCGGAGTCGAGGATCGCGCGCCCGGCGTCCTCGGCCAATTCGAGCTTGATCCTGACCTTGTCGGGAAGAATGCGCTCGAGCATGCTCATCAAATCGGAGACGACTTCGTTGACTTCCACGACCGCCGGAGCCATCGTCTGATGCCGGCTGAAGGCCAAGAGCTGGCGCGTCAGGGCCGCCGCGCGATTGGCCGCCGCGCGCAGCTCGGTCAAATCCTCCAGCCGCTGATCGTCGGGCGGAAAGCCGGGGATCAGCAGATCGCAATATCCCAAGATCGCGCTGAGCACGTTGTTGAAGTCATGGGCCACCCCGCCGGCGAGCCGGCCGACGGCCTCCATTTTTTGGGATTGAACCAACTGAGCTCTCGCCTCTTCGTGCAGGGCGCGCGATTGCTCCCGATCCATGAATTGGCCGAGGTGGACTCCTAAAACCCTGACATGCGCCACCAAATCCGGCGCAATGGGCGAGGGCTCCTTGCGAAAGAATTCCATGACCCCCAGCGTTCTTCCCATCGACATGATCGGCAAGGCGAACGCCGAGCCCAGCCCCGCCTTGGCCGTGTACGACGCGCTCATGGAATTTCGATCCGCCCGGATATTTTCGATCCATATCGGCTGTCCGTCAGCCCACACTTTTCCGGGAAGACCGACGCCTTTTGGGAGCGTGGCAAGGCGCGCGGCCGATTCGAATTCGACGTCCCCCCGGTCCGACCTATTCTGATGGAAGCCCACGCAGCGCAGCAAGCCCTTCTCTTCATCCAGCATCCAAATCGCGCCCGCGCTCCAGCACAAATCCCGGCATACGACCTCGACGATCTTCAAGGACACGCTCTCGAAGATGGTTCCATGCGCCAGAAGCAGCGCCGCCTCCAATTGAACGCGCATGTAGAGCGCGATCTCCTCGCGCTGGGTGATCGTCTCCTTGAGGCTCTCGTTAGAGACTCGGAGCTGACGGGTTCTCTCGGCGACCGTCGATTCGAGCTGATCATTGGCCTCGATCAAGTGCATCTCGCTTGCGTCCCTGCCCCTAAAATATCGAAGGAGTTTCCATAATACGACAATCCAGCTCGCTAAAATCACGATAAGGCCTAGGGGCCTGCTGTTTTCCGCCGCGAAAAGCCAGCGCTGCTCCGTTGCGGACCTGTTCTTCCAATCCTGATGAGCGGCGCTCCTGATTTGGGCCAGAAATCGGGCGTAGTCATCCTTGGCAGCGGCATACTGCGCTCCGTTGAGAAGACTCAAGGCCTGCGCGCCTCGCCCCGCCCGGGTCAAGTCGAAAGCCCGGGTCTCCATGCCCACGAGCTCTTGGTTGACGGCGTCAAGGCGCTCGATGAGTTCCCGATCGGTAATAACCTCGAAGACCGAACGAATGGCCAAGTCCAGCTTCGGGGCGTGCTCATGGTAGCGCCGCTCCCATTTCTTGTCGGCGGTCGCCGCGCCCAAGCGCGCCGACATAGTCAGGACCTCATCGAGGCGGCCGATTTCGGAAGCCGTCACCTCCTCGAAGTGCTCGCGCCGCTCAATGGCGTGACGATGCTTCTCGGAGAACCCGTCCCCCCTCTCCATCAAGACAACCGCCGCCGTGGAAACGAGAATCGCCGGGACGATCACTTTGAGCGTGGCGCGCACGCCGACGCTGGGATGGAAGATCATGATCGCGGGAGTCTGCCTTCTTCCATGATATCAGCAATTATAGACAGATTACAAGGATTCGTCCAGAGCAATCTGCCCACACCAGCCTCTCTTCACATGGCGAAAGGCGACTCTTGCCTATTAAAGATGATCGGGGCGGGACGGGGCGACCTCGCGCCTGCCCACCAAATGGAAGTGGAGGTAGCCCACCGACTGCAGGCCCGCGCCGTTGGTGTAAATGCGATAGGAGCGCAGGTTCTCGCGTTCCACAAGGACGCGCGCCGTCAAGAAAATATCGGTCAAATACGATCCGTCGTCCTGGGTGATCCTCCCGCTGTCGCGGATGTCCTTTTTGGGCACGATCACGTAATGCGCGTGGGTTTTGGGGCCGGAAACCTCGAGCCCGAACGATTTATCCGTTTCCAGGATCACCTTGGGAAGAAGCGTCAAATGTCCTGCAAGCGCCCGAATTCCCGCAGATCCCACCAGACCGGCGGCGTCAGCGGGCACCCACGGTTTCCTGAGCGGCGGCGGCTGCCAGGGCTGGTCGCCGATGGGGCGGTGTATGGCCGCCGCCCCAAGTAGGAACCCCGCGCACAAAGACAGCGCGCACGAAGCAAGAAGGAGCGTCTTCCATTTGAGCGAATTCCGGTCGAACGGGCCCCTTGGCGCCGATGGCATACCCAGATTATAGGCAAATTCAGATCGCGCAAGCCGGTCTCGGTGACCTCGCAAGGGGGGCCCTTTGTCCCAGGCGAAAATTCCCCAATGGCCCCCACACGAGCCGGCTTCGCTGATAGAATCATCTCATCCTCCTCGCCAAAGGTGAACCCGCATGAAAAAGAAGGCACCGACGTTTTATCTTGGAATGGCGATTCAACTCGCGCTCCTCCAAATCCTGCCTCCCGATGGATTCGCCCAAAGTCGCGCGCTTTTAAACCTGCGCGCCGCGGCGGGCCGCTTGGGCGCGACTTCGGGCACGCAGGAGACGCTGTCCCGTCTTTTTGACGCCTCCGCGACCAAACCCGACATGCCCGCGGTGCTGGGCTCGGCGTCTCCCTCGCTTCACCGGGTCTCGCTTAAAAACGGCGCGGTGGTCCCCGTGCCGGACCAGATGACTGTGATGGGCGTTCCTCCGATTGCCGAGGAGCGGCGAAGGTTGATGGCACCCTATCTGGAAGCTAGGACGGCCGTGTTCCAGGGTTGGCATCCCAAACGCCGGGAAATGCTGATCGTGACCCGTTTTGGCGAGACGAACCAGCTGCATTGGGTCAAGCAAGCGGGCGCGGACAGACGGCAATTGACGTTCCTGCAAGGCACGGTCATGGGCGGGGCGATCCAGCCCATCGAAGGCCGTTATGTGGTCTTCTCGGTAGACAAGGACGGCAGCGAAAATTTCCAGCTGCATCGCCTGGATTTAAACTCCGGCGCCGTCACCCAATTGACCGATGGCAAGTCGCGCAACGAGTATGTCGCGTTCTCCAAGGACGGCAAACTCATCGCCTACAGCTCCACCCAGCGCAACGGGAAAGATTATGACATCCATGTCATGGATCCGGAAAATCCCGAAAGCGACAGGCTGTCGAACGAAAGTTGATATGTCCTGTTTAGCGAAAGTTGAAATGTCCGGTTCT
>JBBTHA010000152.1:0-9843 GCA_038060535.1 Elusimicrobiota bacterium | reverse complement strand
ATGTCGCGAGCGGACGGCCGACCCCGCTCAGCCGCCGCGAGCGCCAAGCGAGGGGCACTCCCGAGCGATCCCGACAAGGGGCGAGCTGAACGCAGCTCCCTCATCCGCAGAGAGTCAACTGAAGATTTCGGGATAATACGGCCGGCCTGCTCGAAGCAGGCCGGCCGTAGCGCGATTGGACTGGAGCGTCAGGCGTTGACGGTCACACCGCCCATGTTTTTAACGATGGCGGCCCCGAATTCCGAGCACTTGAGCTTCTTGGCTCCGGGCATCTGTCTCTCCAAGTCGTAGGTGACGGTCTTGGCGTGGAACGTGGCCTCCAAACCCTTGATGATCAGGTCGGCGGCCTCCTGCCAGCCCAGATGTTCCAGCATCATCACGCCCGACAGGATGAGCGAGCCGGGGTTGACCATATCCTTGTTCGTGTACTTGGGAGCGGTTCCGTGGGTGGCCTCGAAAATAGCGACGCCGTCGCCGATATTGGCTCCCGGGCCGATGCCCAGCCCGCCCACTTGGGCGACGGCCGCATCGGAGAGATAGTCGCCGTTGAGGTTGGGCGTGGCGAGCACGGAATATTCGTCGGGGCGGAGCAGCAACTGCTGGAAGGTCTGGTCGGCGATGCGGTCCTTGATGAGAATCTTGCCGGCCGGCATCTTGCCGTTGTGCTTGTCCCACAGCTCGGCCTCGGTCACGATCTGGTCGCGGAATTCCTGCACGGCCACCTCGTAGCCCCAATCCCTGAAGGCCCCTTCGGTGAATTTCTGTATGTTGCCCTTGTGCACGAGAGTCACGGAGGGCTTCTTGTGATCGATGGCGTATTTGATCGCCATGCGCACCAAGCGCTTGGTCCCGGAGATCGAGATCGGCTTGATGCCGATGCCGGAGTCGGGGAAAGGAATCTTGGCTCCCATCTCCTTGGTGAGGAAGTCATAGACTTTCTTGCATTCGGGGGTGCCCTGCTGGTACTCGATGCCCGCGTAGATGTCCTCGGTGTTCTCGCGGAAGATGACGATATTGAACTTGTGGGGTTCCTTGACCGGGCAGGGCACTCCGGTAAACCAGCGCACCGGGCGAACGCACGCGTAGAGATCGAGCTTTTGGCGCAGGCCGACGTTCACCGAGCGGAAGCGCGGAGTGATCCACTCCGACTGGCACTTGGGACACTTGGCCGGCCGATCCATGAGCTCGGCGGCGCAGTCGAGACAAACGAATTTGAAGGAACCCGCGGGGGTCGTCAACGGCCCCTTGATTCCCACGCGATACTCCTTGAACGCGTCGAGGGTCTCCTGCGGCAACACGGTGTCTTTGTCGTAAGCCTTGAGCGCCGTCAGGCCGGCGTAGACTTCCATCCAGGCGATCTTTCTCTTGCCTTTGTACGCCTTATCGACCGCTCCGTCGAGGACGACTTGGGTTGCCTTCCAAATGTCAAGGCCCGTACCGTCTCCGGGAAAGTACGGGATGATGGGATTGTCGGGCACTTGCAACTTGCCGTTGGAGTAGCCGATTTTTGAGCCGTTTTTAGGGACGGTAAACTTTGCCATTGTCGAAGCCTCCTGGAAATTTCTGTCCTTCGATTGTATCTAATCCTGGGTCTCGGGTAAAGCCAAACGGAACGAGGATCAGACGTGACGAAGAGCCGCCTGCGCCGCGTCGACACCCTGAATCGCGGCTTCGTACATGTCGGACACGGGGCCGGAACTGTCGGAGTGAGCGAAGTAAATCGGCGGCAAGGCGCGCGAGGCCGTCGCCTGCAAGCGAGTAAATGAGCCCGGAGCGGACATGGGCATCGCATGTCCGCGGTTGTAGACATGGACCTCCCGCAGAGAATCGAGCCAGCTTGGGAACATCCCCATTAATTCGGAGACGGCGGCGTGGGCCTCGCGAAGGGCGTCGCCGTTATCGAGAAAATCGGCCCTCGCCGCTTCGGTTTTCGGAGCATAGACCGTCACGATTTGCTTGCGCGCGAGATCCCCTCCGTTTCCATGGGTGACGAAGTCGGCGGGGATGAAATCGGTGAAATGCTTCGCGCCGACAGCCCAATTGTCATAGTTCAGGTTCCAAACGACCCGGTCGAAACACAGGTTGTAGACGAGGTAGGGCGCGTAGCGCAAGGACGCCATGGCTTTTCTCTGGTCCTCGGGCAGGTCGGCGATCATGCGGCGCGCCATGAATTTAGGGAGAGCCATGACGCAGGCCTTGGCCGAGACCGACTGCGGTTTGCCGTCCTTGAGGAAGCTCACCAGGACGCGGTCTTGTTCGCGCGCCACGCGGTAGACAGTGGTGTTCAGGAGACAGCGGTTTTTTTGATTCGCCGGAAAAGAGTCGAAAAGCTGCTTTGTGATCATGCCCAGGCCGCCCTCATAGGTGCGGCGTTCGGCCCCCGGCCATTCATGCACGCCCTGAAGACCGATCAGAGCGGACGAGTCTTCGGTTCGCCCCCCCCAATTCGACGGCCCGAAGTTGTCCCAATAGGCGCGGATATGGGGATCATAGCCCGCAAACAGATCGGAAAAGGGCATGAGGTCCAGGCGGGCGGCTTCTTTTTCACGATCGATCCTGGCCGTTTCCCTAATAAAGCGGCGGAAATCGTCCTGGACGGATTTCGAATAAGGCAGTTGGGAATAGCTCGGGGAATCGGGGTCGCTGCTCCAAAAGTTCTGAATCCATTTGCCGTCGAAGTGGGCCGAATCATGCCCCTTGATGACCGGAGGGTCGATGCCCCATCGCTTGAATAAGGCCTTGACGCGTTCGTTTTCCAGCGAGAGCCATGCCGAGCCTGTGCAATAATCCAATCCCTCCCAGGATTGCGACCAACAATTGCCTCCGACATTGGGCTCTTTTTCAAGCAGAAGGAAATCGGATCCGAAACAATGTTCGGCGGCGGCCAGTCCCGCCGCGCCGGCGCCGATGACGATCACGTCATGCGAGCTGGATGCGGGCGGAGAGGATTGAAGGAGACCGTCTCGAAGGTCGTGGCAGCCGGCGTGAGATTCGACGAGCAGTTTGGCGTCGGGGATGGAGGGGTTGCGGGGATCTCGAGAGCCCTTCATCGCGCAGCCGAACGGGGAGGAGGCCGCCGCCCCTGCGATCACCCATTTGATAAACGAACGGCGCGAAATGTCCATCGCCCGGATTAAAGCAATTTCCGGGGGCTTATTTCAGGGAGTTGGGGCGCCGCGCGCTTGGAGAAGACGTTCATAGAGATTCTCCTGGCTGCGCACCATCCCATCGATGTCGAACTCGGGGCCGATCTCCGCGGCCGCCGCACCCAGCCTCTGACGCAGCGACGGATCGCCCAGCAGGAGAATCAGGCGCTCGGCCATGTTCGCCACATCCCCGGGTTCGATCAGATAGCCGTTGACCCCGTTCCTTAACACGTCAACGATGCCGTCGGTGGCGTAGCAGACCGAAGGCAGGCCGCTTTTCATCGCCTCAATGAGGGCCCGGGGCAATCCCTCCCAAAGAGAGGTCATCATGTACACGTCGGCCGCGGCCAGCCACTGCGCCGTGTCGCGGCGCCAGCCCAGGAACATGACCCGGCCTGAAAGACCGAGAGAGAAGACGCGGGCTTCGAGCGCCTGCCGCTGGGGGCCGTCCCCGATAAAAGCGAAGCGGACGTCGGGGACGGAGGCCAGAACTTTGGCGGCCACCGCCACGAAATCCGCCGCGTTTTTTTGGGGTTTCAAATTCCCCACCGAAAGCACCAAAAGCTTATGCACCCCGATTCCAGCCGTTGCTTTCAGCGTCCTGGCGTCGACTTTGGCGGGGAAGTCGCTCAAGGCGACTCCGGAACGGATGAGAACCGCGTTTTCGGCGCGGACGAGGCCGTGCAGGACGGCATAGGAGATGTTCGCGCGGGAGACGAAAACGAGAGCGTGGGTGAGGCGCGAGCACATTCGCTCCAGCATGATCGCCAAATTCCGATACAGGGCGCGCTGGCGGTCATGGAAGCCGAAGCCGTGATAAGTGTGAATGATGATGGGCACGCCTGCGAGCGCCGCGGCAAAACGGCCCAAGATGCCTGCCTTGGAACTGTGGGTATGGACGATGAGGGGTTTTTCCTCAAGGAGGAACTTCGTCAATTCCAGAAATGCCAGCAGATCATAAAACGGGGATATTTTCCGCCGCAAGGAATCGAAAAACACGGTGCGCAGCTTGGAATCGGCTCGTATTTCGGAATCGAGGACCCCTCCGCTGCCGCAGACGAGCACGACGTCAAAACGTCCCGGATCGAGGGATTTGGCGGTGTGCAGGGTATTGTGCTGCGCCCCCCCCAGATCGAGCTGCGTGACGATGTGCGCTATCTTGACTCGCATCAAGGCGATCTTACTACTTCTTTCTCTTGTGAAAGTTGAGCGAGCGGCGATAAGGCCCGACGCGGGGGGCGGCTTTGGCGGCGGGGCGTTCGACGAGGAGGGGATTTTTGATGTCCAAGCCAGGGAAATAACGCCGCAAGATCTCCCGCCAAGGCGTTCCCAGTCCCGCTTGGCCCATGGCTCCGGCGCGCGGAAATCCCAGTCCATGTCCGGTGCCCGCGCCCCAGATCACGACGCGCGAAAGACGGCGTCCATCCAGCAAAGGCTGAACGGTAAAAAGGGTCGAACGAAGACTCCCGGGACCGAGCAGCTCCTCGATGTCCCGCCGCCCCTGGTAGAGCGCGCGTCCTTGCGAACCCACGACTTCGATGGCGCGAATCCTCCCCGAGGGGGCGCGGGCGCTGACGAGCAGCTGGCGCAGCCAGCCGAGGTCTTTGCGCCGCGAGACGCGCTCACGCAGATCGGCCTCCGTTATGATGCGCATCCATCGAGCGGAGGCCGGCGTCGACAAGACCGCCCCCTCGCTGAAGAGGCCCTCCGGAGGAGCCTCGTGCGTGAAGCGTTCGAGTTCCGCGACCGTCGACCAGGGCGCGCGGGCTTTGACCGAGTCCTGGATCGAAACCAAATGTTCAAGGCCCTCTTCTCCGCTGGCCGCTCCTTCTTCGGTGGTCCCTCCGCTGTCGGCGTGCTGCATGACCTTCGCGGCCCGCCCCCCGACGGTGAGCAGGATTGCTTCCGTGTCGTTGACCGCTTCGGCCGCCGCCCGCATTTCCCCGCTGATCCCGATCGTTCTTTGGACGGAATCGTCGTCAAGCAGATCGCAGTGCTCCAAGGTTTCCGGCCGATTCTCCGCGCTCCAGACGGCCGCCGTCCGGGACACCACGGCCTGCGCTCTCAACGCCTGGGGCGGAGCGTCCTGCGGCATGGCCAGCGAGACCACCCCGATCAAATATTGCTCTAGAGGGGCGACTTGGACCAGTCGAAAACCCCACGGACTGGGCACGACCTCCACGGCCGCGCGCACCTCGCGATCGCCGATGTCGACTCCGACGGGATCGGCGACCTGGACGCTTTTGACCAAAGTCGATCCGCGCGGTGCGTTCGGAACGAAGGTAAACGGGAGTTTGCTGGTGAAAAGGATGTTGCGCGAGGCATCGCGCACTTCCACCAGTCCGCTCTCGGAACGAAAGCTGACCTCCCACTGATCGAAGGCCCGTCCGTTGTCGCGCAGCACTCCATGACCCAGGGACGTCACCTTGAAGGCGCTGTTGCTCATCACATAAGCACGGGTTATCATCGCCGGCCTTCCATCGGGGGCGCCGTAGAGCCCGACGCGAATCGTTCGCGAGGAAACGGGCAGCGCGGGGGTATCCGCATCGGCGTTGAGAATCGGCCGGGTGAGGCGGCGAACTCCGGCCGCGGAATCGTGATCGCCTGTGATAAACCGGGAGACGCGGTCGAAGGATTTTCGCATGGCGGCGTCTTTGGGATCGAGGGAGAGGAGGCGTTTGTAGGCGCGCCAAGCGGAACGATTATCGCCGGATAATTCCAACAGACGGGCGACGGCGCGCAGCGCCTCAAAATTGAAAGGGTCGACTTCGATGGCTTGCCTGTAGTAGGTCAAAGCCGTTTGACGATCGCCAAGAGCCAAGGCCGCCTCCCCGGTCAACTGCGCGGCGGCCGAAATCGCGAACGGCCCGGACATGCCGGCTCGTTGCAGCGGCTCCTGAGCCGCGCGGGGTTTGGCGTCGAGAATGAAGGACATGCCCAAGCCCACATTGGCTTCGGCCTGCGTGGCCGTAGTCGAGGAACGTTCGATGGCTTTGTTGAAGGAGTCCCGCGCGTCGCGATGCCGGCCGACGGCCAAATAAGACCAGGCGCGCTGGTTCCAGGTGAATCCATCGGCATTGTCCAGCAGCGAGGCTTTCAACCACTGCGCCATGGAGGCTTCATGCTGTCCCTGATCGCGCAAAGTCAACGCCAGATTCGCTTCGGGCTCCGGGGTCGATACGCCGAGTTCGCAGAGGTAGCGCCATGAACTCGCGGCGTCTTCGTAACGACCCGCCAAAAACGAGATCCTCGCGTCCTGAACGGCTTCCTTGGCGTCGAAAGCGGCCGACGCTGAGATCGCGAGAAGGCACAGCGCGACGCTTCGCGTGCGGCCCTTCACCGGACCCGGCCCGCGGGCCGACGCCCCGAATGATTGCTCGGGATCGAGAGGCGAAGCTTGTTTAAATTCTCAATGGCGGCGCTTCGAGACTCGTTCGAATCAAGCTGCAGGGCGGCATCCGCTAGTATCTGAAGGTGGGAAACGTCGAGCCCGTTTTCGGCGGCCGCCTGAATTTCGGCGCTCACCGAGCGATGCAGGGCCCGCAGTTTGGCCGACTGACGGGCCCGGGAATCCGCGACGAGTTCGGAGGACAAGCGCGACACGGACGCCGCCGGAGGATAGCGCCAACGCTCCCATTTCGCGCGCAAGTGATCGCCCCAATGCCCGTAGACTCCGATTGCGGCCAGCAACAACGCCCCGGCGACGACGAATTTCGGTTGGGACAGGATCAGCAGCAGGTTCATGGCCGCACGGTCATGGAGGATTTTTGACGTTCGCGTGCGGCGGCGTAGACACCGTGATGAGAATCTTATTTGCCGCCAAGGGGAGGCTCTGGGCCATGAGAGCGAATTCTTCTATTTCCTGCGCGATATACCACGCCGCCATTTTGTGGTCGGCCGAGCGGATATGTTGATGGGCCAGCAGGGCTATTTCGTGCAAAGACTTCATGACCTGGGCGAAACGGCTGGCCAAGCGCATGACGTCTTGGGCCAACTTCACGAGACCCGGGTCGTAGTTCGCTTGGCGCGAGATGTTGCCCATCGCTGTGGGAAGAGAGGAGATGTCGGCTTTGAAGATTCTTAAGCCGCCTCGAAATCCCTGCAGATCATAGCCGTAGCCGGTGTCGGTGTTGACGCGTCCGTTCTTAAGTCCGGCGGAGATGCGCTGTGCGCGAAAGAGCAAGTCTTCGAGCTTGGCCGCGACGACTTGAACGCGCTCCGTGAGCACCGTCAGCTGGGTGGAGATCTGCTTTAACCCTGAAGCTTCCACATCTCACTCCTTAAGGATATCGTCAAGCAAAGATTCATCGGCGGCGGGCGTTGCTGACTTGGCTCCGTTTTTGTTGGAAGAGGCGCTCGATGGCGAGCGCCGGACTTCCAGCTTCGCGGGCCTATCCTCATCCCCACCCGGAGGCATTATAGATGATTCGCTCGACAGTTCGTTGTCGACGGGCTCATTCTCGGCGGCGGCGTCGTCGTCGCCGGGTGCCAAAGAGTGTAAGGACTCCTCGGAGGGCAGAGGATCCGGAGTGAGAGGATCGTTTGTTTCCTGAGGAGGAGGCGGCGGGATTGTTTTGGGCTTGACTTTGACCGGTTTTGCCGCCGGAGGCGGAGGAGGCGCAGCCACTTTCCCGGCCAGTATGACCTTCGCCGCGACGTTGCGGCCGACCAGAGTCCTGTCGGCAAGATTGACTTCGAATTCGTAAGCGATCGTGGGCGAGTCCGCGGACGAACCTCGAGCGAAATAATTGACTTGCACGCGATCTTCGGTCAAGGTCTCGGCCATCCAGGGCGAGAGATTGCCTCCTGCGGGAGCCAGGTTCGTGAGAGTCTGAGCCAAGGACTTGCCGTCTTCAAGCATCCAGGACTTGGCGAATTCGACGGCGCTTTGTCTTTGATCTGGCGTCGGCGCCTGAGGCGGAGGAAGAGGCACGGGCGTGAGCGACGCGGCCTCATCGGGGAGCTCCGGCGCGCGGGGAAAATACCCTCCGCGCATGAGCACGAGGGCCACGGCGCTACCGCAGACGAGAACGCCCAGGAGCAGCGCAATCGCGTAGGAGCGCTTGCGCGCCGGCTCGACGTCGAGGGGGAGCGCGCCCAGTGATGGAGGCTGAGCCACCTCGACCGGCGGCGGCTCAAACTCCGTTTGTCGGGGATTGTCAAAGGCGACGGGGGGCACCGTCTCCGGGGGCGTTGTCGCGATGGTCGAGGGAGGAAGCTCCAGGGGCATCGGCGTTGTCGGCTCCGGGCTGCTCAGTTCGGGCTCGGCGAGATCTCCCGAAATGATGACAGGCGGCGTCTCCATTTGAGGCTCGGTTTCGGCGGAGATTTCGATCCGTGGCGGCTCGCGGAACGCGAGATCTTGAGAGGGCGAGGAATCCGGAGCGGGAACGGGGGCGGAAACCGGAGCGGGAGCGATTTGAATAAAGTCGGGCGCGGGGGAGGACTTTTCCACGACGGGCGGCGGGGAGTCCTCCAGAAACTCGATTTCCACGGGGTTTGGCGCCGCCGCGGCCGGCGCCACCGCACGCTCGCGCAGCTGAAGGCTCAAGCTTTCGATTTCCCTGGTGAGCGCGGAGATGGTTTGTCCTTGCTTCTCGACGTCCTGCTCGACGCGCCGTTCTTCCTCGACGGCCTTATCCAGGGTCTCGCTGAGCAGCTTCAACGATGAGAGCCTCTCTTCAAGGGTGGACATCTGACGCTTGATCGCGTCGGTTTCGCGCTGGCGGTCGAGAGCCTCGTTGAGGATATTGCCGGTTTCACGGGCCTTGCCGTTCAATTCCTGGCGCAAGGCGGCCAGCTCGGAATCCTTGGAGCGCATCCCCTCCTGCATCTGCAGAATCACCGCTTCAAGAGCGGCGGATTTTTCTCTTCCGTTCAATTCGTGTCGAAGATCGGCCAGTTCGTTATCTTTGGAGCGAAGGCCCTCTTGCATTCGAAGAAGCATGGATTCCAGAGACGCGATCTTGTCCTGGACGCCGTTTAGGATGGCCAAGTCTTTGGAGGACGGTTCTGCCTGGGGAGCGGGAGCGGCCAGGGGCAGCGCCGCCTTTTGCTCCGGTTGGACCGCCTCGCGCTTGACCGGTTCGACCGTCGCGATGGCCGCCGGCGCCTGCTGACTCTTGGAGGTTTCGCTCCCCACGGCTTCGACCGTGGTCACCGCGGCGACCGCCGCCGCAGAGTCCTCGACCTTGGCCTGGCCCATCACGAAAGATAAATCGGCGACCATTCCGGCGCGCTGCCAATCTCCCATGCTCGTTCCGCGGCGTCCCTCGGAACACACAAGGCTTTCAGGAGTCAGGGAAGCGGTCTTGCGCAGTTCTTCAGGCTCGTACGGTCCAAGAACCTGATTGTTCTGGAAGATCCAATATTTCATCGCTGAGAAATTATAAAGGAGGCTCGCTCGCATTCGATGTCATAAATGTTAAAGGCAACCGAGCGCAAGAATAGCCTCTTCACGGACGCCAGTCAAGGTCTTGGTTTTTGATCGGAGATTTGCTATAAAATAGTCTCAGACGGGCAATTAGCTCAACTGGCTAGAGCAGGACCCTCTTAAGGTCAAGGTTCTCGGTTCGAGTCCGAGATTGCCCAGATGATTTATAGACGCACGAGGACCGAGGCGCCCTCGGTCCTTTTTTTAATGGGCGGGTGGCGGAACGGCAGACGCGCACGGCTTAGGACCGTGTGCCGCAAGGCG
>JBBTHA010000151.1:0-22263 GCA_038060535.1 Elusimicrobiota bacterium | reverse complement strand
ACGACGCGATCGGCGTTCGGATCGTCCCTTGGCGGGATGTCGCGAGCGGACGGCCTCGACCCGCTCAGCCGCCGCGAGCGCCAAGCGAGGGTCAAATCCGAGCGATCCCGACAAGGGGCGATCCGAACGCAGCTCCCTCATCCGCAGGGAGTCAACCGAAGATTCCAGGTTAATTGGGCCTTGCAAATACTCAACTCCCCGTTTACACTGGTGCCGACCTCAAATCAAGGGTCACGGCATGAGCCCCTCCTCGCCCAAAGACAAAGTCGTCATGGTCGTCGATGACGACAAAGCCGTTCTCTTTCTCTTTGAAACCCATTTAAGCGCCGCGGGCTTTCAAGTCGTTTTGGCCGCCAACGGGCTCGACGCCGCCTCCCAAATTGAGAAGAAGGCGCCCGACCTCATCGTCGTGGATCTCATGATGCCTGGCCGCAGCGGCTACGAGCTCCTTCTGTTGCTGCCGAGTCTGGGAGCGAGATACGCGCCCATCTTCGTCATCACCGGAAGCTCCCTGGACGTTTCCACAGTCGACATGATCAAACGCGAGGCCCGCGTTCAAGAGTTTTTCACCAAGCCCGTCGATATGCCGTCGTTTCTCGCCAAAGTGCACCACAGCCTCAAGACGGAACCGACCGGACGTCCTCCAGAGCGCGGCATCGCCGATCGCTCCTGATTGTTTTCCCCAGTCCACGGATATGGCAGAATGAGCCCATGCGTGTGGGCTTAGGAGTACGCAAGGTCACCCAACTGGGCAATCCCATTCTGCGCAAGTCCTTGCGCCGTCTCAAGGCCGATGAGATCGTGTCTCCTGAAGTCCGCCGTCTGATTCAGGAAATGGCCCTGACGATGAAGGATTACGACGGCGTGGGCATCGCGGGAAATCAGGTCGGCGAGGATGTGTCGGTTTTCGTGATGGGCCTTCCCAAAGGAGGCAAGCGCCACCCCGCGGGCATCGAATTGAGCGTGGTCTTCAATCCCGTCATCAAGCCCTTGGGCAAAGAGTACGAGGAGGATTGGGAAGGCTGCCTGTCAATTCCCGAGCTGCGCGGGCTGGTCCGCCGGCACAAAAAGCTCGAGCTCTCCGGGCTCGGCCCGGACGGCAAGCCGTTCAAGAGGATTTACGAAGGGTTCCCGGCCCGCGTGGTCCAGCATGAAACCGACCATCTCAACGGCTTGGTCTATCTCGACCGCATGAACGGACTGGGATCACTCAGCTACATGGGCGAGATGCTCCGGCGGGGCTAAGTTGGCCGCCGCCATCGAGACGCGCGAGCTCGTCAAAGATTACCGCTCCCCCCTCAAAGAACCGGGGCTTTGGGGCGGCGTCAAATCCCTGTTCCACCGGGAATACAAAGACACGCGCGCCGTCGATGGAGTGTCCTTTCGCATCGATGAGGGGGAATTGGTGGGCTTCTTGGGGCCCAATGGCGCGGGAAAGACGACGACCCTCAAGATGCTCTCTGGACTGCTCACCCCCACCTCGGGACGGGCGACGGCCCTCGGTTTTACGCCCTGGAATCGCGAACCGTCCTTTCAACGTTCGATCTCCCTGGTCATGGGTCAGCGCTCCCAGTTATGGTGGGAGATTCCGGCCTATGAGACGCTGAGACTCAACCAGGCGATCTACGGCCTCTCCGAGGCCGAGTTTCGCTCCCACTTGGACGAACTCGTCGACCTGCTGGAACTTCGCGAACATCTCTTCGTCCCCGTCAAAAAGCTCTCGCTCGGCCAACGCATGCGCGCCGAACTCGCGGCGGCTCTGCTGCACCGCCCGCGCCTGCTGCTGCTCGACGAGCCCACGATCGGTCTCGACGTCGTCATGCAGAAGAAAGTCCGGGAATTCATAAAAGCCTATAACGCCCGCTACGGCGCGACGATCATGCTGACCAGCCACAACATGACCGACGTCGTCGAATTGTGCCGCCGCGTCATCGTCATCGACAAGGGACGCATCCTCTACGATGGGTCTCTCGACCGTTTGGTCGAGAGCCACGCTGATTACAAAATCTTGAGGGCCCGTTTTAGCAAGGCCGTCGATGCGACGGGTCTTGAGACGATCGGAAAAATCGTCAAGATCGGCGCGTTCGACGTCACCCTCGAGATCCCCCGCGCGCGGATGGCCGCCGGCGCGACGGCTCTTCTGAGCTCCTATCCGGTCGCGGACCTCAATGTGGAGGATGTCGCCATCGACGACATCATCCGGCGCCTGTTCACTCGGTCTTGAAAAAATATCTCATCGCCTACTCCATCGCCCTGCAGGAAACCCTGCAGCGCCGCTCGACGCTGATCATGGATCGTCTTGGCGGATTCGCGGTGGTCATCAGCCTCTACTCCTTCTGGATCGCCCTCATCGGAGACAAATCCTCGTTTCTAGGCTATTCGCGCTCCGAAATGCTGACGTACGTGCTCCTGCTGAACATCCTGCGCTCATTCGTTTTCGCCGGGCGCGGCTGGCAGCTGGTCGGGGAGATCTCGTCGGGGCGCATCTCGTCCTACTTGGTGCGTCCGATTTCCTATCACGGCTACGCTCTCTCGCTCGACTTGGCTCAAAAGAGCGTCCATCTCGTCTCGGCGATCCTCGAGGTCTCCCTTCTCGCCGCTCTCGTTCGCGGTCAGCTCTTTATTCCCGCCGATCCCGCCACATGGCTCCTTTTCACGGCATCGGTCGTCGTTTCCTCCCTGCTGTTCTTTTTTCTCGAGTTCCTTGTCAGCTCGCTGGCCTTTTGGACGTCCGAATCCGGAGGCCCGTTGTTTTGTTTCGAATTATTCCTGCAATTTGCCGCGGGAGCTTTTTTTCCTCTGGACGTCCTGCCCGAAGGACTGCGCCGAGCCCTGGAAATCACCCCGTTCCCCTACATGGTTTACTTTCCCATCCGCTTGTTCCTGCAGAAGATCACCCCGGCGCAGGCCCTGCATCTTCTGACTCTCGAAACGGCCTGGCTTTTCGCCGTCGCGGCGGCCGCTTTGTTCGTGTGGAGGCGCGGCGTGCGCTCGTACGCCGCGGAGGGCGGGTGAGGCCTCTGATCGTTAAATACGGCCGCATCTGGATGCGCACGGCCTCCATGGCGATGCAGGCTCAGCTGTCCTATCGACTCGGATCCTTCGGATTTCTTCTCGGGAAAATGATCCGCCTCTTCTTCTTTTTCGCCTTCATGGCGGCGGTCTTCCAGCACGTTGAACAAGTGGCGGGATACTCTCTCGTAGAGACCGCCTTGTTCTTCATGACCTTCAACCTCGTGGACATGAGCGCGCAGATTCTCTTTCGGGGAGTCTACGGCGCGCGACGCACGGTCAGCGAGGGGGATTTTGACTTTTACCTGGTCCAACCCTGCTCGCCGCTGTTTCGCATCACCTGTTCGACGGTCGACTTCCTGGACATGGTCACCATCCTCCCCGTGATCGTCATGACCGGCATGGTCTTTGCGCGTCTTCCCGCCATGGGCTGGGAGCGCCATGCGCTCTACTGGCTCCTCATTTTCAACGCGGTCGCTCTGATCTACGCGATCCATGTTCTCGTGGCGGGATTGGCCGTGCGCACTCAAGAGCTTGAAAGCGCCATCTGGATTTACCGCGATGTGATGTTCATGGGAAAGTTCCCGGTGGATGTCTACGCGCCGAGCGTGCGTCACGCGCTGACCTTCGTCATTCCCATCGCGGTCATGACCACGTTCCCCGCCAAAGCGTTTCTCGGACGCCTGTCGACGATGTGGATCGCCTACGCTTTCGCGGTGACCGCCGCGGCTCTGCCGCTGTCTTGCCTGTATTGGAATAGGTCGGTCGCGCGCTACACGTCAAGCTCCAGCTGACATAACGTCGTAATCTTGACTCATTATCCTCAGGCCGATGGATCACGCCACCCGCGCCCATTCCCGCTTTCCCGCCGGGCTGACCGTTGAAATATTCACCGGTCCGACGGAAGGCTCGAAAATCGGGGCAGGATCCCTTCTCGACATAAGCCTCGGCGGCTGCCTGCTGCAGTACGGCGGACTTCTCAACATCGGAGCGACCTACCGCCTTCGCTGCGTTTTCGAAAATGAATACCTTGATCTGCCCGGGCGCATGGTTCGCGGGGCGGGGAAATCCAGTCTCGACCCCAAGGCCCGGCGCTATGGCCTCGAGTTCAACCTCACCTACGACCAGGAAAAGGCGCTGCGCCGGCTCATCGACCGCATCCGCGAGGGCGGAACCATGACCGGCGATTGGACGCCTTAAGCCACGTCGAGCCGCTCAACGCGAAAGGTCGGCGATCCCGCTCGACCGTAAAAGGCCAGGTCATCGGCCACCCCGTCGACCCGGCCCATCAATTCGAGAAGATGGCCTGAAATCATCGCTCCTTTGACCGCATGAACGATCGCCCCCCTCTCGATGGCGCGTCCCGACACTCCGACGGAAAACGCCCCTGAAACGGGGTCGACCATGTGCATGCCGAGGACCTCGCTGACCAATATCCCGGCGGGCGTGTCGGCGATCAGCGCCTCGCGCGACGCTCTGCCTGCGGCAAGGTGAAGATTTGACGCACCCGGGACCGGTCGATGCGCGTAAGAATCCCTGATCGCGCAGCCGTTGGACGAATGCCCCGCACGCGAGGCGCTGGCCGCGTCGTGGAGATACTCGCCAAGGATGCCGCCTTCGATCAGCGCTTTATCTCGCGTCGCCAAACCTTCATCGTCAAAAAGAGAGCTCGCAAAGCCTCCCGGACGACGGGGATCGTCCCGCACCGTCACCAACGGCGAGGCGACTCGCCGGCCGATCTGGCCCGACAACGGCGACCGGCCTCTTTGGACCTCCCTCGCCGACAGCCAGTCGGCCAAGACTGCGATGAACTCGGCCCCCACCCACGGCTCGAAGAGCACGGCGCATTTTCCCGAGGCGGCGCGGCGAGCGTCCAAAAGGGACAGCGCGCGCTGTCCCGCCTCTCGTCCCGCGGCCGCGCAATCGAGAGCCGCCGCGCGGCGCGAAGCTCGACTGCCCTCGCCCACATGAACCCCATCGTTGGCCTCGACTGCGACAGCCGCGTTCGACCGAGCCCAGGTGGCCTTCTGGCTCGAAAACAACCCGCTTGTGCCGGCGACCAAAGTCGCGCAACGGTTGACCTCGTAGTCGAATCGGAGAATTTTCACGTCGCCGCGCCCGTCCCGGGCGGCGGCTTCGCCCTCCCTCATCCGATCCGAAATCCTCTCCAAAGAATGCGAGAAGATGTCCTCGTCCCATAGGGTCTCGGCTAAAGCCGATTGATCGACTTGCTCTTGAGGGCCCGGAAGGACCCGGAGCGCCTCCGGCTCGCACAGGGGCAGTTGCCTGAGAGCGCGCGAGTAGAGCCCCTTGATGGCCGCCAAGTCCGCCCCGGCGGCCGAGGCGAAAGCGACGCGTCCCTCGCGCAAGATGCGCACGCCGGCGCCGAAAATCTCGCTCGTCTCGATCCCGTCCTGGGCCCCGTCGCGGGACGATCGCATCCAACGCTCCTGCCGCGAGAGGTACAATTCGGCGAATGCCTCGGACGATTGGGTTTTCATCCAGGCCACGGCCTCCCGCGCCATCCCCTCCCAATGCGCGCTCACGACCGCTAAGGGCAGAAGGAGGACCGGCCCATATACAGGAAAATAAAGGAGAGGAGAAGCAGAAACGTGCCCCACTTCTTTCTCTCGAGAGCGATATAGGCGTCGTTGAGCAGGTAATCGCGCAGCACGGCATTCATGCGCTCGATGAGGTCCGGCCGGTACAAATAACCCAACCCCAACAGTCCGGACAACACTCCCAAGAAGACCTCCAGCGAGGGGCTCATGCGGTAGGATTATAGCGATTCATGGCCGAATCGACACCGACATCGCGCACCGCGTCCACCGCGTCGGCGGCAAGATCCAACACTGTGTTCAATTGAACGTCCTCATCCCGACTGAATCGCCCCAGCACGAAATTCGCGGCGTCCGCGTTCTCAGGCTTGGGCCCTATGCCGATTCGCAGCCTCGCGATCTCTTGCGTCTGGAAACGAGTCAAGATGGACAGCATGCCTTTCTGGCCTCCGGCCGATCCTTTCTTGCGAATTCTAATCTTGCCCAGAGCAAGCGCCAACTCGTCATACACGATCAGAATATCGCTCGGCTCGATATTGTGGTAAGCGGCGAATTGTTTGACGAAGTCGCCGGACAGATTCATGTAGGTCATCGGCTTGGCGACCCACAGACCTCCCTGCTGGGCCGCCACGCCAAGACCCTTGAAATCCCTCCAAAGCGAGCCCGCCTCGCCGGCCAATCGGTCGGCGAGGCGGAAACCCACATTGTGACGCGTCCTCTCGTACTCGGGACCCGGGTTACCCAGACCGACGACGAGTTTAAGAGCCACCGACGGGAAGGCTTACTTGCCCTCCTTCTTGGCCGGCTCCTTCTTGTCGCCGGCGGCGGGAGCCCCCGGCTTGGGCGCATCCTTAACCAGTTTGCCCTCATCGTCTTTCTTGCCCTTCGTCGAAGCCGACTCAGGCTGGACCGCCTCCGCCCCCTCGACGGGGACGGCCGCCGCGGGAGCGGCGACCTCCTCGACCTTGGCGACGGTGATGCGGATGATGACGTGATCGGGGGAATCAAGCAACTCGACTCCTTCCGGCAAGCGCAGATCCTTGACGTAAAGGTTCTGGTGGAGTTCCAGGTGCGAGACATCGACGTCGATGTGCTGCGGGATGGCCGCGGGAAGGGCTTTGATGCGCAGTTCGCGAAGATCGATGGACATCATGCCGCCCGAGGTCTTCACGCCGGGAGCCTCGCCCACGATAGAGAGAGGAACCTTCGCCTCGATTTTGTTCGTCAGCGAGATGCGCTGGAAATCGGCGTGCACCGGCCGATCGGTGACGGGATCGCGCTGAAGCTCCTTGACGATGACCGTCTCTTCGCCCTTGGCGTGCTTCAGGCGGAGAATCGCGTTGACCCCCCCTTTCTTGCGCGCGGCCGTCAACTCCTTTTCGGAGAGAGCGACCTTGATCGGCGGCTTTTTCCCTCCGTAAACGACGGCGGGTATGCGGAAGGCGGCCCGAAGGGTCGAAAGGTCTTTCTTTGAGCCCTTTTCGGCCCGGACTTCAACGTTCAACATGATTTCCATGACTGGTGATCTCCTCTAAATTAAACGAACAGCGCGCTGATCGATTTTCCCTGATGATTGCGCGCGATCGCCTCGCCCATCAGCGGAGCGATGGACAGGACCGTCAGCTTCCCTCCGGCCAGCGCGTGAACCGGGATCGAATCCGTGAGAATCATCTCCTCGAGAGACGACTTGGCGATGAGCTCATGAGCCGCGCCGGACAAGACTCCGTGCACGCACGCGGCATAGACCTTGAGCGCCCCGTTCTCCCGGATTTTATCGGCGACCTTGCACAGCGTGCCGCCGGTGTCCACCATATCGTCGAGGATGAGGCAGTTCTTTCCCTTGACGTCTCCGATGATGTTGTAGACGGACGCCTCGTTGGGGCGGGGCCGCCGCTTGTCGATGATGACGAGCTGCGCGCTCAGGCGTTTGGCGAACGCGCGGGCCCTTTCGGTGCCGCCCACGTCCGGGGACACGACGACGAGATTTTTTAGGGATTTTTTCTTGACGTAATCAAGAATGACGGGCGTGGCGTAGAGATGGTCGACGGGAATATCGAAAAAACCCTGGATCTGCGCGGCGTGCAAATCCATCGTCACCACGCGATGAGCCCCCGCTTCGACGATGAGGTTGGCCACGAGCTTGGAGGAAATCGGCATGCGCGGAGCGGTTTTGCGGTCGGCGCGCGCATAGCCGTAGTAGGGGACGACGGCCGTGATGCGTCCGGCCGAGGCGCGACGCAGGGCGTCGATCATGATCAACAACTCCATCAAATTCTCGTTGACGGGTCGGCAGGTCGGCTGAATGACGTAGCAGTCGGCGCCGCGGACGTTCTCCTCGATTTGAATGTTGATCTCCCCGTCGGCGAAGCGGCCCACGTGCGTCTTGCCCAGCGGCACGCCCAGGTATTTGGAGATGTCCTCCGCCAAAGGACGGTTGGCGTTTCCGGAAAAAAGCTTTAAGCCGCGAAGGGACTTGAGTTCTTCCTTGGGCAAGGGCGATGAGATCGTTTTATGAACCATATCAAGCCTTGTTCACCTGGCGGGCGCGCGCGATGGCGAGCGCCTCGTCGGGGACATCTTCGGTCACCGTCGAACCGGCGGCCACCCGCGCGCCGCGGCCGATTTTCACCGGCGCGATCAAATTCACGTTGGAGCCCACGAACGCCTTGGCGCCGATCACGGTGCGGTGCTTCTCCTTGCCGTCGTAGTTGCAGGTGATCGTCCCGGCGCCGATGTTGACGTCCTCGGCGATGTCGGAGTCGCCGATATAGGACAGGTGATTGACCTTCGAGCCGAATCCGATCTTGGAGCATTTGACCTCTGTGAAGTTCCCGATGCGCGCGCGAGGACCGATCGTGGAGTCGGGCCGAATATGGGCGAAGGGGCCCACGTTGGTTTTCTCCAAAATGCGGGCATGGGACACGGAAGAGAAGCGGATCTCGCATTCGTTCCCGATCGACGTTTCCTCGACGTGGGTGTAGGGACCGATATGGCACAGGCGGCCGATCTTGGTGTGGCCGCGCAGGATGACGCCGGGGTAAATCACGGTGTCCTGGCCGATCTCGACGTCCGCGTCGACGTGGGTCGACTGAGGATCCCGGATCGTCACGCCCGACAGCATGAGACGCTCGAGCATGCGTTTATTGAGCACCCGCTCCGCCGCCGAGAGCTGGGCGCGATTGTTGACTCCTAGAATCTCCTCCGAATTGGAGGAAACATACGCATGAATTCGGCCGCCCTTGCCGCGGATGGCCTCCATCACATCGGTCAGGAAGTGCTCCTTTTTAGGCCCCTTGGCTTGGATCTCCTTCAAACCGTTGACCAGAGCGTCGACTTCGAAGCAATAAGCGCCGGAGTTGACCTCAGAAATCGCCAATTCCTTCGCGGTCGCCACGGACTCCTCGACGATGCGTTGGACCTCGCCGAGCGCGCCGCGCACGATGCGGCCATAGCCTTTGGGAGCGGCGACTCGAGCCGTCAGCAGCGTCGCCTGCCCTTTGAGCTGCTCGTGCGTCAAAAAAAGATTGTAAATCGATTCGTAGGTCAGCAGCGGAGTGTCGCCGCACATCACGAGCGCGGTCTTGAACTTCTTGAGATAGGGCAGGGCCTCCAGCACCGCATTCCCCGAGCCCAAGGGTTTTTTCTGGAGAATCATCTGGATGGGCCGGGTGATCCCCACGGAGCGGGACATCTCCGCGGTCGCGGTCTTGACGTGCTGGGCTTCATGGCCGACGACAACGCCGATGGAGCCCGGCTTGAGCGCGTTGGCGATTCGCAATACGTAGAACAGCATGGGACGGCCCCCCACATGGTGGAGAACCTTCGGGATGCTCGATTCCATCCTCGTTCCCTGGCCCGCGGCCAGAACCAGGATGCACAGCTGGCCTTGTCCTTTTATTTTCGCGCTCATGATGGTTTCATTCCCTTAAAGCTGACAATTCCCAGGCCTGGATTCGAACCAGGAATAACGGATTCAAAGTCCGCTGTGTTACCATTACACCACCTGGGAGCCTATGCCGGTTCCGGCGGCCGCCCTGCGTAGCTCGACCTCGTAACAAGCGAAAACTTTGCTCTCAAGGAGCGCCCGGAACTCGACGGAAATCGGGTGCGCCACATCCTTGAAGCTGCCGTCTGGCATTTTCCTGGACGGCATGCACAATATCAAGCCCTTCTCGTGTTCGATCACCTTCATGTTGCGCACGACGAAACAGTGATCGAACGTGACGGTGGCGAAGGCCTTGAGTTTCTCCTCCTTGCGCAAATGAATGCGGATTTCCGTAATCTCCACGAGGGGTCAACCGAGACAACTGGTCAAGTAGACCTTCCAGGGGTAGGCCGAGATCCGCCGGACGACTCGCTCGCCCTCGACATGAGAGGCGACAAATCCAAACACCGATGAACCCGAACCCGACATGCGCACCCCCTTGGCCCCCGCTGCTTCCAATATGCGACGGGCTTGCGCGATTTCCGCCAAGACCGGCAGCTCCGCCTGCTCCAGGCGGTTGAACAATAACCCCCCCCAATCCTCGACTGGGCGGCCCTTTTTCAGAGAACGAAGCAGTTTATCAAGTTGCGAAAGACTCGTCAATATCGCGGATCTGCGTCGTGGAGGAAGAGCCTTGAACACCGGTCCCGTGGGCGAGGGAAACCCCGGCCACGCCAGGATCATGTAGGGAAGCGATTTCGCGATTTTCACCGGCTTCAACCTGTCGCCGATTCCCGTCGCACGGCAAAAATTGGCGGGATGCAGAAAGAAAGGAACATCGGCCCCCAAAGTCACGGCGATCTGATGCAGTTTTTTCCGACGACCAGCCGTTAATTCCAGCTGGAAAAGCCTGCATAATCCCAACAAAGTCCCGGCCGCGTCCGAAGACCCCCCGCCCAATCCCGCTCCCATGGGAATGCGCTTGGTGAGAGTGATTTTCACGCCCCTGCCGATGCGAAAAGACCGAAAAAAGGCCTTCGCCGCCCGCATCACCAGATTGTCCTCGCCGGCGGAAAGCGGCTCCGTCCCCAATTCATCGATGATTTCCAAGACCGGGCGCCCCCGATCCATGAACTCCATGTCGAGAACATCGTAGATGTTGATCTTGGCAAATAACGTCGCCAGCGTGTGATAGCCGCTCTTGCGCTTGCCGGTGACCTCAAGAAAGAGATTCACCTTCGCGGGACACTGCTGCCTCACGGTTCGAATTCCGCCTTCGGCTCGACGCAGGAGACGCCCAACTCCCAGTTGCGCCCCTTCACCTCGACCAGCCGCGGCACCTGCCGTGCCCGCGTGCGCAAAAAATTCGACAACAACACCCTCACACCGCCTTGCGCCGGCGTCAAGCTCCCGGCCAGAGCCCCCTCCAAATCCACCCGCCAGTCCGTCCGCAAAATGCTGGAGCGCCCCCAGCTTTTTTCAAAACGCGCCGGTCCGGGCGCGAACGCCTCTCCGGCCAACGCCGCGGCGATCGCGGAAAACGCCCCGTGCGCGGCCTCCTCGACGAGCGCGGGGTCGAGACCCTCGATGGGGAAGCGGTCCATCGCAAATCCGTGAGAGTCGAGACGCGCCCGCCAGGCCGTCGCAAACAGAGGTCCCAAGATCTCAAAGGAAATATCGAGCGGCGCGCGAAAAGAAAACAAGGCCTGACGGGAGAGGGCGCGGCCCGCGACTTGCCCTCTGAGCTCGCACAGCCCGCTCAGCGTTTTGATCCCGCCTTGCGTCGCGGCCAGGTGCCGCCGCCACAACTCGCCCAAGGCCTCCTTCGAAAGGACTTTTTGCAGCCGTTCGGCCTTGGCGCCCGCGGAGGCCGAACCCAAACTCTGCGCCAAACGCCACGCCAGCCACGAGCCTTCCTCGTCGCCCAACGCCTGCCTCGCCGTGGCCACATGATCCCAGACCGACGCGTCATCGACGGCCGCCCGAGCCGACGCCTCGAGCTCAACAACGGCCTGCGTGCTCAAGCCCTGTTTGAACAAGACCCAGCCCAGGGAATCACGATAGGCCGCGTTGCCCGGCTCCAAAGCCAGAGCGCGCCGAATCAGACTCTCGGCCTCGGTCAATTGCAGGCCGCGATCCGCCAGAGCGTATCCGAGATAGTTCAAAGCCGTCGCGTCGTCGGGAGAGTCGGCCAGCAGGCGGCGGAACTCGACCTCCGCCTCGGACATTTTGTCCATCTTCTCAAGAATGGTCGCCAACTGCCAGCGGGCGTCGCGATCCGCGGGCTTGACGGCCAACACCTCGCGCAACAAGGCGACCGCCTCGGCTCTTTGCCCCAAATCATCGTGCCCCAGGGCGAGGTAATAGGCTATACGATCGTCCTTGGGCCAACTCTTGCGGGCCGTTTGAAGGGTGCGCATGGCGTCCTTGACGCCGCCCGATTGAAGCTGATAGTAGCCCAAGCGCAAGTACAGGGTTGGATCCTCCGCCGAAGGCAAAGCGTCTTTTAAAAACTCCGCCGCTTTTTTAAAATCGCCGGCGGCCTCCGCGTCCGAGGCCAGCCACGCGCACGCGACCGTATCGGCCGGACGCTTCTCCTTGATCCTCCCGAATTCGGCGCGCGCCGCCGCGAGATCCCCCCGCAAAGCTTCGAGCTCGGCGATATGCGCCCACAACTCATAATCATCGGGGATCGCCGCGAGTACTTTCCGATATTCGGCGATCGCCGCCGGGGTGTCCGCCATGACCTCGAAGACCTGTCCCAAGGTCAGCCGGACGGGATCGGATGGGGCGTCATCGAGCGCGATCGCCCGCCGCAGAGTATCCACGGCGGCCGCGTAGCGTTCTTCCTGGGCGTCAAGCTTTCCCAGCTCATGCAGGACCCGCGCGGCATGATCGGGGTTGCTTTTCAGAAACCGATCGAGAAGACTCCTGACTCGTTTCGGGTCTTTTGGCGCCAAAAGCTCCGTCAGGGCCAAAACCGCTTCGATGGAGGACGGGTCGAGCTTGAGCGCGAGCTCAAAAGCCTCGCTCGCCTCGTTCTCCAAGCCTCGAGACCAGAAAACACGGGCGAGAATCATTTGGGACTTCCCGTCGTTTGGCGCCAGTTCCAGACGCCGCCGCGCCCACATCTCCGCGCGCGGCCAGTCCTCCAATTCCAAAGCCAAATCGGCCGCCTCGCCGGCTAAAAACGCCGAGCCGGGGTCGGACGCCAAGGCCCTTTCGTAAGCCGCAAGAGCCTCGGCGAACGCTCCCCTGCGTTCAAGCAAAGTCCCCCGCACGTATTCCTGCCGGGCGGACGCGGCCTGACCCGAACCGGAAGACGAGGAGGCCGCCACCGACACGGCCAAAAAAAAAGCGTTGAGAGCGGCGAAATTCACTTGAGGTTTAAATCCATCAAAACGGCGTCGGAACCGTCATTGTAGAATTTCTTGCGCCCCCCCACAACCACGGCCCCGGCGGCGCGATAAAACGATAAGGCGCGCGCGTTTTTCGTCGAGACCTCGAAGGTGATCTTTCGGCATTCCCTGGCTCGCGCGGCGGCCTGCAGCGCCTCAAACAACGCCCGCCCCACGCCCTCGCCGTCTTTGGCGGAAGCGATGTCGAGCAAATGACACTCGCCCGGGACGAGGCGCGCCAGGGCGTAGCCTTGGCGGCCGCAGACGAGGACTATGCCGTCGCGGCGGCGCAGCTCATCCTCCAAGGCCCGGCGGCTCCAACGAGCGGTGAAGGGGCGCGAGTTGAGCAGTTCCACGATCGCGTCCAAATCGCCCGGCGTCGCGGGCCTAACGACGGGATTTTTCATAGCCGGCGGGCTTGAGATAAAACGGTTTGAACGGCGGATAATTATTCTCCGCAAGCAGGCGCCGGGCGACGGGCAGCAAGTCAAGAGCGTCGGTCTCGCCGAAGGCGACGCGCAGGTTTTTCTTCTCGGCCTCGTCTCGAAACGCCGGCCAATCGAGAGGCGAACTCCACGCGGCCGCGCCTCGAGGCTTCATGCGGAAAAAGAGCTGGTGGTACACCTCATCCTTCCAGCCGGGAAGGGCGGCCAGCACGCGCTCGGCCCTCGACTTGTGCGCGGCGGCTTCAAGCCGGCTGACCGCCAGGGCGGGGATACGCAGCTGATATCCGGCGGCCGCGGCAAACGACATCGCGATGCGGATGCCGGTAAAGCGTCCCGGACCGCTGGCCGCGGCGACGGCGTCCAAGTCGGCCCAGTTCAACTTCGCTTTATCGAGGACCGCCAAGACCATCGGCAGCAGCGCCTCATCATGCTTTTTGGCGGCGCGCCTCATCACGCAGGAGCCGGCGGCGACCGATAGAACGTCCGCGCAGGCGTCGACGGCCAAAATATTCACGAGGACATGGTATTACTTTCCGCGTCCACGGGCGGAAAATCGCCGCGCCCGATCGCCGATCGACCGCAAGGCCCGCGAGCGCGGTCCCTTGGCCACTAGAGACGCCGTGCGTCCGTTCTTGGCGTGGGTCAAGACGAGCTCCAGGCGGTCCCTCGGCCAGATCCCGCGCGCCGCATCCGGCCACTCCACGACGACGGCTCCACGGGGATCGGCCAGCAGTTCATCCAAACCCAACTCGGCGTCATCACCCTCGGCGACGCGATATAAGTCCAAGTGGTGCAGGGTCAGCCTCCCGCCGCGGTAGCGATGGGCGAGCGCGAACGTCGGACTCGACACCAGACCGCGGTAGCCGAGGCCGCGCGCCAGGCCTCGAGTCAAGGTGGTTTTGCCCGCGCCGAGCTCTCCGCGCAGCAAAATAACGTCCCCCGCCTTCAGGCGCCGGCCGAGCCGCGCGCCCAGCGCGAGGGTGTCGTCTGCGCGGCGCAAGGTCAGCCGCACAATGCCCGGAACGCTCCCGGCAGTCGGCCGATCAGATCCGACGAGGCGACCGCCCACGGAGTCATTTCTTTTTCCGCCTGCTCGCCGGCCTTGCCGTGCAGCCAGGCGGCCAGCGCCGCGGCCTTGAAGGGAAGGTCGGTCGTCACCCGGCCGCTCGCCAACATTTGGGCCCACAGTCCCGCGAGCAGGCCTGTCAAAACGTCGCCGGAACCTCCCTTGGCCAAGCCAGGACCGCCCGTGGGATTGACCGCCGTGCGCGTCCCCGACGAAATCAAAGTCTTGTGTCCCTTCAACAGCACGACCCCTCCCAGTCGGCGCGCCAGCGCTTCAACGGAGTGTCCTCGCGCCGACTCGACCTCCGCCGTTGTCACAGCGAGCAGGCGGGCGGCCTCGCCGGGATGAGGCGTGAAGACGCAAGGCTGAGCGGGCCGAAAAGATTTTTCGGATGACAACGCCGTCAAAGCGTCGGCGTCGACGACGGCGGGAATTTCGACCTCCGCAAGGACGCGAAGAACGAAACGCGCGGCGTCGGGGTGCGTCGTCACCCCCGGCCCCAGCGCGAGCGTCGTCGCCCGCCGCGCGCGCGCGTACTCCCTCAAACGCTCCACCCCTTTCGGGTCGAAAATCCCCGAGGAGTTTTCCGGCAAAGCCAAGGTCATCGCGGAAGGGACCGCGCCCGCCACGAGAGGCGCGGTCCCGGCGGGAACGGCGACGGTGACAAGACCCGCGCCCGAGCGCAGCGCGGCGCGGCCGGCGAGGATAGCGGCCCCCGCCATCCCGCGCGAGCCGGCCGCGACAAGGACATGCCCGTACTGTCCCTTGTGATCCGTCGCCCGCCGGGCGACGAGAGCTCCCAAGAGCTCGCCCCTGGACAACGGTTTGGGCGTCGTCATGCCGGCATATCGAGAAGTTTTTTCCAGCTTTCCGGGATGCGGGCGCGCGGATGAGGCACGAGGCTGGCCATCAAAGTCCAGCGCGGACGTTCCGGCCTGTTTTTCAAAGGCATGCCGGCCTCATCGGGGAGCCGGTCGGCCTTTTTCAAGTTGCACGGCCGGCAGGAGGTCACCACGTTGGTCCAGACGTGAGCCCCGTCGCGCGAACGCGGCACCACATGGTCGAGATCCAGCTCCGTGCTTCCTTTGCGCTTGCCGCAGTAAGAGCAGCGCCAGCGATCACGCGCGAACACGTTGTGGCGGGTAAAGGCCACCTCGCGATGCGGAATGCGGTCATAGCGCACGAGGCGAATCACCTCGGGCACCGCGAAGCGCATCGTGGGCGACGAGATGAATCCTCCCGCCACGTCCACCCAATTGGACGAGGCCGCCACCCAAGCTTGGAAATTATACGGGGTCAAATCCTCGTCGAGCGCCTCGGCCAAACCCATATAAATGAGCGTCACGGCCCGCCGCCAATCGGCGACGGCCACCGCCCGAAAACTCCGGTTCAAAACAAGGGTCCGCACCATGCCCCAATAGATTAACAGGAGAGGAGGCTTAAATCAACGCCTCGAAGGAAATGACCCCAAGACCCAATGGGCCCAGAGGCCCCTCGGCAAAAGACCCCCATTTCATTGCCTTATCGGCTCTTACCGCCGCTCGGTCATGACTGGTACCCTGACACTATGAAGAGTTGCCTTCTATCCATCCTCGCGTCATTGTCTTGGATCACGGCCGTTCAAAACGCCCGCGCCCAGTCCGCCCTGGATCAGCTGCGGGCCTTGACGCCTGGAACTCCGAATCCCCCCCCTCCCCCCAGGTCCGTCCCGGTCCGGCTTGATTTAAACGATGAAGAACGGCGTTCCCTGCTCTGGATCGATGGTTTCATCCGTGAGAGGCATATCAACCGCGGCCAAGGCCTGGACGGCCGGATTCAGTCCGAGGATTTTTTTTCGACCGCGAAAAGCATGCTCCAATCCCTGGACACACATTCACGGTTCTTGGACGCGCAGGAGGCCGCTCAGCTCGAGGCGGACGCCGCGGGCGACGATTATGTCGGCATCGGCATCATCGTCGGCAAGAAGGCGGTCGGAGAACCACTCAAGATCAAGGGGACTTTCCCCGACTCACCCGCGAGCAAGGAGGGCTTGAAGTCCGGCGACATCGTTCTGGAAATCACCGATGCGCGCTTTTCGCCCGTCCGAGCCGCGGACTTGGACCTAGACGGGATGATCCGCCGATTCCGCGGACCCCAGGGCAGCCAAGCCCAACTCAAAATCCGCCGTCCCAATCCCGACGGTACGGTCTCGGAGTTCGACGTCGCCTTGACGCGCGAGGCCGTCGCCTCTCCGGTGATGCGCGCCGCGATTCTCGAGAACACAATCGGTTACATCCATCTCCAGCAATGGAGTGCTGGAAGCACCGATCTGGTGATGCAAGTCCTCGAAAAGCTCACAAACGAGGGAATGCGGTCGTTGATCTTCGACGTCCGGGACAATCCGGGGGGGTTTCTTGACGAAGTCGTCGCCATCGCGTCCTTATTCCTTCGTCCGGACGATCTCGTCGTCACGATCAAAAGCTCCGGCGGCAAGGCCGAAAATTGGCGCGCGAACGACGCGGGCGCCTACGTCGGTCTCCCCGTGGCGGTCCTCATCAACGAAAACTCTCAATCGGGAAGTGAGATCTTCGCGGGGGCGATTCAGGATCACGGTCAGAAAGAGCCCCTGCGCGCGGTGATCGGCCGCCCCAGCCTCGGAAAAGGCAGTCGCCAAACCATTTTTCGGCTCGGCCCGGGTTCGGTCGGAACGCCGATCGCGCAGCTAAAAACCGGAGAACCCGTGCCCCCGCTCTTGAAGGACTGCGCCCTCAAGCTGACGACGGACAGTTTTTTCACCCCCAAAGGACATCCCGTCGAAGGCGTCGGCATCCAGCCGACCATCCTCCTGCCTGCGATGAGCGAGGCGGCCTCGGCCGAGCTCTCCCAGCAACTCAGCGACGATCTCTTCGGCGTGAAACGGAACGCTCGGATGACCGACCCGGCGATCGACGCGGCGCTGAAAATCCTGCGCTAGATCAGCGCTCGACGTCGTCTTCCAGGAGTTTGAGCAGCTCCCTGTAAGTGAACACTTTCTGCAGGTCCGGCGCGGTCAAATGCTGGCGCTTCTGCTCGTCCTCGGCGAACACAATGAACCGGGCGTCCGGGAACCTCTTGAGGTACGCCTTCATCAGCTGTCCGGAATCGACCTGCATCGTCGCGACGGTGCCGTCCTCCAGGTCTCCGCTGACCTCTATGATCTCTGACATCTGGGACGCAGCCCCCTGCGCGAAACCGTTGACGCCGCAGATTCCCGCCGCCGCCAACGCCAAAGACAACAAGCTCGCTCTCATTTTCATTCCAACTCCTCTCGACGGCAGTCGAATATTTCGGCGGCTCGCTCGGGTCCCAGGAGGGACTTCACCTCCGCGGCGATGTGGCCGACCCGCAGGGAGCGGGCGTTGTTGTCTATGAACACTCGGATCGTGGGCAAGAAGGGCTCGCTGTTCTGATGCGTGACCAAACTCCCGGAGTTCAAGCCCACAAGCTCGCCTCGCGCGTCGATTGCCATGCTTCCGCTCATCCGGTCTACAAGATCAAGGGAGCTCAGAATGATTTCCGGACTCCGGTATACCTCATCCAACAGCGATCTTTGCTCGGGCTTCCAAGACGGCGCCTGCGGATGTTCGAGCACGGAGGCGATGACTTTCCCGGACGTCAAGAACGACTGGTCCCCATCGGAATCGTCCTGGCCCCTGCGCGTCTGCGATGGGTGCCCGACGCTCCAGATGGGCTGGCCCGCGGTGATGGGCGCGCGCGCCGCGGGCACGCAAGACGAGGCCGGAGGAACGGAGTCGAACTCGATCACGGCGAAATCACCGGCAATGAACCTCTTGAGCTCCGCCAGTTCCTCCGCAGAATAGTTCCCGTCATAAAATTCCACGACATGCCCGGGCCCGGAGGCGAGAATCTTAAATCCGCGGTTCCCTCCGCAGCGCAGAGCGTCGGGCGCTTGGCTCTTGACCCGGCGAAACTCTCCATGAGAATAGTCGGGGCCCCGCAGGACGATTTTTTCCATAAGGCCGGCGCGCTCGAAACAGGACTCCACGCAGTGAAGGGCCGTGAGGGCGTGTCCGCGCCCGGACACCAGGACCGCGGAGCATTCCTCGTGCCTCTCGCCCGTCTCGATCAAGACGTTGGAGCGAAAGGCTCGATCGAGAGACTCCTGGGGGAGATGCCTCTCGAATGGACTCTTCCCAAGGGCCCCGTCACCGTAGGGATAAAAGGACGCCATCTTAAAGGAGGTCGCGGGCTCGATGGGCGACGGCGCGTTTGCTCGGTCAAAAAGCGCGGACGAAAACGCCGGGACGCAAAGGCAGGTCAAAATCGGAATCGCCGTCAAAACGGATGCCGCCTTCATGGTCTCCCCTACACAAGGATGGAACATGCCGGGCAGACCGCACATGGGGCTTTCGGGTATTTCGGATAAGTCTTAGGACCTATCCGGCCAAGCAGTGTGGTAGAATGAGACGTCGCGATCCTCCGTCGGCGGAATTGCCCCAAGCAAAACGATTCGACCGACCAGGCCTCTTCATGATCATTTACGAGGAAAACCAGGCGCTGTACCTCAATCTCACCAATCGCTGTCCCGTGTCCTGCCGGTTTTGCGTCAAAACGGATTGGGACTACGTGTTTAAAAACAAGAATCTTCGAATCAGCGGGCCGGAACCCGCTCCGGATGAGGTTATTAAGGAAATCGAAACCCGATTGCGATCCAACGGTCCCAGTCGCGAGGCCGTATTCTGCGGATTCGGAGAATGCACCTACCGTCTCGACGTGATGAACGCGGTCGGGTTCCATCTCAAACGGCTGCATCCGGGCCTGCGCCAGCGCCTGAACACCGTCGGCTTGGGAAGCCTCATCTGGGGTCGAGACATCGCGCCCGAGCTGTCCCGCTATCTCGACGCCGTATCCATAAGCCTCAACACGGCCGATCCGGATCAGTGGCTCGAGCTTCATCGTCCCGCGGGAAAGTTCCGCAAGGAAGGCTTCGAGGCGGCGCGAAGTTTCGCGCGCTGCTGCGTGGCCGCGGGCATCAAGACGCGCGTGACCGCCGTCGATCTTCCCGAAGTAAATCTCGACGCGCTGGCCGCTTTCGCGCGAAAAATCGGGGCGGAATTTTTCGTGCGTCCGACGCTCGATTGACGCTGGACGAACGCGCGTCGTATTGTTAAACTCACCGGACTCAATCTCCGCAAAGGAAGGTTCCCATGACCAAAACGCAATCCCATTCCAAGATCCGGCTGTCCGAGAACCAGCTGAAGGTCATCAAGGATAAATATCTTCGTGACACTCCCTCGGTCGAATCTTGGCTCCTGGGAGTGGCGCGCAACGTCGCCCTGGCCGAGGTCCTCGCGCATCCCAAGGCCGAGGCCTGGGGAGTTTTCGCGGGCGTCGAAAGAAAAGTCATGCCGGTGCCGGCGACGGGCTCCACGCCCGCCGGACGCATGATGCTGTTTCACCACGGCCTTCTCGAGCACGACGCGCGGCAGGCGAACTTCTCGCGTTTGATGAGCAACCTCGAGAAAGTCTGCGCGAAAAATTCCGAAGCCAAGGCCCTGCGCGAGGAATGGGCGGCGAAGTTCTACTCCCTCATGGCGCACTGGGATTTTCTTCCCAACTCCCCGACGCTCATGAACGCCGGCCGCGAGCTCCAGCAGCTCTCCGCCTGCTATGTCCTGCCCGTGCCCGACACGATGGAGGGCATCACCAAATCCTTGGCCGCGCAATCCATGATCCAGAAATCGGGCGGCGGGACCGGCTTCTCATTCTCGCAGCTGCGGCCCAAGGGCGATCCGGTCAAGAAAACCCAGGGCGTGGCTTCGGGCGCGCTCTCTTTTATGAAGCTCTTCGACACCATGACCGACGTCGTCAAGCAAGGCGGCACCCGCCGCGGCGCCAACATGGCCATCCTGCGCTACGATCATCCTGAGATCATGGACTTCATCCGCATGAAGACTCAGGCCGGCGTCATGGAAAATTTCAACATCTCGGTGGCCGTCGACGCCCTGTTCATGCGCGCGGTCGTCGCCGACGCCGAATACGACCTCATCAACCCGCGCTCGGGAAAACCGGCGGGCAAGCTGCGCGCCAAGGAAGTGTTCGACTCCATGGTCGACCTCGCCTGGAAAACCGGCGATCCGGGCTTCGTCGTCATCGACCGGATCAACGCCTCCGGCTCCAACACCACGCCCGCCTTGGGCCAGATCGAGAGCACCAATCCCTGCGGCGAGCAGCCGCTGCTGCCCTGGGAGCCGTGCAACCTCGGCTCGCTCAACCTCGGGGCCTTCGTCAACGGAGAGTTGAGCGCCGGACGCTGGGATTTCCCGCGCCTGAAGGAAACCGTCGCGCTGGCCATCCGCTTCCTGGAAGACGTCATCGAAGTCAACAATTACCCGCTGCCCGAAATCGAGCAGCTCGCCAAGAGCAACCGGCGCATCGGCCTGGGCGTCATGGGATGGGCCGAGGCCTTGGTCAAGAGCGGCGTCGCCTACGGCGAGCCCGAAGCGCTCAAGCTCGGCGACAAAGTCATGTCGTTCATCAACGGCGCCTCCCTTGACGCCTCGGAGAAGATCGCCCGGGAACGCGGCGTGTTTCCGAACTGGAAGGATTCGACCTACGACCCCGAGTCCAAGCACTACCGAGGCGAAACTCGCGCCCCGCGCCATTGCGCGCGGACCACGATCGCGCCGACCGGAACCATCGCGATCGCCGCCGGGCTGCAGGGGGGAGGCATCGAGCCTTTCTTCGCGATCGCCTACACCCGCTACAACGCCAAGGCGCTGGAGCTGATGAAGGCCGGCAAGCAGCCGGAGGACAAGGACGTGTTCTTCGAGGTCAATCCGCTCTTCAAGGAAATGGCCGAGAAAAACGACTGGTTCGGCTTGGGCGAGAAAACGTTGATGAAGAGGGTCAACGAAAACCACAAATCCGCCTACGGCGTCTCCGAGATCCCTGAGAAAATTCAGCGCCTGTTCGCCACCGCCCACGACGTCAACGTCGAAACGCATGTCCGCATGCAGGCCGCTTTCCAACGGCACACGGACAACGGCGTGTCCAAGACCATCAACCTGCCCGAGACAGCGACCCCAGACGACATCCGCACGGCGTATCTGCTCTCATACGACCTCGGCTGCAAGGGCATCACCGTCTACCGCGACGGCTCGAAGGCCCAGCAAGTGCTCAACATCGCCTCGGCCCCGTCGAAAGCCAAACGCCGCGCCCCTCAGGCCGCGCTGGGCCTTGACGCCGAATACTTCCAAATCCACACCGGCTACGGCCCCCTGCACGTGCACATCAACTACGATGAGAAGGGACCGTTCCAGATGTTCACCAACATCCCTCCCCTGGGAACGGAAATCGCGGGCCTCACCTCGCTGGTCGGCATTCTCATTTCGAAATATCTCGCCGAAGGCGGCGATCCCCTGCGCCTGCTCAAGCACTTGAACTCCGTCAAGGGCGACCGCCCCGTCGGCCTCGGGCCCTCACGCGTGGACTCCATTCCCCACGCGATCGCCATCGCCCTGCGCGCCCATCTCAAGAAAACGGGGTGGATCGAGACCCCGGGTGGGGACACTCGCGCCGAACCGGAAACGGCCGCCGCCGAGCATTGCCCCAAGTGCTTTTCGCGCAACGTCTCGCACGAATCGGGCTGCTCCGGACCGACATGCCACGACTGCGGCCACTCCGAGTGTTCTTAAGGGGCGTTTAACCCGGAATCTTCAGTTGACTCTCTTCTGATGAGGGAGCCGCGTTCGGCTCGCCCCTTATCGGGATCGCTCGGGAGTCGTTTTCGCCAGACTCCCTGAAAAACGAAGCACCGTCTCTCTAGAATCCTGCTTGTTTAGGTCAGGAGGCGGTGCTGCGGTTGTCGCTGGCCGGA
>JBBTHA010000150.1:0-16510 GCA_038060535.1 Elusimicrobiota bacterium | reverse complement strand
GGGGAGCCAGGTACAAGCCGCCGTTAGGGGCGAGGCCTCAGGCATCTACCGACCAGGTTGACCCCGTGAGGTGCGAGAAGTGCGGGGGGGTCGATGAAGCTTGTGGCGGTGATCCTAGACGACCGGGAGCTGGATCATGTTGGGCACGACACTGCTGGACCCGACTAGACGCGCTCGTCTTATTGAAGGCGGAGCTTCTTCGGCGCCGAGTGTCATCTGGCCCAACGAGCCGCTGCAAACGCTCACCCATTCGGCTCGAGGGCTCATTGAGAGTCTCGGGAAGCACAAGACAGTCGCTCATTAAAAAGTTCGAGAATTGTCCTGAACTCCTCCTTCAAAATGGGAAATTGAACGGGTTAATTTCTTATTTCGTCCAAAACCAATTTCTAAGAGCGTCTGTCACTCCCCACCATCTTTACGAGTGCTCGCATATTGATCGCTTCGATATGCGGGCATTATCCTTTTTCGGTTCGAGCAGAGATCTATTGGGGAAAAAAAGGGGTGCTGAATCGTATATTGAGTATGGCTGATTCAGCGAAAGCGACCGAGGCCGTTTTCCGAAAGACTTTGCTTTCCAACTCACAGAGGTTGAGGCGAGATCTTTGAGGTTCCAATCTGGAACCTCAAAAGAGGGGCGTGGGGCCTCTACAACCGCGCGTAATAGTCGCGCGCCGCGCTCGCTCGTGGCCGCCGGACAGTTGTTGGAGAGTTGAACCTGAACAGTCGGCCCCCCCATCGCGCTCTATGCTAATATTCCTCGAATCCCGGAGGGGGAACGGCATGAATCTCCAGCAGGTGGTCAGCATTTTCGGCACGGCGTTGATGGTCGGCGCGGGTTGGCTCCTGTGCCGCAAGAAGAAGCACATCAATTGGAAGCCCGTCGTGTGGGGCAGCGTGCTTCAGTTCGTCTTCGCCCTGATCGTCCTGCGCACCGCCCCGGGCCGCTGGTTCTTCTCGGGCATGAACGACGTGGTCGTCAAGCTCCTGAGCTTCCAACAGGAGGGCGCCAGGTTTCTGTTCGGCAATCTGGGCATCTCCCCCGGCGGCGCCGGCTCGCTGGGCTTCTTCTTCGCCTTCCAGGTGCTGACGACCATCATTTTCTTCTCTTCCTTGATGTCCGTCCTCTATTACCTCGGGATCATGCAGAAGGTCGTCCTGCTCTTCGCGGTGGTCATGAAGCGCTTCCTGGGCACCTCCGGAGCCGAGTCCCTGTCGGCCTCCGCCAACATCTTTGTCGGCCAGACCGAGGCGCCCCTGCTCATCAAGCCTTACGTCGAGGACATGACCGAGTCCGAGCTGTTCTGCGTCATGGTCGGGGGCATGTCGACGGTCGCCGGCGGGGTGATGGCGGCCTACGTGGGCATGCTGCAGCCCTACTTCCCCGACATCGCGGGCCATCTTCTGGCGGCGTCGGTGATGTCGGCCCCGGCCGCGCTCGCGCTCGCCAAGGTGATGATCCCCGAGACCGGCACGCCCAAGACCGCGGGCAGCGTGAAGCTCGAGTACAAGGACCCGTCGATCAACATCATCGACGCCGCCTCCAACGGCGCCATCGCGGGGCTCTCTCTGGCCTTGAACGTCGGGACCATGCTCGTTGCCTTCATGTCCCTGCTGGCGCTGGCCAACTTCCTGTTCGCCTCCGCCCTGGGCCTGATCGGATTCCCGGGCTTCACGATCGAGAGTGCCCTGGGCTACGTCCTGTCGCCTTTGGCCTGGGTGATGGGCGTTCCCTGGAAGGACTGCTTCACCATCGGCCAGCTGATGGGCGTCAAGACTGTCCTCAACGAGTTCGTGGCTTACGCCCAGTTGGGTGAGATACTGAAGGCGAACCCGCAGGCGCTCGAGTACCGCTCGATCGTGATCGCGACCTACGCGCTGTGCGGCTTCTCCAACTTCCTGTCGATCGGCATCCAGATCGGCGGGATCGGCCCGCTGGCCCCGAGCCGGCGCGGCGACCTGGCCAAGCTCGGCATACGGGCCCTCATCGGCGGAACGCTCGCGTCCTTCATGACCGCGACGATCGCCGGCATCCTGGTCCGTTGAACGACGCCGCTTCTCGCCCAACGCGATGAATGCCGCTATCCGATTCATCACCGTGTTGGCCGTTGCGCTTGTTGCCGCGCACGCCGCGGCTGATTGTGCCAAACAGTCTGCGCCAAAACCTTTCAGCACCACCATCAAAAAATCATATGCCCCGGTGCACGATGGCTCAGGCATGCGACAGCCGGGCTGTATCGTTGAAACCGCGAATGGCCAAACGGGCTATGTGTCCTATGAGTATATTTGCCGGCTGCCGGGAAGCGAACAAATTGAATTGCAGCCTGATTATGGTTGCTGCGACACCGGGCCCGATCACGGTGATTTTCTTTGCACCGTACGCGTCAATCAACGGGGCGGCCTAAGGAAAATCCGCGCAGATGGGTTAGGGCTTTCCCCCACGAAATCGGATCCGCGCGCCGTTTTTGACCTTGTGAACACTCTCAAAGGGGATTTTAGATTCACCGAGCAGGGCGCCGGATTGCGGCTGGCTCAGCATGTAACAAACTCATCCTTTCAGAAAGAGGCCGCGTCCATTCGTCCGGAATTGCTAGCCATCGTTCAAAACAAAGACCTGCACGTGAACAAGCGCGGATATGCGGCGTATGTGCTGCTCCAGTATCCGGACCTGAGTGAGGCGCAAACGGCTTCCTTGTTGGCGGTGTTCTTCGAAATGGAGCCGATCGGGGAAGTCGCGATCCCAATGCTGAAAAAATCAGCCGCACTGCCAAAACAAGCGGATACATTTGCGGGCGGGTTGATTGATTACCTCAAGCGGCAATATCGCAACGACCACATCGCGCCGGAGATCTTAAATACGCTTGCGGCGCTTGCTCCCGTCTTGCGCAACCAATTACCAAAGCTGCTGGAATTTGAATATGAATGGTCGGATCGCGGTGCGCATCACAATTTCAAACGACGCGCGGGGTATTGGGAGCGAATGCGCAAGATAGCCTGTGCGGTTTCAGCGGAAGATACAAACACATTGTCTCGCAAAGACCTGTATCCCGTCTCATTCAACCAGCCTTTCACGTGCGCAAAACATTGACGCAATTAAACTTCGAAACCGACCCCTCCCGCCGCCCCAACCCGTCTGACGATTTCTCAACTGGATCACGGCGCTAAAGACTAACTTTAAGATCGGGAAAACGGCCCGCGGTCGATGTATTTCGTGGCTCGCGTCCCCTTGCATTTCGCCCGCGGCGGGGCCATACTGACGCCGATATGCCCGCCCTCAGCGCGACCTGCGCCGCCATCGGGTTCTTCGGACTCGGACTGCTGTCCGCCGCGGAACCACAGGAATCCCGGGAGCAGCGTGTCAACGCGCAGTTTCAAGCGCTCCGCCGGGAATTCCGTGTCGCCTCGCAGCCGGACCTGCCGGACGGGGGCGCTTCCTTCGCCGTGCGCGAGGCGGTTGCGACTCCTCGCATCGTCCAAGTCGATCAATTCGGCCGCGTCCAGCGCGTCCTTCCCCCGAGCCCGGGCGTGGAAGCGCCGCCGACCCTCGAGCTGGCGCAAGACGGCTTGCGGCATGCGGCCATGATCTTTTACGAGGACCGCGTCGAGATCGCCAGAACGATCATCGGCTCCTTAAATCCTTTTCTCGCTATCGGCGACGGGGCTTGGGAGATTTCTCAGAACGACACTTTAGGCAACAGGATCTCCCTGGGACTGAGCTTTGTCCCGATCTTCGGCAGCACGCTGTCAAAAGCGGCGCGCCCGCTGCTGCGGACCGCCCTGGGTGCCGGACGTTTGAGCCGATCGAGGTTTGCGACCATCGAGGAAGCGCTGGCCAAGCCGCCGCACAGTCTCGACGACCAGCTCGAATACGGACCGCAGCTGGCGCACCTGAGCCGCGAGTCGGGGGAGCACGCTTATTTCAAGCTGGTCGGCGAACTGGAAGGCGTCCCGGTGGAAACTATCGAGTCAATCAAAAAACTGGGTTCCCAGGGCCTGGAGCAGACCTGCGCGCGCTATGCCGTCGCCGCTTGCGCCGCGGCGAGTGGGGTCAATCTGACGCCCGATGAGGCCAAAAGAATATCTGGCGAACTGCTCCAAGAGACGTTTCAAGCGCGCCTGAACTCGCCCAAGACGCTCGCGCGTTATTACCGAGGCGGGTCTCAATCAAGCGACGAAAGAATATACGACCACCTTCAAATGATGGATCATCCGAACATGAGCGGTCTGGCCACCGGCGAGATGATGGAGACGGCCAGGCGGGCCGGCCTCTCCGCCCGCAATCTCGACGTGGGATTAACGGTGGACAAGACCTATGCATCCGCGTTCTGGGGTTCGGGCGACCGCGCCCGTTTCTTCTCCGAAAGCAAGGCTCTCCGCGATCAAATCGAGGATGAGCTCAAGCAAGGGCGGGCGGTCGTCGCGTCGATATCCCACCACGCGGAGCGCCCGAGCAATCACGCGATCACGGTCCTGGCGCGCGGCCAAAACGCACAGGGCGCCAAGCTCGCCCTCATCTACGACTCCGAGCACGGCGGCGTCGATCTCATCCCTTGGGATTACTTCTTTCCCCGAACGGCCGTCGTGATCACGGCTAAATAAGGCGGGTCTTTTGTCCTGTCTGGGGGGGTCGTAAATGAGTATGGTCAGAGTTCAAGTGAGTAAAACCAAGCGGACTCGGCAGGCCGGCTAAGGAGTCGAAGCTATCGACTTGATGTAGCCGTTTCTACGAGGCGTGCGACCTTCTTCTTTTTTTCGGCGGAGAATTGGAGCTTTGGCACAACGTGAATTTTCGTTCTAACAAATTTGTTTGTGGGGTTATCCACAACGGGTACTTCAGCTGTTGTCAACATTGGCATATCCCTATAACTCAACTACGCCTCGATGATCTTCTTATAGGGTACAGGCTTAGTAATCACTGATTGTTGCAAAAGACGATAAAAGAGCATCCCGCGATATTCCGATTTTCGGCGATTAAATCGAAAAACGAACTCATTCAAGTAATGATCAAGCTGACGTCTAGTCGGACCAGCGAAGTCCCATCAGGTAGAGACGGCAAGCATCTTCGGTCCGGAAGCGCTGTTCAAAATCGAGCAAAGTTTCTGGATATTGTTTCGCCACAAGCGCATATTAGCCTATTGGTTGAGTTATAGGGATATGCTGTCAACAACAGCTGCGGCCTCTCCTGGGGATCAGTCGGTCCCTTCCGATTTTCGCAAAGCGAAAATCCTGGCGCCTCAAGGCGCCATTGCGTTCAAGCCATAGCTCCCAGGGATCGTCTGGGACTTTTGCCACGGGCTGCTAGGCCGCCATGATGAAAACGGGTGTCAACGGATGTGAGCCTATGCATCCCAGGCAAAGTGATTTATCGACGATAAATAGGCGAAAATAGACACTCCAGAGGAAGAACCGTAAACCCCACGGTTCGTCCTCACACGACAAGGGTCACAGGTTCAAATCCTGTACTGCCCACCACTTTACAACGCCAGACGAAGAAAACTTCTTGGCTTTATTTTTTCAGGGGATGAGGGGGCGAATTGCTACTATGACCACAAGGGATTCCGGAGATAAAATGCGACCCGCTTACAGGATTCTGCTCACTGCCCAACTCTGTTTTCCGGGAGGCCTCATGGCGGCTCAGAACAACGTTCATCATTCCATCGATTACATCGAGATCAACGTCAGCAATCTTGAGAAAGCTAAAGCCTTTTATGGCGCCGCGTTCGGCTGGAAGTTCAACGACTATGGACCCGATTACGCGGGGATTCAAAAAGGAGGGGGCCAAGAAGCCGGGGGCTTACGGCAGGTCGCCAATGCCGCCCCGGGCGGGAGTCCTCTTGTGGTCCTCTTCTCCAATAACCTCGACGCCAGTATGAAGAGCGTTATCGCTGCCGGAGGGTCGATCAGCACGCCGCCCTTCTCCTTTCCTGGAGGGCGGAGATTCCACTTCAAAGATCTGAGCGGGAACGAGCTCGCCGTTTGGTCGCACAAATAGCCGCAGCTTGACCTGCCCGTAGATCGCCCCCCGGAAGGGAGGGTTTCCAGGCCGGAAACAATTCCGCGACTTGATCTGTCGGTCATCGGGGTATATACTTTCGTAATTAGTGGAGGAATATTGATTTCGCCTGACTTTCGAGCGCTGTGTTCGCGTTTTGCCTTTGCATCGTCCCTGTCCGTGGCTTTAGGTTGCGCTCTCGTCATGGCCGCTTGCGGCGGAGTGGCGAGCCGCGTTCATGGAGGACGCGTCGATGCCGTGATCGACCAGAAGCCCGCCCAAGGAGCGTACCTGGAAGCCATCGGCATCGGGGCTTCCGACCCCGCGATGGCGACCGAAATCCAGCGCAAGTCGCTCGCGCGCGACGCCGCCATCGTTAAGGCGCAGTACGAACTGCTGTCGATGATCAAAGGAGTCACTTTGGAAGGTGGGATCACCGTCCAACGCGCCATAGAGACCGATTCGACCCTTCAGGCCCGCGTCAATGACGCGATCAAAGGCGCTGAGGTCCTCAAGACGGAATTCACCGCCGATAACGGCTGCGTGGCGACCCTGCGGCTGCCGAAAGCGCGTCTCGAGAAAATGATGGGCGTCAAATTTCAATGAGGCGCGCAGGGCTCGCCCTCGTCCTGTTCTGTTTGGCTGCGGAGTTGACGGGATGCGGCCGCGCCCTCTTCCGTGGCGGTCCCGGCAAGGGGCGCGTGGTCGAGGCGGAGGGCTGGACGCCCATCGACTCGGCCAACCCGCTGGAAACCAAGCGAAGGGCGATCGCCGAAGCGCAGAAAAACGCCGTCGAGCAGGTCATGGGCGTCTCCGTGTCGGCGACGACCAAGGTTGAAGCGGCCGTCACTTCCGAGCAAAAAATCCTCGCCAACATCGGCGGCTATATCCGGAACTACGAAATTCTTTCCGAACGGGAGGAGGAGGGATTTCTAAAGATCCGCATTCGAGCGCTGGTTCTTTTCCATCCGCCCAAGCCGGCGTCTTCGGCCGCGAGCGGCGTCCGCCTTGCGGTTCTCTGCGAGGACAAGAATCTCTCGGTGGTTATAGAGGCCCATTTGAGCGAACGCGGCTTTACTTTGGAACAGAGCGCCGCGGACGCGGATTATTCGATCCGCGCAAGCGCCAACGTCTTCGTATTGGCCGATTCCGGAGTCGCCGGCCTGAGCGCCGGAAGGGCCCGGGTCGTTTTGGACGTCTCCGAGACGAAGACGAAGGGAGTGTTTCAACACGTTCGGGAAGCGTCGGCCCTGGATCCGGTGGAAGCGGTCGCTCGAGAAAAGGCCGCGAGCGTCGCCGCCCGCCTGGCGTCCGAGGACTTGGCGTCTCGCATTTTCGTCAAGCTCGGCATCGAGGCGCGGGCCCCGGCGGCGAAAAAATGACGACCATGCTCATCTTGAGTCTGACATGATGACTGCGATCGCGTGTATCCTGATGTTGTCGGCCGCTTCGGCCTTTTCCAGCCCTTGTGCCGACGCGGAATTCCTCGAGCGCTCCTACTCGAACGCCATCACCCTCTACGTCCAATCACGCAGCGACGAAGCCTTGCTTACGTTTCAAGCCATCGTGCGCTGCGATCCCGGCAATAAGCCGGCGCGTCTGGCCGTACAGCGCCTCGCCCGCGAAATCAAGCTTCAAGGAACCCGTCAGGGCGCTCCGGGGCGCGCTCACGGCGGACAAGCCTTGGTTGCCGACGGTGAAAAATATTATCGAATTTTCAACTGCGGGCACTGTCACTCGCTCAAAGGCTCCGGGGGAAAGTCCGCTCCGAGTCTCGACGGGGTATTCAGCAGGGCATCTTTGATCGCAATTCAGAAGCATTTGAGAGTTCCTAAAGACGGCCAAGCGTTCGGGAAGATGCCGGACCTTGTCTTGCGGCCCGATGAGGTCAACGCCCTGGCCGCGTTCCTGGTTTCAACGCGCAGCGAAAAGAACGAATAGGGGCGAGGGTCCATTGGACCCAGTCGGGATGGGGCCTTTTGAGGCCTGTTTGAAAGGACCATTGCCTCTCCTGGCGGAGCGGGCAACACGGCTAAAATAGGGGCCTATCATGAGAATAGCGCTTCTTTGGTCCATCGTCGCCTCTTTGATCCTGCCCGCGCCGCTTACGGCGCGCACTCTGAGCGCTGTCGTTCGGGCGCCCGTAATCGGGGCGAGTCTCGCGCCGCTGACGATCGCGCGGCCCGCGATGCCCATGGAGGCGGTGCGGCCGATTGCGGCGCTCGGCGTGCCCGCCCTTGTCGGGCCTCGGGTTCCGGTTGCCGCAGTGTCCCAGGCGCGCGCGCTGGGGGCGGCGCTGGCGCGCGCCGCGGAAAAAAATGACGAGCCCCTTGAGTTAAACCGGGCGTACGATTTGTCCAAGAGCGAGTCGGAATCTCCCGTCGTGATTTCGGGCCACGCCCTCGCCCGTCACCCGACTTTTCTCAGCCGGGCGTCGTCTCGTCTTATGGCGGCCGCCCTAGCGGTTCCTGCGGCCTCCCAGACCGCGTTTGTCTCGAATTCGCCCATGACCTGGCTGTTAGGCTGGATCGCTTTTATCGGGACGATAGGCTTGGTTTTGTATGTGGCTCGACGGGTCGAGCGTTCTTACCCCTACCAGCATTACGTGGAGAGAAAGCGCTGGGAGAAGGAGAATGATCTTCCTTGGTCGCGGGCGACGCAGGAGGATCGGGAGGCCGTCGCCCAGCGCGCCGCCAAAGCGAGCGCCGTGATCCGGGAATCCGAGTCGGTGAAGCAAGAGGTCCGAAAGGACGAGGGAGAGTCCCGAGACCAGGGCGAGCCCAAGAAAGGCCCCCAGGGCGACAAGTACGATCAGCTCGGCAAGGCTCGCTACACTCGCAGCGTTCCCGACGTCCGTTTCAGCGACATCGGCGGCCTGCAGGACGCCAAGGAGGCGCTCGAGGGCTTGGTCGACTATCTGAAGAACAAGCCCCTGTACCGGGAATTCGGGATCAAGGATGGGGAGGGTCCCAAGGGAACCATCTTGATGGGTCCTCCAGGCACGGGGAAATCCTTGATCGCCCAGGCCGTCGCCGGAGAGGCGGGTCTCCCCTACTACGGCGTCAGCGGGACCGATTTCGCCGAAATGCTCGTCGGCGTGGGCACGTCGCGCATTCATGATCTTTTCAAGCAGGCCCGTTCCCATCCGGAAGGCGCGATCATCTTCATCGATGAGATCGACGCTTTGGGCACGACGCGGGGGGGCTTTGCCAATCATGAGGATGACAAGACCCTGAACACGCTGCTCGTGGAGCTCGACGGCGCGATCAAGGACGGAGTGCACGTGATCGCCGCGACGAATTTCATAGACAAGCTGGACAAGGCCCTGCTGCGCGGCGGGCGATTGGAGAATCACATTCCGATCAAAGCGCCGGACGTCAAGGGACGGGAAGAGATTTTCGCCATCCGGACGCGAGGAGTGCCCTTGGCTCCGGACGTGGATTTGGCCGTCCTGGCGCGCAGGACCTTCATGATGACGGGAGCCGATATCAAGCAAATCGTCAACGACGCGGCGATGAGCGCGGGCCGTCGTTGGAGAGCCGCGCAGCCCAAACCGGTCGCGCCTTCCGCTCGAACTAAGCCGACCGCGTCCGCGGCCAAACCGGCCGCGCCAGCCGCCAAGGATCCGACGAAAATCGTCACCATGGACGACTTCAACTTGGCCATCGAGGGCAAATATCTGGGGAAGAAAGTTAAAACCGAGATGCTCGACAGCGAGAAGCGGGTCATCGCCTATCATGAGTCGGGGCATGCCCTGGTGTCTCATTTCCTGGAGCACGCCGATCCCGTGACGGCCGTGACGATCGTTCCCCACGGTCTCAACGCCTTGGGAGTGACCCTCATGCTCCCCGAAAAAGAGCTCATGCTGCGAAGCCGGGAGCAATTGGTCGATCGTCTCGCCGTGGCCATGGGGGGCCGCGCGGGCGAGGAGCTGATGACGGGCCAGAAATTCAACGGCATTGCCGGGGACTCCGAGGGCGCCACCGCGATCGCCCGCGATATGGTCATGCGTTTTGGCATGGACGACGAGATGGGCTACGTCCTCCATGGGCAGAACTACAACGAGCTGGCCAGCGAGAAGACCAAGAGCCTAGTCGACGCCAAGGTCAGAGGGTTGTTGGCTGAAGGCATGGAGCGCGCGCGCAGGGTTTTGCAGGATCACCGGGACCTTCTCGTGCGGGTGTCCGATGAGTTGATGCGCCGCGAAACGATTTACGCCGAGGAATTCCAAAAAATCGTGGGCCAGCCCAAAGCCCGGCCGGGGGGCGAAAGCGCGGGCGTTGCCGCGCAGCGGCGCTGACCTTGTCCCGGCATTCCGCCGGGATTTGAGCAGTCGAGCTCTAAACGCCGTCGGTTTCAGAGGGCGTCTTTGCGCCGACGATCCGTTTTCTGGCGCAGGCCAGTTGGAGCTGCCAATGGAGGTAGCGATCGGCTTCGGCCGCGCCGCTGAAGACGCATTCGGCGGGTAGGCGGCGATCGAAGGCCGCTTGAGCTCCCGAGTTGACGGGAACATGCGGCGCGTTCAGAAGAACGTCCTGCACGACGGCAAAGAAGCGAGCTAGGCATTCCGGGTTGTTCTGCAAATCCTTCTGTGACGTCCAACGCAGGCGCCTCAGAGGATTGGCCGCGAACACCTCCAAGCACAGCAGCTGCCCGCCCAGAGGCTGACGTTGGTGGGGCGAAAAAGGACGCTCCAGCTTCAGGTTTCTCAAAGAGAGAGTGGTATCGACTTCGATTTCCATCAAACCCAGCGGCGCGCGCAGGGCATGCGCCAAGGGGAGGGACACAGCGGCGATCAGCAGGCAGTCCGTCCAGGGTAAGATTGACGCGTCGAAGGTGATGCCCTCGCGATCTGCGGACATGTCGCGTTGGAGACGGGCGGCCGGCAAGTCGATGATCATCCTGTCTTCTACGACGACGACGGGGACGCGGGATTTCTCCAGTCTTTCCGAGAGTCGCGCGGCCTCAGCCATCGAGGCGTGTTCCATCAATAGCCCCGAATCGGCGCGCTCGACGCTTCCTAGAATTTCGGCCACAGTGCGTCGTTTCTGAGGAGGCAGCGTCGTCGTTTCTCGAATGATCGTATACGTGAGCTCTTCGCGTGGAGACTCGACGAAGGTTTTTTCGCGCAGCGCCTTGACGGCGACTGACCGTCTGCGCGCGTCGGCGACCGTCTCCGGGTTGGATTGTGTGTGAATCAGGGCTTGCTCGTATGATTTTTCCGCGGCGTCGAAGTCTTTGAAATAAAAATGCTCCAGATAACCGAGGAGCATATAGGCGTGCGGCGCGCTGGGACTCGAAAAATGACGCGCCGTCAGCTTATTGAGGGCGCTTTTGGCCAGATGGGGATAACCGGCGGAGATCAGCTTGTCGGCGATGGCCAGCTGATGATCCTCCTTCAACTCGAGGTAGGGGTCGCGGCGCACGGCGCGCACATAGTCTTGGATGGCCGCCCCGTCGTCAGAACCAAGGAGCGCCTCGGTGATCGATTTCACCGTGGGATCCGACGCCGAACTCGTCCCGGCGGAGCCGGAGGAGCCGAGGGCTCCGGCGGATTCGCTTGTGTCGTCTAGCCCCAGGCCCACCAAGACCCCGAAGAAAAGTCCCCCCAGGTGCGCGCCGTAAGCGATATCGGTCGCGGGGGCGACTGCAAGGAAGATTTGCCAGGCGAAGAAAAGAGCCGCAAACAACAGAGCGCTGAGGCTGTAGGTGGCGAACGCGATTCTTGTGAAATAGACGCAATGCATGCGCGCGCGGGGAAAAAGCACGCAATAAAGCCCGAGCACCCCGGCGATCGCGCCGCTGGCCCCGACGCAAGGGATCGACAGGCGCGGAGTGAGCAGCAGCTGAAACCCATTGGCCGCGCAGCCGCCGAGGAGGTAAAACGGAAGAAACCATCGGCCGAGCCGCGCGGAAACGTTGTCTCCGAACAACCACAACGTCCACATGTTTCCCAACAAGTGGTCGAGGCCCCCGTGAATAAATTGCGAGCTGATCCAGGTGTACCACGTCGCCTGGGCGGGGATAAAGCCAAGCGTCGCCGCCGATCCCCACAACGGCGCCATCAAAATGTTCAGGGCGACCAGCAAAACGATTTCGGTGCTGCGGCTTGGCGCCGGGTTTTCGTCCCGGTAAGGGATCGGAAGCATCACCGTATTCTAACAGGCGCTTGGGCCCACCACCAGAGGGACGGGGTCGAAAATTAACGCGGGAAAATATCGTCCGGATCGACTTCCCGGAATTGGCCGAGGCCCCTGAGGCCTTCGATGTCGATCTGGTTCCTGTCGCCGACGATGAAAATGGTCAGCGTGCGTTCTCGCAGGCGGCGGCCCAAAGCCTCCAAGTCCTGAGGGCGCAAGGCGAGGACCCGTTCAAGCAGCTTCGGGCGGGGGTCCCCGGTTCCCAGTCCGGCGCGTTCCCAATCCAGCAGACGCTCCGGGATTTCTCGAAATGGGACGGCTTCGGACCGGTAAGAGCTGACGACATTGGACAGGGCGGTTTGGAAACGTTCCGGCTCGAAGGACGTCCGCTTAAGGATATCCGCCATCAAAGCGGCGGCCTCAAGCGCCTTGTCGGATTGGGTGCCTATCCACCCCCACAGTTGGGCGTCGTCTCCCGCGCGGCTGCCCGGCTTCAACTCACCCTTGCTGGTATAGGCCAGAGACCGGGCTTCGCGGATTTCCTGGAAAATCACCCCGTCCATTCCTCCGATCACCGCGTTGTATAAGCTCCGAATCGGAGCTTCGGCGGGATCGGTCGGGCCGTCGGAGGCGAGAAAGCCGATATGGGCTTGGGCCATGCCGGCGCGATGGACGAAGACGACTTGGGGCCGTGCGGGCGTTCCGACGCGTTTTGGCGCGCGCGCCGGCGCCGCCTTCCAGGTCTTATTTCCGAGGGTTGACAGGGAAGCGATTATTTCGGGAGAGATCGTCCCCGTGTAAAGCGCTTGGCGCTGGACCCGCAGCAGTCCCGACAGAAGGGCGCGAATGTCTTGCGTTCGAAGCGCGGAGAGCTGTTGGGCGCTGAGGTCGGCAAGGACCGCGCTGCCGGCGCCGCGGGCGGCGTATTCTCCCAAAGCCCTCCCCAGGGCGACCGGATCTTGGCGACGATCTTGACGCGCGCCGATTTCGATGTCGACGAGATTCTTCAAGGCGTCGGGCGGAATATTCGGGCGCAGGAAGCGCGCCGCCGCTAGGCGCAGGGACTCCTCGAGGTTGGACTCAAGACCCATGACCTCGATCACGCATTCATCCTCCAGACACTCAAACCCCATGCTGGTTCCCAAACGCGCCAGATGCCTCTCGAACTCGGCCGGGGATTCATTATCCGCTCCGGAGGCGGCGAGCAGTTGTTCCGCCATGCGCAGGCGCGGGTCTGCTTTAAAGCCGCCGGGAATGACGAGTTGAAGGGAGAAAAGGTCGCTGAGCGTGTTTTTCGCCCAGTACAGCTTGCCCCAATCGAATGATTTTACGACGTAGTCGCTCCCCTCCTTGAGCCAGCGAGGTTTTTGTTCCGGGGCGGGGATTGCGGCGAGTTCGGCGGCGAACGTCGACGCGCGGGAGGGATCGATCTTGACCTCGGTAAAGTCGGGTTTTTCGATGGGAGACGGCTTCTTCTCGCCTTGGCGTCGATAGACGACCGTGCGGTCGGGACCGAAATAGGCGCGCGCGACGCGGACGATGTCCTCCTTCGAAAGACCGCGCAGACGTTGGAGTTCCTCGACATTGCGTCGCCAATCCCGGCCTTTGATGTAAGAATCGACCATCGTGCCGACGCGATGTTTATCGGACTCAAGATTGAGCTTCTTATTGCCCTCGAAATAGGTGATCGCGGTGCGCAGATCTTGCTCGGAGAAGTCTCCGGCTTTGATCCGGTCCACCTCCGAGAGAACGAGCTTTTCGGCGTCCTCGAGGCTTTGACCCGCTTTGGGCGCGACGAGGAGCAGGAACGCGCCGCCCTCGTTGAGCCGCAACAATTCTCCTTGGGCCTTCTTTATCTTTTGAGTCTGGGACAAGTGGCGGTCGATGATTCCCGAGCGATCATTGATGAGTATATGGCTAAGGATGGACAAGGCGTCGAGATCAGGATGGTTGTCCTGAGGCGTTTTCCAGGCGAGAACAGCCGCTTCTTCTCCCGGGAAGAAGATCTCGGAACGCCGGGCGCCCCGTGCGTCATCGAATTGTCCGGGCGGCGGGTTCGGCGCGGACGGCGCGCGCGCGCGCAACGCCCCGAAAGAACGTTCGAGAAGGGGGAGCAGGGTCTCGCGTTCGAAATCGCCGGAGAGAACGATGGCCATGTTGTCGGGGCGATACCAGGCGTCGTAAAAGGCGTACATTTTGGCGAGAGAGGGATTTTTCAAGTGTTCCCGAAGGCCGAGGACCGTGCGGGCATAGGGGTGGCCTTTGAACGTCTCCTCCAAGCTTTTGAGAAAGACGGCCATATCCGCGGAGTCTTGTTCCTTGTTGTACTCTTCAAAAACCGCCTCGAGTTCGGATTGGAAAAGACGAAAAACGGGACGGGAGAATCGATCCGCCTCGGTTCGAGCCCATGTCTCGGCGCGGTTGGACGGGAAACTCGCCTCGTAGACCGTTTCTTCCCAATCGGTGTGGGCGTTGCTTTGGGTGAAGCCGAGCTTGGAGTAGAGCCGGTCGAACTCATTGGGAACGGCGTAGGCGGAGGCCTTCTGATTTTCCTCGTCGATGGCGGCGTAGAGCGCCGTCCGGCGCGAGGGTTCTGTCTCCTTGAACAGCTCTTCGTAGAGAGCCGTGATTCGATCAAGGTGAACTTTCTCCTTGGCGTAATCCACTGTTCCCAGGCGCTCGCTGCCTTTGAACAGCATGTGTTCGAGATAATGCGCCATGCCGGTCGAATCCGCAGGATCATTGCGCGAGCCCGCGCGCACGGCGATATGAGCGGTGATTCGCGGCTGTTGGCGGTTGGGGCTCAGGTAAACGGTCATGCCGTTGGAGAGGCGATGAATCGTCACATTCATCGGGTCGCCTGGAAGGGGGGCGTCCAGAGGTTGGGGCGCCCAGAGTTTTTTACTGGGGGCGCTTAGCGTCGGCGTTCTGGGTGCCGCGGGGGAGTCCGTCGGGACGATGGTTTCGCCGAGTTCGGGCTTGGAGGCCGCGGCGTCGAAGTGTTTTCCTGATTTGGCGGCCTGCGTTTCGAGGGGATCCGAGTGTGTCGCGGCGAGCGCCGGGATCGCGCTGACCCCCGCAGGGGTCGGTGCGGGGGTCAGCGCGGGGAAAAGGGCCGGGGACAACGCGAGTCTTGATGGGGGCAAAAGCGGGATGGAAGGGACGTTCGCCGTTCGAACAGGGCCGGGGCCGACGATGGTTTTGATTCCGGGAGCGGGAAGGGCGCTGATCGTTCCTGCGGTGGCTTGGATGGGGGCCAAACAGAGCGCGAGGACCCTCGCGGACAGAAGAAAACCGAGATTTTGTCTTCTCATTGAGAGACATTTCATGGTTTCAGCCTATTTTAAATCGAATGATGCCGCATGGGTCGAAGGACCCAACGGGACGGCGTCCTTTGACCTATTCAGAGGAGCGCTTAATCCACTATAATAAGGCGTGGCCTTAACCAAAGAAGCCCTGCGCGCCCTGGTCGCCCTTCAAGAGAAGGATAAGGTTCTCGACTCGATTCAACAAGAGATCGATGCGGTCCCGCCGCGCATCGCGGCGCTCAAGGCAGACTTGGAAAGCGAAAAACGGCACGTGGAGGCCGCCAAAGCCGCGATCATCGAGCTTGAGAAGAAAAAGAAGGCCAAGGAGCTTGACGTCGCCTCAAAGCACGAGGCCGCGCGCAAGCATACCGAGCAGCTTAACGAGCTCAAGTCCAACGACGCCTACAAAGCCATGCAGGCCGAAATCAACAAGGAAAAGGCGGAGGCCGATAGCATCGAGACCGAGATTCTCGTGATCATGGAGAGCATCGACAAGGCCCGCGCCGAGGAAAAGGCCGCGACGGTGGAGTTCAAGAAAACCGAGGAGTTCTCAAAGAAAGATTTAGAAAAGCTTGAGGCGGAGCTCTCTCATGCCAAGGGCCGATTCGGAGCGTCCAAGAGCGAGAGGGACGTCGCGGCCGAGACGGTGACCCCCGCCGACTTGAAGGTGTACAATCATATTCGTTCGCGCGGGAAGCCCGACGCGGTCGTGCCGGTCGTCGACGGCCACTGCGGCTCCTGCCAGATCAATTTATCGCCGAGTATGACGCTGGAAGTGGCCAAGCTGAAAACGCTTGTGACCTGCGAGAGCTGCCAGCGCATCCTGTATCGGCCCGAGCAAGTCGCCGCCGCCGCGGCGTGATGATTTCAGGGACGGCCGGAGGGCCGCTGGTCCGCGAGGACTGGAGGAACTTCCGGACTCCGAAGAGCGCGACGCCCGTTGAAAGGCGGGAAGGCGGGGCCCAGAAGCCTCGTCGATGGACAGTACCACAGAAAAGTACCGCCGCCGCGAGGCGGTAAGGGTGAAAAGGTGGGGTAAGAGCCCACCGCGCGTTTCGCGAGGAACGCGGCAT
>JBBTHA010000149.1:0-5452 GCA_038060535.1 Elusimicrobiota bacterium | reverse complement strand
TTCCCGGCGCCAAGGCATTCACCGCGGCGGTGCTCGGAGGCATAGGCAATATCCGGGGGGCCGTGCTGGGGGGCTTCATTCTCGGGCTCCTGGAAGTGTTCGCCTCGGGGTACATCCCGGACGGGGCCCAGTGGCGAGACGTTATTGCGTTCACCGTTCTTATCGTCGTGCTGTTGGTTCGGCCTTCGGGACTTCTGGGCGAGAAGATAGCCGAGAAAGTATGAAAAAACCTCCTCATGCCCGTTGGTTGACGTGGATCGCGCTTGCGGCGGCGCTACTCTTTCCGCTGATCGCCCGCGCCCTCGAGGCCCCGTATTTGGTCCGGGTTGGAGGCGTGGTGGGTTTGTTCATGATTTTGGGGATGGGATTGAACTTCACTTTGGGGTACGCAGGCCTTTTCGATCTGGGATTTATCGCCTTCTACGCCATAGGCGCTTATGCCACGGCGATTACGATGCGCCTCGGTCTGCCCGCTCCCCTCGCGCTGGCTGTGGCGGTCGTGGCGTCTTTGTTCTTCCGGGCATTATTGGGCGTGACCATCCTTCGCTTGCGCGGCGATTATCTGGCCGTCGTCACAATGGGATTTGGCGAGATCGCTCGTTTGAGCATCAACAATCTCGACGCCTTGACCAACGGCCCTAAAGGCATGCAGGTTCCCATGTGGCGGCCGCTTCCTTTCCTCTCGTCCGATCCTAATGTCCAGTACTATGTTTTGATCCTTCTGGCGGTCATGGCCGGCTACGCGGCGTCCCGGCGTTTGGAGAACTCGCGCGTGGGCCGAGCCTGGATCGCGATTCGCGAGGACGAGGTCGCCGCCTGCCTCTCGGGAATTCCCGTGCGGCACTATAAACTTCTGGCCTTCACGCTGTCGGCCGCCTTTGCGGGTCTTGCGGGCGGCCTCTTCGCTTTGTGGGAACAGTTCGTGACCCCGGAATCGTTCGTGTTTTGGGAATCGATCCTGGTGGTCTCGATCGTCGTGCTCGGGGGGATGGGATCTTTGCCGGGAGTCTTGTTGGGAGCCTTTATTCTCGCCGGCGTTCCGCCCTTGATGCAGGCGACTTTGTCGGCCGAATGGATCAACTACCGCTACCTGTTTTTCGGTCTCATCTTGGTTCTCGTCACGCTGTTTCGCCCCCAGGGCCTGCTTCCTTCCTCCCGCCGCGAAGCGGAGTTGAACACATGAAGGGGAAAACCAAGGAACTGCTCAGAGTGAGGGATTTGGCTCAGCATTTCGGGGGCTTGAAGGCCGTCGACCAAGTCAACCTGTCCATTCACGAGGGGGAAATCGTCAGCCTCATCGGACCCAACGGCGCCGGGAAGACGACGTTTTTCAACGTCCTGACCGGCGTGTATCCGGGAACGCGCGGAGAGATTGTTTTCAACGGCCGATCGATCCGGGGATTGGCCAGTCACGACATCGTCGCTCACGGCATCGCCCGCACGTTCCAAAACATCCGCCTTTTCCCTCACATGAACGCGTTGGAAAACGTCATGGTCGGGCGCCATGTGCGCACGGCGCAATTCCTTCTGGGACCTTTACTGCGCACCCGCGGCTTTCGCGAGGAAGAGCTGGAAACCGAGGCTAAAGCCAAAGAGCTCCTCGAGTTCGTGGGGCTCAAGACGTTGGGAAACGATCTGGCCAAGAACCTGCCCTACGGCGCCCAGCGCCGCCTGGAAATCGCGCGCGCGCTCGCCTGTGAACCGAGGCTGCTGATTCTCGATGAGCCCACGGCCGGAATGAACCCGACGGAGTGCCGCGACTTGGTGGCCCTGGTGCGCCAGGTCCGCGAGCGCGGAGTGACCGTGCTGCTCATCGAGCATCAAATGCGGGTGGTCATGGATATCTCCGACCGGGTGTTCGTTTTCGATTACGGCGTGAAAATCGCCGAAGGCGCCCCGAAGGACGTGGTCGCCGATCCCCGGGTGATCGAAGCCTACCTCGGCAAGGAGGCGGCGTGAGCATGAAGCCTCCGGCCATGCTGGAGTTGGACGGCCTGCACGCTTACTACGGCCAGAAAATTCACGCGCTCAAGGGCGTGACCTTGGAAGTGCGCGCCGGAGAAGTGGTCGCACTCATCGGAAACAACGGCGCGGGAAAGACGACGATCATGAAATCCGTGGCGGGGCTGCTTCGTCCCGACAAAGGCCGGGTCCGTTTTCAAGGGCGGGACCTCCCGGGCCTGCCGCCAGACCAAATCATGCGCATGGGCCTGTCCTTGGTTCCTGAGGGGCGCCGGATTTTCCCCCGGCTGAGCGTCATGGAAAATCTGGAGATGGGGGCCTATTCCCGGCGGGAGAAGAACCTGGAGAGGGAATACGAGCATGTCTTCACTTTGTTTCCCGTGCTCGGAAAGCGCCGCGCCCAATTAGGCGGGACGTTGTCGGGCGGCGAGCAGCAGATGCTGGCCATGGGACGCGCTTTGATGGCCGCGCCGAAGCTGTTGATGCTCGACGAGCCATCGATGGGTCTTGCGCCGGTGGTCGTCGACACCATCTTCGAGATCATCTCCCGGATCAACCAGGAAGGCGTGACGGTCTTCCTTGTGGAGCAGAACGCCAAGCGGGCGCTGCGGGCAGCCTCTCGGGCCTACGTTCTCGAGACCGGCACCATCGTGACTTCGTCCGATACCGCCACTTTGCTTAAGGATCCCGGGGTGCAAAAGGCGTACCTGGGCCTTCACTGAATCTCGGGCCCGACGTCAACCCAGGCCGTCTTTAACGCAGGTAGCCCGAGGCGCGCAAACGCTCGATCTCCGCCGGGGACAGGGCGCTTGGAGCCGAAGGCGCGGGGCGCCGTGTCGAGGCGCGGGGCGGCAAGGATGGAGGCAGAAAGCCGGGTTGGAAAACTTCCTCGAGGACGCGGCCCTCGCGGCCGCTCACGGGTGCGATGCCCAGCCAACGCTCGAGAGTGGGAGTCACATCGACGATTCGGGGGCTTTCCATGCGGGCGTTGGGGATCACGCCCGGTCCAGACAGGATGAGAACGGCTTGCGGCGTGTGATTGCCGGTCAAAAAGGGGTGAGTGTCTCCGGGAGGGGGCGTCCAAGACGTGAAGCCATGATCCGAGAGGAGGACAAGCAGAGTGTCTGGTCCTGCCGCGCGGGCCAGGCGGCCCACGAGCTCGTCAAGATATTGATAGTAAGAGGTGATCACGTTCCCGAAATCGAGGCGTTCCGTTGCGCTCGCATCGCCAAATGCCGCGCGCCAGAATGCGTGCGAGACGAAATCCCCGCCCCAAAGATGAACCATGCCTAGGTCGGGCTTGGTGCGCAGAAATGACTCCAGCATCCGGGTCTGGCTCTCGTCGCGCATGAAGATATACGCCAGGCGCTTGGCGACGAGCTCGTGGCGTTTGAATTGAGGAGAATCTTCGGGCCAGTACCTAGGGTATCTGGGCACCCATTCGAAGGGAATAAACCGCTTGAGGCGTTCCATGGATTCCTGGCCGAAAGCGTCCCAGGCGGCCCACGTTTTAAAATTCTTCAAAGCGTCCGGGGGATAGACGCGGCCTTCGCGCACGTTAGGATTGAGCGCTTGGTCGCTGACGATCACCCCGCGCACGGCTTCCGCGGGCCATGTCGCCAGCCAACCGACAACGGCGACGGTCTTGCTGGAGAACGACGCCGATTCCCAGATCGCCTCGACGCGACGATCGCTGCTCGCGGTGCGGCGCGTTCCGATGAAAAAGTCCTTGACGCCGTGCGCGTCGGGGGAGGCCCCTGTCGCCGCGGAAGTCCAGATGGCCGGCGAGCGCAGCGGCGGCGGAACGATCATCGTTCCCGTCGAACCGGACGCCGCCAGGCGAGCGAGATTGGGCATGCGCCCGTCCGCGAGCATAGGGCGCAAAACATCCCAGTCGAGGCCGTCGAGACCGACCACCAGCGCGCGCCGCGCGGGACTCGCGGCGGCGGCAGAGGCGAGGAGCGCGCAAAGCGCGAATGCCGCCGCGCTCAGTCGTGATCCTCGGGACGCAGACGGGTATCTTTGTCGAGGCGCCCCGAGGGCCTTCCCGCGCCGTGAGGCCGAGCGGCCTCGGCTTCGGTTTGCAGAGCGAAGGCCAGGCGCGCGAGTTGTTCAGGGTGTTTCGAGGCGAGGTTGGTGGTCTCCATCGGGTCGTTTTTGAGATCGTAGAGGTGCCAATTGCCTTGGGGCAGGGACCAAATCAGCTTCCAACGCTCATCCCGGATCGCACGCTCGTCGATCGTGTAATCCGCGGCGACGTCGAGGTTGCGCTTCGAGGAGGCGTACGAGTAGCGGCGCCAAGGGGCGCGGGGATTCGAAAGCAAAGGCCTCAGGCTGCGTCCTTGGAGCTCAAGCCAGGGGTCTTGGGCATTGGCGATGTCGAGAAAAGTAGGGGCCAAGTCGATGCGTTCCACAAGCGCGGGCACCCGGCTGCCGGCTGAGTTCGGGCGCGAGGGATCGCGAATGAACATCGGCACATGCAGGATCGGCTGGTAGAGGCCCTCGGTGTGACCGAGCAAGCCGTGTTCTCCCAATAATTCCCCATGGTCGGCTGTCACGATGATGACCGTGTCATCCCACACGCCGCGTTTCTTGAGTCCCTCGAGAAAACGGGCGACCGAGCGGTCGGTCGCCCGCAGGGCCTGCTCATAGTGCCAAGCGACGGCCGGCAGGGAGCGGGGATCGCGCCGGAATTCCTCGAGCTTGGCTCTCAGCGGCGAATCCGGCGCGGGCAGCGTGCCGTTGTAAGCCCTGAAGAAGCGCACCCCCAAGGTCGTGGTGTCGAGCGAGACGCCTTCGTAAGTCTCAGTCGAAGCGTCTCCCTGGTATGGCGAGTGGAGATCATCGACCGTCGTGTAGAGAAAAAACGGCTGGGTGGATTTCGCGCTGATCCATTTGTCGATCTCCGGGACAAGTTCGGAGAAACGGCCGGCATGCGCATTCGCGGCGTCGAAGCGGTTGATATAGTGGTCGAAACCCCGGTCGAGGCCCCACGCGGGAAGCGTGTAGCTCCCCGCCGTGAAAGCTCCCGTGCGATAGCCCGCGTTGCGCATGCGTTCGGCGACCGTCGTCTCCCAGTCGGGCAGGCCTCGAAACGGCAGGTTCGCCACCAGGCCGTGCACCTCGGGGCGGTGTCCGGTCATCAAAGTCGCGTAATTGGGCAGGCACCAGGACGACTGTGCCCAAGCGTTCTCGAAGGTCGCGGCTTCCTTGGCGAAGGCGTCTAGGCCGGGCGTCAGGCCGGCCTTCGATCCGTAAGAGCCCATGCGGTCGGTTCGCGCCGAGCAGATGTCGACAACGATGACGTTGAGCGGGCGGTCCGCCGCGTGGGCGGGCCCGACGCGATACGTAAGAAGGAGGAGGGCGAGGCTGAGAGTGAACATTTCCAGAGTGTACAAAACTCCTTTTGAAAAAAAACAATGAACGCTTTTCAATGTGTCAAGGCCGTTTAGAAATGTCCTGTAGTTAAGACGCATAGAAATGTCCGGTT